>JBJTBE010000077.1:0-27715 GCA_046091165.1 Solirubrobacterales bacterium | reverse complement strand
ACCCCCCGCAGGTGCGCCGCGAGGCGGCCAACGCCCGCGCGCGCGAGGCGGCGGCCGAGGCGCGGCGCCGCATGGCGGCCGAGGGTGCGAGCGCGGCGGCGGTCGCGGCGGCGCGCGCGGCGGCGCGGCCCGGGGTCAGGGCCGCGGCGCCGGCGGGGGCTCCGGGGCCCGCACGCTCGCGGGCCACCCCGGCAGCCAGGAGCTGGCCGCAGGCCAGGGTGAGGCCCAGCAGGAGGGGAAGCAGCGCCAGCGTCTCGACCGAGGCCTGGCCCGGGCTCGAGCCCAGGCCCGGCAGCCTCACCCCTGAGCGGGCCATGCCCGCCGCCAGGCCGGCGGGGGCCTCGCAGCGCCGCACGTCCACGCCGCGCTCCGCGAGCCCGGCCAGGAGCAGGTCGACGGCGGCCTCCCGTGCGCCCTCGGCCACCACGACCTCAGCGTGCTCCAGCAGCGGCTCGTCCCCGGGCTCGCGCCCGCGCAGGAGCGCCAGCACGGGGGCACGGCCACAGGCCTTCTCGACCCGCTCTGCGAGCACCGGCGCCGGCAGCCCGCTGCCGTCCACCACCGCAAGCCCGCCACGGGCGGAAGCCTCCAGCCCGGCGCCCCCGAGCACCCCGGCCAGCTCGCGGGCGCCCCGGCGCGCCGGCACAAGCGCCTCCAGCGGGGAGCCCTCGCCGTCCCGCAGGTGAACCACGGGTAGGCCACCCCCCTCGAGGGCGACCAGGGCAGCCAGCGCCTCGGCCTCGGGTGCCCGGCCCAGCACCAGCACCGGCCGCCCGCTCACCGGCCCTCCCCGCGGGGCCCTGCCGTCGCCGACACCCTCCCGAGGCGCACGCCGGGGACCACCGCGGGGACCGGCACCCGCACCGTCACCTGCCCCGCGCCGCCCCCGCTTACCGTCACCCTCAGTCCGGGCCGGCGCCCCGGCGGCAGGGCGCGGCGGGCAGCGGCAAGCGGGCTGCTCCCGACCGCCTCGGCCCGGGCCGCCGCCCGCGCCCCGACCCCCGCCAGCCACCAGCAGTGCCCGGCGACCACGGCCTGCCAGCAGCCGGCCAGCAGCGCGCCGAGTACCGGCAGCATGGCCACCAGCTCGACGCTGGCCTGGCCGCGGGTGGAGCGAAGGGCGCTCATGGGCGCATGCTCGGAGCCGCGGCGTTGCGGCGGGACCGTGACCCGGTTACGGCCCTGCGCCGGGCCGGTGCCGGCTCAGACGAGCTGGCGGAAGCGTTGCCAGACGATGTAGAGGCCCAGCACCCCGACGGCGATCAGCAGGATCGCCCCGAGCAGCCCCGGCGCCCCGCCGGTCAGCTGCGACCAGCCGGTCGCGGTCAGCACCAGGAGGCCGATCGACCCGAGGCCCAGGGCCTGGGAGCCGGGAGAGAGGCGCTCCAGGTCGCTGCCCATCCGGCGCCAGCCCCACCACATGCCCAGGGCGATGATCAGGATGAAGGCGAGCGAGAGCGCCCGGCCGACCATGTCGGCCCCCACGCCGCCAAGCGGCGCGAAGGCCACGACGGCGGCGAGCGCCAGGACGATCAGGACGTAGGCCGGGGTGCGCACGTCCCCAGCCTAGGGCCGCGGGCCGGCGGCGGTCAGGCGGCCTTGCTCTTGGAGCGCTTCCTGGGCTTCGGCGCGGGCGCGAGGTCGGCCGGCGGGGCGTCCGGGATGTCGACCGCACCCTCGCGCAGCTCGGCGGCGAAGCGGTAACCGACGCCGAAGTGGGTGTGGATGTACTTCCAGTCCGGGGAGGCCTTCTCCAGCTTGTGGCGCACCTTGCGCACGAAGACGTCGACCGAGCGGTCGCCGCGAGCCATCGCGTAGCCCCAGACCCGCTGGTAGATCTCCTCGCGCTCGAGCACGCGGCCGTCGACGCTGGCCAGGAGCTCGACGAGCTCGAACTCGCGCCGCGTGAGGTTGGCCGAGCGCTCGCCGACGAAGGCCTGGAAGAGGTCGGGCTTGATCTCGAGTTCGCCGGCGGCTTGGGCCTCCGCGACTTCGCGCGAGTCCGAACGGCGCCTGCGGCGCGTCACGGCCTCGATCCGCGCGATCAGCTCCTCGGGATGGCAGGGCTTGGGCACCCAGTCGTCGGCGCCGAGCCTCAGCCCGCGAACCCGCTGGGCGACGCTGGCCCGGCCGGTGCAGACGATCACGCCGAGCCCGGGAACCGCGGCACAGACGCGCTCGAGGTACTCCCAGGCCTGGGGGCCCAGGACGGTCAGGTCGATTACCAGGGCCCCGAGCCGCATGGCCACGATCTCCTCGATCGGAACCGGGCCGGCGAGCGTCCGGTGCTCCCACCCGAGACGGTCGAGGCGCTTGTCCAGGACCTTGAGGAAGCCCGAGTCGGTGTCGATTACCGCGATGCGCACGCCCTCGGCGGGCGTGACTCCCAGATCAGTCACAGCCGCAGCGTACGGCATCACGCGGCACAAGGGCCCCTCTGGGCGGGATCGGTTAACTACTCGGTAACAGGGGCCGGTTCGTCGACCGGAAACTCCCGGAAAAGCCCGGTCTCGACGAAGATCACCTGCTCGCCGATTCCCACCGCGTTGTCGCCCAGCCGCTCGAGCGCCCGGGCCACCAGCGTCATGGTCATCGCCCACTCGCGGCGATCCTCCTCGTCGCCGACCGAGACCGCCGAGCGGAAGACCTCCTTGTTGAGCCGGTTGACCTCGTTGTCCTGGCGGGCCAGGTCGGAGGCCAGGTCGACCTTGCGGTTCTCGAAGGCGAGCTTGGCCTCGACCACCTCGCCGCGCACCGCGGCACCCATCCGCAGGATCTTCTCCAGCAGCTCGGGAACGACCGGCGGCTCGCTGCCCACCAGCGGGATCAGCTTGGCGATGTTCACGCACTGGTCGCCCATGCGCTCGACGTGCTTGATCACGTGGAGGATCGCCGCGACCAGGCGCAGGTCGGCGGCTACCGGGGCCTGGAGCGCCAGGAGCGAGAGCACCCCCTGGTGCACCTCGAGGTAGCGACCGTCCACCCGGTCGTCGTCGGCGATCACGAAGGTCGCCAGCTCGACGTCCTGGGTCTCGAGCGCCTCGAGCGATCGGTCGAGCTGCTCGATGACGATGTCGATCGCCCCCAGCGTCTGCTCCTCGAGCAGGTCCAGCTGCTCGCGGAACTGCAGCCGGGTCGCCGAGCCGGCCACGATCAGCCGAACTTCCCGGAGATGTACTCCTCGGTGCGGGTGTCGTGGGGGTTGGTGAACATCCGGTCGGTCGGGCCGTACTCGACGAGCCGGCCGATCCGCTGGTCCTCGCCGGCACTCAGGTCGACGATGAAGAAGGCGGTCCGGTCGGAGACGCGGGCGGCCTGCTGCATGTTGTGGGTGACGATCACGATCGAGACCGTCTCCTTGAGCTCGTGCATCAGGTCCTCAATGCGGCCGGTGGAGATCGGGTCCAGGGCCGAACAGGGCTCGTCCATCAGGAGCACGTCGGGGTCGGTGGCCAGGGCGCGCGCAATGCAGAGCCGCTGCTGCTGGCCGCCGGACATGCCGAAGGCGTTGTCCTTCAGGCGGTCCTTTACGTCGTCCCAGAGCGAGGCGCGGCGCAGGGCGGTCTCGACCAGCTCGTCCATGTCGCCCTTCATTCCCTGGACGCGGGGGCCGAAGGCGATGTTCTCGTAGACCGACTTGGGGAACGGGTTGGGCTTCTGGAAGACCATCCCGATCTTCTTGCGCACCTGCACGGCGTCAACGCCGCCGGCGTAGAGGTCGACCCCGTGGTAACGGACGGTCCCGGTGACCGAGGCGGCCGGGATCAGGTCGTTCATGCGGTCAAGGCAGCGCAGGATCGTCGACTTGCCGCAGCCCGAGGGGCCGATGAAGGCGGTGATCTCCTTCTCGGGGACCTTCATGGTCACGTCGAGGACGGCCGGCTTGCCCGAGTAGCTGACCGAGAGGTCGTCGGTCTCGAAGACCGGGTTGTGGATCGCGTCGTCGATGACGTCGTGGTGGGCAACCTCGGGCACCGGAGCATGCGGGGCGCCGGCCGGAACCGGGGGCACCTCGCCCGGGAACCCGGCCGCCCCCTCGGCCTGGCGCTGGGAATCCTCGCTCACGCCGGGAACCATAGCCTCGGAGAGGCCTTCTTCGGGGTACATATTCACCATTTCCTCTGGTAGCGGTTACGGAGCCAGATCGCCAGTCCGTTCAGGACGGCGAGGATCACGAGCAGGACGATGATCGCGGCCGCCGCGAGGGCCTTGAAGTCCTCGTCGGGCTGGGAGGTCCAGGAGAAGATCTGGAGCGGCAGGGCCGTGAACGGGGAGTCGAGGCCGGTGGGGTTGAAGGCGACGAAGGTCGCCGCCCCGACGAGGATCAGCGGCGCCGTCTCGCCGATCGCTCGAGAGACCGAGAGGATCACGCCGGTGGCGATCCCGGGCACCGACGCGGGAAGGATCTGGCGCCAGATCGCCTGCCAGCGGGTCGCGCCGAGGGCCAGCGCGCCCTCCTTGATCGAGGGCGGGACCGCCCTGATCGCCTCGCGGGTGGTGATGATCACCACGGGGAGCACCACGAGCGAGAGGGTCAGCCCGCCGGCCAGGACGGTCCGGCCGAGCGATAGCGGCCCGCGGACGAAGTAGGCCAGGCCGAGGATGCCGTAGACGATCGAGGGGACCGCGGCGAGGTTCTGGATGTTGACCTCGATCACCCGGTTCCACCAGCGGTTGACGTCGGCGTACTCCTCGAGGTAGAGCGCGGTGGCCACGCCGAGCGGGATGATCACCGCACCGACGATCACCATCAGCCAGAGGGTGCCGGTGATCGCCGACTCGATTCCCGCCTTCTCCGGGAAGGCGGATGGGAAGCTGGTCAGGAACTCGAGGCTGAGGCTGGGCGCGCCGTCGAGGAAGGTGGTGACCAGCAGCACGGCGAGGACGATCAGCCCGACGCTGGTCAGGCCGATCAGCCCGGCCTTGAAGGCGCGGTCCCTGAGATGGCCGGCGGCGGAGGGGCGGCCGATCACATCCTCGGCCGGAACGGGCCGCTCGTCGACGCTGGTGGTGGTCATTCGTAGACCTGCCGGTACTTGCGCACGAACCGGATCGAGATCAGGTTGATGACGAGGGTGATGACGAAGAGGGTGAAGCCGACGGCGAAGATCGCCTTGTAACCGGTGGAGCCGGTGGGAACGTCGCCCTTGCCGGTGGCGCCGATGAACGCGGTCATCGTCTCCATCGGCTTCAGCGGGTTGAGCGAGGTCGTCGGAACCTGGCCGGCGGCGATCAGGACGATCATCGTCTCCCCCACGGCGCGGGAGGCCCCGAGCACGACCGCGGCCACGATCCCCGAGAGCGCGGCGGGGATGACGACCCGGACCGACACCTGCCGGCGGCTGGCGCCCATTCCGTAGGCTCCCTCACGCAGCCCCTGCGGCACCGCGGCCATAGCGTCCTCGGCGACCGAGGCGACGGTCGGGATGATCATCACGCCGACGATGATTCCGCCGGCGAGGCCGTTGAAGACGGCGACATCGAGCCCGAGGATGTCGTTGAGGATCTTGGGCGTGAAGAAGGTGAGGGCGAAGTAGCCGAAGACGACGGTCGGCACGCCGGCGAGAAGCTCGAGCGTCGGCTTGACCGTCTTTCGGACCCTGGGACTGGCGTACTCGCTGAGGTAGGCGGCGGTGCCGATGCCCAGCGGCACCGCGACAACCATCGCGATCAGCGTGATGATCAGGGTCCCCTGGACCAGGGGCCGGATCCCGAACTGCGGGTCGGCGAAGAGCGGCGACCACTCGGGGCCGGTGAGAAACTGGCCGACCTTCACCGCCCTGTCGGCGAAGAACGCAAGCGTCTCGCCGGTGAGCGAGACGATGATCCCGACGGTTACCAGGACCGAGGCGGCGGCCGCCGCGGCCAGGGCGACCGCGATCGCGCGCTCCCCCAGGCGCCGCCGGGGAGCGCCGAACACCTCGCGGGCGCTCGGGCTCCCCGGTGGGGCCGGTGTTGGGTTTACCGCCAAGCGACCCTTACGAGGCCGACGCGGCCTTGTCCTCGGCCTTGGTCAGCTCCTCCTGGGCCTTGCTGGCCTGCTCGGAGGTCATCGGCACGATCTTCGCCGTGGTCGCCGCCTCGTCGGAGTTGGCGATCGCATAGTCGATGAACGCCTTGACCTGCGGCTTGTCGGCCAGCGCGGCGGTGTTCACGTACATGTAAAGAGGACGCGAGAGCGGCTTGTATGAGCCGTCCTGGATCGTCTCAACCGAGGGCTTGACGCAGCCCTTTCCGTCGTCAACCGCGACCAGGTTCAGCTTGTCCGCGTTGTCCTCGTAGTACGAGAAGCCGAAGTAGGCCAGCCCGGTCTTGTCACCCTCGACGCCCTGCACGAGCACGTTGTCGTCCTCGGAGGGCTGGTAGTCCCTGCGGGTGTTGCCCTTCTCCCCGTTGATCTCCTCGGTGAAGAAGTCGAAGGTCCCCGAGTCGGTACCCGCGCCGAAGAGCGAGACCTTCGCCGACGGAACGCCGGACCCGAGCTGGTCGTAGTTCGTGACTGTCGAACCGTTCTTCCAGAGCTGGTTGAGCTGGTCGACCTTGAGGCAGCCGATCTTCAGGTCCGGGTTGGTGACGATGGCGATGCCGTCGTTGGCCACCTGAACCTCGGCGTACTTGACCCCGTTCTCCTTGCAGAGGGGGACCTCTTCCTCTTCGTCGATCGGGCGCGAAGCGTCCGCGATGTCGATCTCCCCGGCGCAGAACTTCTCGAAGCCGCCACCGGTACCGGACTGGCCGACCGTGACCCTGGCGTCGGGGTTCTCGCCCTGGAAGCCCTCGGCCGCGGCCTGGGCGAACGGGAATACGGTGCTCGAGCCGTCGATCGCGACTGCTCCGGAGACGTTGCCTCCGCCGCCTGTGTCGGTCGAGCTCTCGTCGCTGCTGCCACACGCGGAGATCCCGAGCGCGGCGATGCTGGCCACTGCGGCCACAACCAGTCTCTTGTTCATTGCTCCTCTTCCGTTGTTTGCTGGGAAATTCCCTACGGACGGGAAGTTCCCACCGGCGTCTCAATACCTTGTTACAGCGGCGTCACTTTTGTGTGAACAACCCGTTAATGCCTTGGCTGTTCGGCCAGTTCAGGCTGCAGGCGGTATCCGAACCCGATATGCGTGTGAATGAACATCCACTCCGGCACCTGCGCGGCGAGCTTTACCCGCAGGCGCCGTACGTAAACGTCGATGGTCCGGTCCCCGACCCTGAGGTTGGAACCCCACACGCTCTTGTAAAGGACCTCCCGGCTCACGACTCGCCCCTGGTTGCGGGCCAGCTCGGCCAGCAGGCCGAACTCCCGCACCGAGAGGCGGAGGGGACGGCCGTCCACCAGCGCAAACCCCTCGCTGGGCCGGATCTCGAGGTTGCCCACCGCAATCACCGAATCCTCGGCGAGGTCGACCTCGGCACCGCTTCCGGTGCCCCCGGCTTCCACGGGCGGAAGCTCGCTCTGGGCAGTCACGGGCGGGAGGCTCCCCGACCGGTGGTGGGCCCGGGTCACCTGGCTGTGAACAGGCTGTCAACCACCGGTAAAGCCGGTGTCGCGAAAACCGGCAATCCCCTAATTTGAAAGGGTAAATGGCGATCGTGGCGCGCAAGAAGACCGACGACAAGCTCCTGACCCTTCTCGGGCAGGCCGGCGCCAATGCGTTCGAGAGTGCCCAGACCCTCCGCGAGCTGCTCGCCTCCTTTCCGGAGCACCCCGAGCTGATCCCCCAGATGAAGGAGCTCGAGACCCGGGGGGACCGCCTGACCCACCGCATCCTCGTCCGGCTCCAGGAGGCGCCCGGCTCGGGAGGCCTCCTGCCGGAGGAAGGCTTCGCCCTGGCGACCGCGGTCGACGACATCGTGGACCACGCCGAGCAGACCGCCGACATGATGGGGGTCTACGCCATCGAAGCACCAATGGAACAGGCCGTGGCCATGAGCGACGTGCTGGTCGAGGCGACATCCCAGGTCTCGAGCGCGCTCAACTCCTTCAGCGACCCCCGGAGCCTGGCGGCGGCGCTGGTCGAGATCAACCGGATCGAGGACGAGGGCGACCGCCTCTATCGCGAGGCCCTGGCCTCCCTCTTCTCCGGCGGCATCGATCCCATGGTCGTCATCCGCTGGAAGGACATCTTCACCTGGCTGGAGGCGAGTATCGACTCCTGCGAGCAGGTGGCCCACCGGCTCGAGGGCATCGCCCTGCGCCAGGGCGCCCTGGGCCAGGACTGACCCCGCCCGTGATCCCCGACGCAAACCGACCCTCCGACCCGCCTGGCCGCGCCGGAATGATTTACGCCAACCGGTGCGAATCGCCGGGATTTGCCGTATAAACGGGGTTCAAGTGGCGCGCGCGGTCAACACATCCCTGTTCGCTGTGGCGGCGGCTGCCGCCGTGACCGCAGCCACCGGCAGTGCCGTAGCCCAGGATCCGGCTTCAAGCAGCGACCAGGGGAGCGCGCCGAACGACGCCCAGGCGACGACCCCGGCCACGACCTCTCCGGTCACCACAACCCCGGAGGGAACGACCGACCTGGGCACGATCGACGTCGAGCTCGGCACCCCTCCCCCCTCCAGCAAGAAGCAGTCGCCGGCCGACAAGCGCCGCGAGGCGGCCCGCCAGTTCCTCCAGGAGAACCGCGACGCGCGGGCGAGGCTGATCCAGCAGGAGGGAGCGGTGGGGCAGTCACCCTTCGCGGGCCTCTCCGATCCGCTCTCCACTCCCCTCACGACGGTTCCCGACGCGGTCCTCGAGGAGTTCCGCATCCCCACCTTCCTGCTGCCGATCTACCAGGCGGCCGGGGTCGAGTACGGGATCCGCTGGGAGATCCTTGCCGCGATCAACGAGATCGAGACCGACTACGGCCGCAACCTCTCGGTCTCCAGCGCCGGCGCGATGGGCTGGATGCAGTTCATGCCCGGCACCTGGGAGAGCTACGGAACCGACGCCAACCGCGACGGCGAGAAGGACCCCTACAACCCGGTCGACGCGATCTTCTCCGCTGCCCGCTACCTGAAGGCCTCCGGCGCCTCGGAGAGCATCGAGCGCGCGCTCTTCTCCTACAACCGCGCCGACTGGTACGTAGCCGACGTCCTCAGGCGCGCCAAGAAGCTCGCCGCCCTGCCGCCCGACCTCGTCGGCGCGCTCACCGGCCTGACGATGGGCCGCGCGCCGGTGTCCGGGCCGTCCAACTACGCCGGTGCCTACGATTTCGAGAAGGCCGGCAAGGACGGCGTCGCCGAGCCGGTCGGCACGGGCACGCGCCGCTCGACCCGGATCTACGCCCAGGACGGAGCCGGCGCCGTCGCCGTGCAGGACGGCGAGGTCGAGGAGATCGGGAAGAACCGCCGCCTGGGCAACTTCGTCCGGCTGCGTGACGGCTACGGCAATCTCTACACCTACGCCCACCTCGACTCGCTGGCCAGCCACCATGTGGTGCCCCGAGCCGACAAGGCCGCCTCGGCCCCGGTCAACTCCGAGACGCCGGTCTCCGCCCCGGCAAGGTCGAGCTCGGCGGCGCCGGCACCTCTCCCCTCCGCAACGGCCGGCTCGGCCTCCAAGGAGCGTCTCTTCGCCGAACCGGCCCGCCCCGGCGCCCGCACCGCCGGTGGCGACCGCCAGATCCAGAACGGTGCCGGCGGGAACTCCACGGCTGCCGCGACATCCGGGCCCCGCCCGACCGCGGTCGACGGCGGCGAGCTCGGCCGCTACCTCGCGCCGCCCTACGAGCTTCGCCGTGACCAGGTGGCGCTGCTCCCTCTCCGCCGCGGCTCCAAGGTGATCGCCGGCACGATCCTCGGCCGGGTTGGCGCCGCCTCCCAGGCCTGGCCGTCGAAAGATACGGCCGCCGACGCCAACCCGCACGTCTACTTCGAGATCCGCCCCGCCGGCGAGGGCGCCCCGCGAATCGACCCGACCCCGATCCTCGACGGCTGGCGCCTTCTCGCCTCGACCAACGTCTACAGGGCCTCCAACCCGATGCTCCGGGGCGGCCGCGCCGCGACGATCGGCCAGATCCTGCTGATGAGCAAGGAGGCCCTCGAGCGCCGCGTGCTGGCCAACCGCCGGCTAGAGATCTACGAATGCGGGCGCCAGGACATCCGGGCCGGGTCGATCGACCGCCGCGTCCTGGCCACAATGGAGTTCCTGACCGCGCGCGGGATGAGCCTTGGCGTCACCAGCCTCACCTGCGGCCACGGCTACTACACCGCCAGCGGCAACGTCTCCCACCACTCATCGGGCAACGCGGTCGACATCGCGACGATCAACGGCAAGTCGGTGATGGGAAACCAGGGCAACGGCTCGATCACCGACCGCGCCGTACGCGAGCTCCTCACCCTGCAGGGCTCGATGAAACCCTCACAGATCATCACCCTCATGGAGTACGCCGGCACCGATAACACCTACGCGATGGGCGACCACGCCGACCACATCCACGTTGGCTGGCAGCCGGGCGGCGACGCCGGGGGCGGCAAGGCCCGCGCCGCGGCGGTGCTGCGGCCCGGCCAGTGGAAGAAGCTCGTCGGGCGCCTGGACCGGATCGAGAACCCGGCGGTCCCGGTGAACCCGAGCCGCTACTCGATCAAGGTCCGCGTCAAGCCGCGCTCCGAGTAGCCGCGCTGCCGGGAGGAAGCCCCGTCAGCCGGCCGTGGCCGGCTCGGACTCCTCGAACTCGGACAGCTCGGCCCAGGCCGCCTCAACGGCACGCCGGGCGGCGGTGATCCGAGCCTGGGACTTGGCCGTCTCGTAGGCGGTAGCCCAGGCCTCGGGGGCCGAGAGCTCCTCCTCGAGCGCGGCCTGGGCCGCCTCGGCCTGCTCGACGGCGGCCTCCAGCTCGGCCTGGCGCCGGAGCCGGTTCTTGGACGGCCCGCTGCGGCTGCGGCCGTGAACCTTCTCGCGTGCGCTGGGCTCCTCCCCGGTCCGGCCCTCAGCGGGCGCCTGGGCCGGTCGCGAGCTTCCGGGCACCGGCGCGGGAGGCGCCCCTGCCGGCCGCTCGGCCCGCTCCTCCCTGAGCCGCGCGTACTCGGCCCAGCCGCCGACGTAGGAGCGCAGGGTGTGGTCCTCGACGGCGATCGTCCGGGTACCGACCGCGTCGAGCAGCGCCCGGTCGTGGGTAACCAGCAGCACGGCGCCCTCGTAGGAGGCCAGCGCGTCCTCGAGGGCCTCGCGGCTCTCGAGGTCGAGGTGGTTGGTCGGCTCGTCGAGCACGAGCACGTTGGCCCCGCTGGCGACCAGCGTCGCCAGCCCGAGCCGCTTGCGCTCGCCGCCGCTCAGCCCGTCGAGCGGCTTCTCGGCCTCCTCCCCGGAGAAGAGGAAGCGTCCGAGCAGCGCGCGGGCCTCGTTGGGGGCCAGGCCGGTCTGGTGAACCGCCGCCTCGAGCACCGTGCGGGCACCGCCGAACTCGAGCTCCTCGCCGTGCTGGCTCAGGTATCCCACCTGGACGCTGTGCCCCTGCTTCAGCCGCCCCCCGTCGAGGGGGCGCTCACCGGTCAGGGCCTTCAGGAAGGTCGTCTTGCCGCTGCCGTTGGGGCCCACCAGAGACACGTGCTCGCCGCGCTCGAGCCACATCGAGGCGTCCTGGACGAGCGTCCGGCCGGGAACGTCGACCCGACCGTCCTCCAGCTCGAAGACCACCCTCCCGGAGCGCTCGGGGGCCGCGAAGGCGAACTCAAGCTCGCGGCGATCGCGGGGATCCTCGCTGATCCGCTCCATCCGGTTCAGCTTCTTGAGGCGCGACTGGGCCTGCCGGGCCTTGGTCGCCTTGTAACGGAAGCGCTCGACGAAGCGCTCCATGCGCTCGATCTCCGCCTTCTGGCGCGCGATCGCGCGGCCCTGGGCGATCTCCCGGGCGGCCTGCTCGGCCCGCCAGGCGTGCCAGGGCCCGTTGAAGAACCGCCCGCGCCCGGCCTCGAGCTCCAGGACGCAGTTGCCCACCGACTCCAGGAACCAGCGGTCGTGGGCCACGAGGATCACCGCGGCGTCAACCGCCTGGAGGCGGGCCTCCAGCCACTCGAGCGACTCGATGTCCAGGTGGTTGGTCGGCTCGTCGAGCAGGAGGACGTCCGGGGCGGCGGCCAGCACCCGCGCGAGGGAGGCTCGCGTGAGCTCGCCGCCGGAGAAGCTGTCGAGCGAGCGCTCGAGATCGGCCTCGGTGAACCCCAGGCCGCGGACGGTGGCCAGCGCCTCGTCGCGCCAGGTGTAGCCGCCGACCAGCTCGAAGCGCGCCTGGGCCCTGGCGTAGCGGTCCATCACCGCCTGGTCTCCCCCGGCCATCTCGCCCTCCAGGCGCGCCAGCTCCCCCTCGAGCTCGAGGGCCTCCCGGCAGCCGCTGTAGACGTACTCCCCCAGGGCGACCTCCCGCTCGCGTGGCGGGCGCTGGTCGTGCAGGGCCACCCGGGCGCCCTTCTCCAGCAGCAGCTCGCCGCCGTCAATCGAGCTCTCGCCGGCCAGCATCCGCAGGAGCGTGGTCTTGCCGGCGCCGTTGCGGCCGGCCACGGTCATCCGCTGGCCGCGCTCGAGGCGGAACGAGACGCCCTGCAGGAGCGGGCGCCCGGCTACGTCCTTCTGCAGGTCCGAACCGGCGATAACGGCCACGGCCCGATGGTACGGTTCCCGCCATGAAGATCCGGAGAGTGCACTCGTTCACCGCCGTTGCCGCCGTCGCGGCCACCGGCCTGGCCATGGCTGCCCCCGTCGGGGCGAAGACGCCCGTCGCCTTCACCGCCTACAAGGTTGGTTCGCTTCCGGGCACTCCCGCGAAGTACAACAAGGTCTTCGTGACCAAGTACGGCTCGCCCAAGGCCAAGAAGGTCCTGGTGCTGATCCCTGGGACCAACGGCGGCGCCGGGAACTTCTCGATCGTAGGCCCCGAACTTGCCCGCCAGGTTCCGGGCCTACAGGTCTGGGCCATGGACCGCCGCACCCAGGCCCTCGAGGACACCTCGATGATGAGGAAGGCTGCAGCCGGCAAGGCGACCGCCCAGCAGCTGGTCGATTACTACCTCCCCGGCACCAAGCAGCAGTACAAGCCCCACCAGCCCAAGGACTTTGCCTTCATGAAAAACTGGGGCATGGGCATGCAGGTGGAGGATGCCCGCGTAGTCATCCGGCAGGCCGCCAGGGGCGGACGCAAGGTCATTCTCGGTGGCCATTCGCTCGGCGCCTCGATGGCCGCCGCGTACGCCACTTGGGACTTCAATGGCAAGCCCGGCTACCGGGACATCAAGGGGATCGTCGCTATCGACGGCGGGCTTTCGAGCACGGCCAGCCCCAATTACGACACCGCGGAGAAGGCCCAGGCCGCAGTGGACAACCTCGATCCGGCCAAGGACGGCCCCTGGGGCAACCTGCTCCGGCTCCCGGGCTTCGCCTGGATCACGGGGCCCTTCGTGGAGATTGGCGCATTCGGTGCTCATCAGAGCCCCACCGGACCGTCGGTGCTCCAGACCTACCCGCTGATCTCGGCCGTTCCCGGCCTGCAGCCTCCGGGCATCGCGACCGACAACGCCGCTTCACTCGGCTACGCATTCGACTACAAGACCTCGCCACCGAACCTCCGGCTGATCCAGGTTCGTTCCGGAGAGCTGGCGGCCAGCGGCGATCCCCGCGGCTGGGTCGACAACGGAATCACTCCCGTCCAGAACATCGCCCGCGGCTTCATGAGTGACCGGAACGGGACCAACGGCGCCGACTGGTACTACCCCAGCCGACTGAACGTCGACACGGGCGGAGCGGCCGGCATCGACCCGAACAGTCCCGGCGCCAAGACTCTTGGCCTGCGCATTACGCACCTGGCCGAAGTCAACGTGCCGTACTACGCATTCCAGACCTCGCTGAGCGGCGGTTCCAACGGCGTGATCAACGGGGCGACCAGATTCGCCGAGCGGTCCAAGGTCCCGAAGAATGGACTCGTCCTCGTCGACCGGGCTTCGAGCACCAGCCACCTCGATCCCCTCCTGGCCGCACCAGCCAGGAACGACTTCATCAAGACCGTGGTTCCGTTCCTGAAGAAGATCCGCTAGCGAACCCCGGCAGGACGGGCGCCCCCGATCACGGCGGGCTTGGGCGCGGCTCGATCTCGGCCAGCGAGCGGCCGGAGAGCTCCTCGAGCGACTTGCCCTTCGTCTCGATCCGGAAGGCGAGCGTCACCAGCAGCGCCAGCACGCAGACGCCGGACAGGAGAAAGAGCAGCGCCTGTTCGCCGATGTCGGCAATGAGGATCGGGAAGACGAATACCCCTATTGCGGCGCCGAACTTGGCACTGGCCGCCGCGAAGCCGTGGCCTGCCGCCCGGATGTCGGACGGGAAGACCTCCGCCGGCAGCGCGTAGGTGGTGGCGTTCGGGCCCGAGTTGCAGAAGAAGTTGAAGAGGGCAAAGCCGAAGAAGACGAGCGCGAGGTGCTTATCCGGGCCACCGGCCAGCCCTTCCGTGATCGCAAGGATCGCCAGGGCGATCGACATCACGGTGAAGCCAAGGACCTGGAGCGGTATGCGCCCGATCCGGTCGACCAGGAAGATCGCGGCCAGGAAGCCGAGCGGCAGGAATATGTCGAGCGCGGCGGTGCCCTCCGTCGCGGTGATGTCGTCGGCGATGAAGTTGGTTGTCGAGCCGGATATGAAGATGCCGGCCAGGAGCGTGGGCGTGAAGATCCCCACCCCGTACATGGCGATATCCATCAGGAACCACGGCACCGCGGTGAAGATCGTCCGCCGGATCATGTTCGCCTTGAAGAGCGCCGGCTGGAAGAGCGCCTGGATCCCCTCTGCGGAGGCGATCTCCTTCTCGGTGTCGGCCGGGGTGACCTTCACCGGCACGCCGGTGAGCTCCTCGGTGATCGCCTCGGCCTCTTCCTCCTGCCCGTTCTGGGCGAGCCAGCGCGGGCTCTCGGGCACTTTCCGCCGCAGCCAGATGATGATCAGCGCCGGGATCGCCCCGAAGCCGAGCATGATGCGCCACGCGAGGTCTACCTGGCTGCCGCTCGCCTCACCGGCGGCCTGGTTGTAGACGGCCAGCAGGATCAGCAGCCCGACGACCGCGGCGAGCAGGATCCCGACCGACTGGAGGCTGAACGCCCCCACCAGCCAGCGTCCCCGGGCTTTCTTGGGCAGCACCTCGGAGAGGAAGCTGGCGGCTATCGGGTAGTCGAGGCCGATGGCGATCCCGACGATGAACCGGAAGAGGATCAGCAGCTCGACCGACGGCGCGAAGGCGCAGGCGATCGAACCGCCCACGAAGAGCCAGAGATCGATCTTGAAGATCCGCCGGCGCCCGATCTTGTCGGCCAGCGGGCCGAGGAAACCGGCGCCAAAGATCGACCCGACGATCGCCGCCGCCGAGACGAGGCCGACCATGGTGGCGCTGAGGTTGTACTGCTCCTTGATCAGCGGGTTGACGATCCCGATGACGAAGAAGTCGTAGCCGTCGAGCAGGATGCCGAGCGCCGCCAGCAGCCAGAAGCCCCGGTGCTTCTTCGACATCGGCGCGTCGTCGAGGGCCTCCCCGAGGGGTACAGGCTTGACGGCCTCGGCGGTGGCGGCACTCATCTCGATCGGCAGTCTTTCACCGACAGGCCCGGGCGCCGGCCGGCTTCACCGACTCTTCACGAGTCGCTCTCGCCGCGCGGAAGGCCCCCGCCCCCACGCTCGAACTCGACCAGCAGCTCGTTCTCCCGGGCCACGCGCTCGGCGCTTCCGTCGAACTCCCGGAACATCCGCTTGAGGCGCCGCAGCCCCTCCGCCGGGCGCCCGGCCAGCTCCCCGGCCAGTTCGAGCGCGGCCGCCTCGGCCTCGGCGGCGGTGGTCAGGCGGTGGGCAAGGCCGAGGGCCAGCGCCTCCTCGCCGTCGATGACGCGCCCGGTGTAGACGAGCTCCTTGGCCCGCGCCAGCCCGATCAGCGAGATCAGGCGCGCCGGCCCGACCGGCACGCCCAGCCTCGAGCCGGCCCAGGCAAGCTTGAGGTTGTCGCCGGCGATCCGCAGGTCGCTCCCCGCGGCCAGCTCCGCCCCGGCGCCGACGCAGTTGCCGACGCAGACGCAGATGACCGGCACCGGGACCTCGTCGAGCGAGCGGTACATCTCCGTGTAGGCCTCCATCCGCCGCAAGCCGCCCTCGGCGTCCAGCTCCTCGGTGATGTCGGCGCCGGCGCAGAAGGCGCGGGTACTGGTGGTCGAGAGCACCAGCACGTGGAGGCTCTCGTCGGAGGCCGCGTCGGTAAAGGCCTCCACCAGGGCCAGCGTCGTCTCGGTATCGAGCGCGTTTCGCACGTCCGGGCGGTCGATCCGGACCAGCTCGATCCCGGCGCCGGGACGCTCTCGCGTGATGGCAGGCATGCCGACGGGTTCTATACGATGTTCCGTTAATGAAGCGTCTGGCCCTGATCCTCCCGACCGCTCTTGCGAGCGGCCTGCTGCTCGCCCCGGCCGCGATCGCCGACGAGCTCGAGCCGCTCAGTGGCGAGGGCCTCTACGGCGCGGCCAACGACAAGGTGGTCACGACGGCCGGCTTCATCGTCATCGCCTTCTTTCCGCTCTTCATCCTCACGATGAGCCTCATTCAGTGGCGGCTCGAGAAGCGCAAGGAGGCCAGGAAGGCCGCCGCCAAGCGCCTCAAGGCCTCCGCCGGCGACCACTGGCAGGCCGGCTGGTAGCCGGCCCGGGCGCCTTCCTTCGCATCGAGCGCACCACCCTGCCGGACGGTCGGCCGGGCGCAACGTAAAGCCGGGCCAACCCCGTTAGGCTTCCGGCCGTCCCGACCGCGATTCGCCAGCAAGAGGAGACCCCCTCGAGATGCCGACCTATTTCGTAACCGGAGCGACAGGCTTCATCGGCCGCAACCTCGTCGAGCGCCTGCTCGACCGCGACCCGGAGGCCCACGTCTACGTCCTGGTCCGCGACGGCTCCCAGGAACGGCTCGGGATCCTCTGCGAGAAGTGGGGAGCCGGCGGCCGCGTCGAGGCGGTGACCGGCGACCTGCTCGAGCCTCGCCTGGGCGTGAGCGGCGAGTGGATCTCCGAGCACCGCGGCGAGATCGACCACTTCTTCCACCTGGCCGCGATCTACGACATGACCGCCTCGGACCGGCGCAACGAGGAGCTGAACGTCGGCGGCACCCGTCACATGCTCGAGCTGGTCGCCGCCCTTGAGCCGGGAACGCTCCACCACGTCTCCTCGGTCGCCGTCGCCGGCTCCTACCAGGGCCGCTTCACCGAGGAGATGTTCGCCGAGGGCCAGGAGCTGCCCTCCCCCTACCACCGCACCAAGTACGAGTCCGAGCGCCTCGTCCGCGAGGGCTCCACGGCGCCGTGGAGGGTCTACCGGCCGGCGATCGTCGTCGGCGACTCGCGCACCGGCGAGATGGACAAGGTCGACGGGCCCTACTACTTCTTCGGCGTCATCCGGCGCCTGGGCAACGCCCTCCCCTCCTGGCTGCCGCTGGTCGCGCCGGAGATCGGCGAGGTCAACATGGTGCCGGTCGACTACGTGGCCGACGCGATGGTCGAGATCGCCCACCAGCCCGGCCTCGACGGGCGGGCCTTCCACCTCGCCGACCCGGAGATGATCGGCGTCACCGAGGCGCTGAACGAGTTCGCGCGCGCCGCCGGCGCCCCGCAGGTGGCCGTGCGCCTCGACCGGCGCCTGGCCGGCGCCCTCCCTGTCGGGCAGGCGCTCGGCTCGCTGACCAGCCTTCCCGGCGCCCACGCCGTGCGCGAGGCGGTCCTCGAAGACTTCGGCATCCCCGACCAGGTGATCGAGCACGCCGGCTTCACCTGCAGCTTCGACACCGCCGAGAGCGAGCACGCGCTCGCCGGCACCGGGATCGCGGTTCCGCCGCTGGCCGACTACGCCCCGGCCCTGTGGGACTACTGGGAGCGCAAGATGGACCCCGACCGCTTCAAGAGCCGCTCGCTGGAGGCGGCGATCAACGGGCGCACCGTCGTGATCACCGGCGCCTCGAGCGGGATCGGGCGCTCGACGGCGCTGAAGGTGGCCGCCTCGGGCGGCATTCCGATCATGGTCGCCCGCAACATCGAGAAGCTCGAGGAGGTGCGCGAGGAGATCGAGATGCGGGGCGGCACCGCCTCTGTCTACTCGGCCGACCTCGCCGACCTGGACTCGATCGACGGCCTCGTCGAGCAGATCCTCGCCGACCACGCCTCGGTCGACATGATCGTCAACAACGCCGGCCGCTCGATCCGCCGCTCGGTGGAGCTGAGCCTCGACCGCTTCCACGACTTCGAGCGCACGATGCAGCTCAACTACTTCGGGGCGATCAAGCTGGTGATGGGGTTCATCCCCCACATGCGCGAGCGGCGCTTCGGCCACATCGTCAACGTCTCTTCGATCGGGGTCCAGGCCGCCCCGCCGCGCTTCAGCGCTTACGTCGCCTCAAAGGCGGCGCTCGACGCCTGGTCGCGCGTCGTCAGCTCGGAGCTGATCGGCTACAACATCACCTTCACGACGGTCCACATGCCCCTGGTGAGGACGCCCATGATCGCGCCGACGACGATCTACAAGTCGTTCCCGACGATCTCTCCCGACGAAGCCGCCGACATGATCTGCGACGCGCTGCGCAAGCGCCCCAAGCACATCAACACCACGCTCGGCACCGTCGCCGAAGTGCTCTACGCCCTGGCCCCCAAGGCGCTCGACCAGGTGCTGGCCACCGGCTACCGCCTCTTCCCCGACTCGGCCGCCGCCAAGGGCGAGGTCGTCGCGGCGGAGAGCGAGGGGCCGTCGATCGAGCAGCGGGCGATGGCCAACCTCACCCGCGGCGTTCACTGGTAATGCAGGAAAGCCCATCGCGGGATGACGACGCTGAGGTTAATGCAGCCATTGAGCTGATGACTGGTCACGTTCAGGAAGCCGATCCGCGATTCAGGCCCGGCGACTTCTGGGCGAGCCTCTTGGAGACGAACATCGCGATGATTTCCGAAGAGGGAATCAAGCGGCTAAAGCGCCACGTCGGCAATAACTACTTCAACTGGATCTTCTCCTCACCGCGTGATCCCCAGGTCATAAACGCTGTCCGGAAGATGTTCCGCTACCGAGCGCCTCAGGCGCTCGCCGCGAAATGCGGCGACGCCTCGGGGTTGCGGACAATGACTTCCCCCGACCGTCAATCGCTCACCCGCTTCCAGCGCCGTCTTTACTCGCTTTGCGTGGCCATGGCCTGGGAGGAGGCTTTGCGCTCAGACAAATTCGGACTTACCGCTGACCTTGAGGAACCATCGGTCGGCGACCCTATTACCGTTTCATATCGGGGTCGTCTGACAACTCAGGATCTGGCCAACAGCGTTGTTGAATGCTCGTATGGCCTTGATGGGTTGCGGTCCTGCACTCCGCCAGTCGAGGCAGATGATCCCGGTCTCCGAGTTGCTGAGCTGGGAGCCGGCTATGGAAGGCTGGCCTTCGTCTTTGCGCAACGCACCGCAGCTTCTTACTTTGTGTTTGATATTCCGCCGGCCTTGGCGACAGCCGAGTGGTACCTGAGCGAAACCCTGGGCTCCAACCGCGTCATGTCATTCTCGCCGGAACACACCAGCGAGTCCATTGCCAATATCGCGCCCGGGCAGGTGGCATTGTTTACACCCGACCAGCTCGAACTCTTTCCCAACCGATCGTTCTCCCTTTGCCAATCAATCAGCACTCTCCCGGAGATGCCTGAGAGCCAGGCCCTTATGTACCTTGACCTGCTAGCCGCAAAGAGTTCAGCGGGCCTGTTCATGAAGCAGTGGATCAGTTGGCGCAATGAGGCCGACGGGGTGGAGTTCTCTGAGGATCGTTACGAGCCCGGCCCCGAGTGGAAGCTCGTGGACCGGCGCACCGACCCGGTCCAACCCATGTTCTTCAACCGTTTCTGGGCCAGGGTGCCTCAGCCGTAGCCGCCGCCGGTAGCGCCGGCGCCGGTCCTCACCCGTTCCAGCACGGCCTGCGGCGAGTCGCTGCCGTTGACGCGCACACGCGGAAGGAGCAGCGGGTTGTCCTTCGGGGAGGCGACCCCGGGGTCGACGGTGGTCGCCGTGGTGAAGCCGGCCCGCTTGACCGCCTGCTCGGCCTCGGCGTCGTACTTGCCCGCCGGGTAGCAGAAGGTGTTCACCTTCACCCCGAACTCCTTCTCGAGCTCCTTCCTGGAGCCGGCGACCTCGCGGTCCAGGCCGGCAGCGTCGAGGGTCGTAAGGTCGGCGTGGGTGATCGTGTGGGCGCCGATCTCCCAGCCGGCGGCGACCAGCGCCTTGACCTGCCAGGGAGCGATCCCGCCCTCGGGGTCGATGTTGCCGGTCTTGAGGTTGAGGACGCCCGGCCAGCCGGCCCTGCGCAGGATCGGCATCGCCGCCTCGTAGTGGCTCAGGTAACCGTCGTCGAAGCTGACGACTACCGGCTTGGCCGGGAGCCCCGGCCCACCGTTCCAGGCCGCGTGGACCTGCTCCATCGTGACCCCGGCGTACCCGGCCTCCTTGAGGTCGGCGATGGTCTGGCGGAAGGTTTCGGCCGGCACCCAGAGCTCGGCCTGCGGGGTGCCGGGGGCCGGCGCCTTGACCACGTGGTACATGAGGATCGGCACCGGGCCCCGGAAGCTGCCGGTTGCCGGCGGCGGGGCGGAAGGCTTGGCCGCCCCTGCCTTCCCGGTGGTCGTCGCGGGCGCCTCGGGCTGTCCTGTCGTAACCGGCGTGGCGGAGCCGCCTCCCCCACCGGAGCTCAGCAGGACGATCAGGGCCACGACCACGGCGCCCCCGGCGATGCCGGCGGCAAACGCACGGCCGGCGGTCACTGCGCGACGGCCGCCTCGGCGGCCCGCACCAGCGCCAGCGCCATGCTCTCCCTCTGCACGTTGCGCGGCTCCTCGCCGGGGCCGGGCGAGAGGCGCTCCCAGCTGCCGTCGGAGCGCAGCACCCAGGAGTTGGTGTTGTCGGCCAGGCAGCGGTCGAGGTCGTCGAGCACCTGCGCGCGGCAGTCCGGGTCGTTGACCGGCGTGAGCAGCTCGACCCGGTTGTCGAGGTTGCGCGGCAT
The DNA here is from genome assembly GCA_046091165.1 of Solirubrobacterales bacterium. Classification (GTDB taxonomy): domain Bacteria; phylum Actinomycetota; class Thermoleophilia; order Solirubrobacterales; family Solirubrobacteraceae; genus F1-60-MAGs163. The sequence goes on along the minus strand of JBJTBE010000077.1, from coordinate 6,730 downwards.
CATGTCGGCCGAGCCGATGAAGACCTCCTCCTTGTCGGCGTACTGGAAGTTGAAGATGCGGGAATGCTCCAGGAAGCGCCCGACGATCGAGACGACGCGGATGTTCTCCGACATCCCGGGCACGCCGGGCTTCAGGCAGCAGGCCCCGCGCACGTTGAGCTGGATGTTGACGCCGGCATTGGAGGCCTCGTAAAGGGCCTCAATCACCCGGGGGTGGACCAGGGCGTTCATCTTCATCCGGATCTGCGCGCGCTGGCCGCTCTTTGCCGCTGCGACGGTCAGGCCGATCCGGTCGATGATCCCGTCGAGCATGAAGTTGGGGGCCACCAGCACCTCGTGGTAGAGGTCGGGGCGCCCGTAGCCGGTCAGGTGGTTGAACATCTCCGAGACGTCGGCGCCGATCTGCTCGTCGCAGGTGAAGAGGCCAAAGTCGGTGTAGAGCCGGGCGGTCTTGGGGTGGTAGTTGCCGGTCCCGATGTGCACGTAGCGACGCACGCCGTCACCTTCCCGGCGGATGACCAGGACGCACTTGGCGTGGGTCTTCATCTCCGGCATCCCATAGACCACGTGCACGCCGGAGCGCTCGAGCTTGCGGCCCCACTTGATGTTGGCCTGCTCGTCGAAGCGAGCCTTGATCTCCACCAGGCAGACGGCCTGCTTTCCGCGCTCGCTGGCGGTGATGAGCGCCGGCACCAGCGGCGAGTCGTCAGAGGTCCGGTAGACCGTCTGCTTGATCGCCAGCACGTCCGGGTCCTCGACGGCGCGCTGCACGAACCGCTCGACCGAGGCGCCGAACGAGTCGTAGGGGTGGTGGACGAGGAGGTCGCCCTGGCGGATGACCGAGAACATGTCGAGCTCCTCGTCCTCGGCCTCGATCAGCCGCGGCTGGGTCACCGGCACCCAGGGCTCGTCGCGGATGTCCTCATAGCCCGGCAGCCCGACGATCTGCATGAGGTCGGTGAGGTCCAGCATTCCGGGAATCGTGTAGAGCAGGCGGTCGGAGACGTTCATCGCCTCCACCAGCTGGCGGCGGATCTCCGGGCTCATTCCCTCCTCGATCTCCAGCCGCACCACCTCGCCGAAGCGGCGCTGGCGCAGCTCGGCCTCAACGGCTTCGAGCAGGTCGTCGGCCTCGTCGGAGATCTCGAAGTCCGAATCGCGGGTGACGCGGAAGCAGGCGTGGTCGACGACCTCCATCCCCGGGAAGAGCTCGTCCAGGTTGGCGGCGATCAGCTCCTCGAGCGGGACGAAGAGCGTGGAGCCCTCGGAGACCGGGAAGAACCGGGGGGTGAGCTCCTTGGGCACCTTCACCCGGGCGAAGATGTCCTGCTCGGTCTCGGGGTCGCGGACCATGACGGCAAGGCTCAGGGAGAGGTTGGAGATGTAGGGGAACGGCCGGCCGAGCCCCACGGCCAGGGGCGTGAGGACCGGAAGCACCTGCTTGCGGAAGCGCTCGTCTATCTCGCGTCGCTGGTCCTCGCTCAGGTCGGCGAGCCCCACGATCCGGATCCCGTGGGTAGCCAGCTCGGGCATCAGCCGGTCCTGCCAGAGCCGGGCCTGGCGCTGGACCTGGGGCTCGATCTTCTCGTGGAGGGCGTCGATCGTCGTGCTCGGCGTGAGCCCTCCCCGCATCTTCTCGATGCCGGCGTCGACCTGGTCCAGGAGCCCGGCGACCCGGACCATGAAGAACTCGTCCTGGTTGGAGGAGTAGATCGAGCAGAACGTGAGCCGCTCCATCAGCGGCTGCTCCTCCGGCACACTCTCGGCCAGCTGGAGGACGCGGTCGTTGAAGTCGACCCAGGAGATCTCCCGGTTGAACGCGCGGGTGGGGTCGGCCAGGTCGCTCGAGCGCCGGGGCGCCGGGAAGGGATCCTCGGCCGTGGGGGCCGAGGCCGGTGAGGTCACGGGAACGGGCAGGTCCTGGCCGCCGTCGGCGGCGCGGGCGGCGTCGGTCACCAGCCCTCTCCCCCGCCCATCGGCTGCGGCACGGCTGCGGACGCCGCGTGCGGGCGCTCGGAAAGCGCAAACTTCAGCCGCGCCCGCAGGCCGTCACGCTCGAGGTCGTTCCACATCGCCACGAACTGATCGTAGAGAAGCTCGCGCCGGGCGCGGAGGTAGGTGGCCAGGGTGACCAGCCCGCGCTCCTCGGCCGCGGGCTCCAGTGAACCCACCAGGCCCGGGTCGAGGTCGGCGCTGCCCTGGGCCATCGCGCGCAGCTGGGCGGCGGCCTCTCCCTCCAGCTCGTGGCGCAGCGCCTCCACGCGCGGGTACTGGACGTCGCAGTCGTGGATCTCGCCGAGTAGGTCCTGCAGGCGCTTGATCCGCTTCTCGGCGGCCACGGCGTAGGGGCCGAAGCAGGTCTCGGCGGTCACCTCGAGCACGTAGCGCAGCCGCTTGGCGGCGATCCGCATCTCGTGGAGCTCCTCGACGTTGGCCGGATCGAGAACGGCCGGCGCGAAGGACCACAGCTCGTCCAGGCGCGCGGAGACGATCTTCTCGGCGTTGGCGGCGAGCGATCCGTCGGGGTCCAGGTTCTTGACCTTCCCGGGCTTCACGCCAGCCGCGCCCCTTCGCTGGGCAGAGCCTGGTCCTCAAGGCCGGCGCGTATCGCCGCCGCGGCCGCCAGCTCCTCGAGCCGCCCGCGCAGGTCGTCGGCGACCATCGCCTCCAGGGCGACGGCGAGGTCGGCGTTGGCCTCCTCCTGCTGGCGGCGCGTTCCCGCGATGAAGCGCTCCACCCCCGGCCGGTCCTGGGGGCCGACCGCGTCGGCGAACTGGGTCAGGGCCTTCAGCTCCACGTCGGGGTCGCGCCGGGCGCCGAGCGCGTCGGCCAGGCGCCGGACCTCCTTGAGCGCGGGGCGCAGCTGGTCCTTGGGCAGGCAGGGCGCGTAGAACTCCAGCACCGCGCGCAGGCGCCGGGTGGCGACCCGCATCGAGTGCAGCCGCGTGATGTCCTGCATGTCCAGGACGCCCTCGGCGTGGCCGAAGAGCTCCTCGCTGCGCACCTCGATGGTCAGCGCCGCGGCGTTGGCGTAGGAGATGTCGGCGCTCAGGCCGGGGATCGGGCGTGCCTTGGCCACGGCGCCATTATCGCGATCCTCCGCCATCGGTGGGTCGCTGGCACCGGTCTTTCACATCCGGTTTGCCATTATCGCCGCGTGTCCCAGACCGCTCCGGCCATCCTCGTGCGCGACCTGCGCAAGAGCTACGGCGACCACGAGGCCGTCGCCGGCGTCGACTTCGAGGTCGCTGCGGGCGAAATCTTCGGCCTGCTGGGGCCCAACGGGGCCGGCAAGACGACGACCGTCGAGATCCTCGAGGGCTATCGGCAACGAAGCGGTGGCATCGTCTCGGTGCTGGGCTTTGACCCCCAGCAGCGTCCGCGGGCGCTGCGGGAGCGGACCGGGATCGTCCTGCAGAGCTGCGGCATGTACCGGCACATCCGGGTGCGCGAGGCGGTCGAGCAGTGGGCCGGCTTCTACCCCCACCCGCGCGACGTGGGCGAGGTGCTGGAGATCACCGGGCTGGCCGACCGCCCCGACGAGCCGGCCCGCAGCCTCTCGGGCGGCCAGAAGCGCCGCCTGGACCTCGCCCTGGCTCTCGTCGGCGACCCGGACCTGATCTTCCTCGATGAACCGACGACCGGCTTCGACCCCGCTGCGCGCCGCGAGGCGTGGGCGACGATCCGCCAGCTGCAAGAGCTCGGCAAGACCGTCCTGCTCACCACCCACTACCTCGACGAGGCCCAGGCGCTCTGCGACCGGGTCGCGATCATCAAGGAGGGCCGGATCCTTACCGAGGGCCCGCCCGGGACGCTCAGCGCCGGCGCCGGGCGCTACCGGGTGGCCTGGCGCGACGCGGAGGGCCGGCTCCAGGAGCGCGAGGAGGAGGACCCGACCGCCCTGCTGCACCAGCTGACCAGCGCCGCCCTGGCGCGGGGCGCCGGCATCGAGGAGATTTCGGTCACCCGGCCCTCGCTCGAGGACGTCTACCTCGAGCTCACATCCGACCCGGTGGACGAGTCGGTATGAGCACCGCCGCCCTCACCTGGCGCCAGTACCGGCTGGAGCGCCGGATGTTCTGGCGCAACCCGGCCGCGGCCTTCTTCAGCTTCTTCCTGCCGCTGCTCTTCCTCTTCCTGTTCGGGGCGATCTTCCGCGGCGACCAGGCGAACCTCGACATCATCGTCCCGGGGATCGCGGGCCTGAGCGTGATGGCGACCACCTTCAACGCGCTGGCCACGCAGATGACCTTCCTGCGCGAGCAGGGCGTCCTCAAGCGGATCCACGGCACGCCGCTTCCGGGCGGCTCCTACCTGGCGGGGGTGATCGGCAGCGCCGCCACCAACGCCGTGGTCCAGATCGTGATCGTGATCGTCGCCGCCCGCTTCGCCTTCGACATCGGCTGGCCCAAGAACTGGCTCGACCTGGCCGTATTCACCCTGCTGGGGATCACCTGCTTCGCCGCCATGGGCGTGGCCTTCTCCCACGTGATCCCCAACTTCGAGGCCGCGCCGGCCTACACCAACATCGTCTTCCTGCCGATGATCTTCATCTCCAGCGTCTTCTATGACGTCGACGTGCTGCCGCAGTTCCTGGCCGACATCGCCGAGGCACTGCCGCTGATCCACGTCATCAACGGCCTCAAGGCGGCGCTGGTCACCGGGGCGCCGCTCAGCGACCAGCTCTCGGACCTGGCCGTGCTCGGGATCTGGACCGTCGCCTCGGTCTTCTTCGCGATCCGCGGCTTCAGCTGGACGACGCGCGACTAGCCGCGCGGAAAGGCGGGCGGAAGCTCACCCTCCAGCTCCACCGGCACGTCGGCCAGCGGGCCGGCCGCCCACTCGCGGGCCAGCAGGCCGAAGACGTTCACGTCGAGCCACCGTTCCTCGTGGCGGTGCCAGTCACGCAGGACGCCCTCGTGGGTGAAGCCGACGCCGAGCAGCGCCTTCGTGGAACGCTCGTTGGCCGGGTTGGAGTAGGAGCCGACGCGGTTCATCCCCAGGTGCTCGAAGGCCAGGCGCGTGATGATCGCCTTGGACTCGCGGTTGACGCCGGTGCCCTGGAACCCGGTGCCCAGCCAGGTGCCGACCACGCAGCGCAGGTCGCGCTCGCTGAACTCGCTCAGCCCGGTGACGCCGGCCGGCCCCCTCTCGCGGTCGACGATCAGAAGGTCGAGGTGCACACCCTCATCGCGCTGGCGCTCGCAGCGCTCGATCCAGGCCAGCGCCTGGCCCTCGTCGGTGTACGGGCCCCAGGAGAACCAGCGGGTCACCTCCGGGTCACCGGCCAGCTCCAGCAGCGCCGGGGCGTCGCCGGGCCCCGGCGGACGGAGCGTCAGCGTCGGCCCTATCAATGCGAAAGCCACGGCAATAGGTTGGCAGGGTGCTCGCGCTGCTCTACGACGTGCACGGGAACCTGCCGGCGCTCGAGGCCGTGATCGAGGATGCCACCGCCCAGGGCGCCGACCGCTACCTGCTCGGGGGCGACTACGCGCTCTTCGGCGGCTGGCCGGCCGAGGCGCTCGACCTGCTGGAGACGCTTCCCGCCGACTGGGTCCGCGGGAACGGCGAGCGCTGGGCGGCGCGCCCGGACGAGGCCCCGGACGACAACGTGGTCCAGGGAGCGATAGCCGCTTGCCGGAACGCCCTTGGGGAGGACCGGGTTGCCCGCCTGGCGACCCTGCCGGCCAGCGTGGCCGCCGGCGAGCAGACCCGCGCCTGGCACGCCTCCCCGCCCTCCGACGTGGAGTCCTTCCTGCCCGAGCCGGCGAGCGAAGACGCCCGGCTGCTGGAGGGGGTTGCCGAGCGCCGGCTCTACTTCGGCCACACCCACCTTCCCTTCTCGCGGGTCGACGAGGCAACCGGCATCGAGCTGGTCAACCCGGGCAGCGTCGGCATGCCGTTCGACGGCAACCCGCGCGCGGCCTGGGCGCTGGTCCACGACGACGGGACGGTCGAACACCGGCGCGTGCATTACGACCACGCCGCCGCGGCCCGGCGCCTGCGGGAGTCCGGGGAGCCCTGGAGCGCGGTCGTGGCCACGCGGATCGAGCGCGCGGCCTTCGTCGCCGGGTGAGCGGCAACGCGCCGCCGGCCGTAACCCGGACATGGACGAAGAGGTTGACGGCGCGGTCCGGGCCCGGGCCTTCGAGCTGGTCGGCGAGGACGGCTCGGTGCGCGCGCGGCTGGGCTTTGCCCCCGGTGGCGCCCTCTCGCTCGACCTCGCCGACGCCGACGGCCTGATCCGGGCAACGCTGGTTGTCGAGCCGGACGGCTCGGCGGCCCTCAAGATCGCCGACGGCGAGGGCACCTTCCGGGCGGCGCTGGGCGCGTGGCTGGACGGCGGCGCCTCCCTGGACTTCTACGACGCCGGCCGCGGCCACCGGCTCAGCGTCGGCGAGCGCGCCGACGGCTCGGCGGGGATGAACGTGTGGGACGGTGCCGGGCGCCTGCGGGCCCTGCTCGGCCAGGGTCCGGCCGGCGACCGGGAGTGCTCGGTGGAGTTTTGGGACCGCGACGGCTCCTACCGGGCCGGCTTCGGGGTGTGGCCCGACGGCGGCACCGGCGCTGAGCTGCTCGACCGTTCGGGGACCCTGCGCACCCGGCTCGGGCAGCGCGCCGACGACGGCCCGGCCACCGCCGAGCTCTACGGCGGCGACGGGCAGTTCAAGGTGGCGATGGGCGAGTACCCCGACGGCGCCGGGCGGATCAACCTCTGGAACGCCGAGGG
>JBJTBE010000076.1:0-36569 GCA_046091165.1 Solirubrobacterales bacterium | reverse complement strand
TCAGCTGAGCGACTCGGCGCCCGCGACGACTTCCATGATCTCCTGGGTTATCTCGGCCTGGCGGGCGCGGTTCATCTCGAGGGTCAGGTCCTCGATCACCTCGCCGGCGTTGTCCGAAGCGCTCTGCATGGCCGTCATCCGCGCCCCGTGCTCGGAGGCGGTCGACTCGAGCAGGGCCCGGAAGAGCGAAATCTCGACGTAGTCGGGGATCAGGCGCTGGAGGATCACCGCCGGGTCGGGCTCGTACTCGACCAGGGCGTGGTGCATGACGTCCTCGTCGGCGACGTCGGCGATCGCCTCGTCGATCGTCGCCTTCTGGAGCGGGAGCAGCGTCTCCTCGCGGACCTCCTGGACCAGCGGCGAGACGTAGCCGTTGTAGAAGACCTCGACGCGGTCGACCGCGCCGTCGACGTAGGCGCTCATCAGGTCCTCGGCGATCCGGCGGGCATCGGCGTAGGCGGGGCGGTCGGTGAAGCCGGTGTACGAGCCCGAGAGCTCGAGCTTGCGGAAGACCAGCGACGAGACCCCGCGGCGGCCCACGCCGTAGAAGTGCACGCTCTTGCCTTCGGCCTCGTAGCGCTCGGCGGCGTGGAGGCCGGCGCGGATGATCTGGGAGTTGAAGGCGCCGGCCAGGCCGCGGTCGCCGGTGACCAGCAGGATCGCGATCGTCCGCTCGGCCTCGTGCTCCTGGAGGCTCGGGTTGCCGGCGACCTCTCCCCCGGCCGCCTCGGCGGCCTGGCGGGTCATGCGGCGGATCGCCCCGGCGTAGGGGCGCAGGTGGGCGATGCGCTGCTCGGCCCGGCGCAGGCGCGCGGCGGCGACCATCTGCATGGCGCTCGTGATCTTGCGGATGTTCTTGACCGAGTCGATCCGCTGCTTTACGTCGCGCTGCGACATGGCTGGGGGTGCCCGCGGCCGCTCAGGCGGTCGCGGCGGCCTCCTCTTCCTCGGCCTGGTTGGCGGCGGCGGCGTCTTCCTCGCCGGCGGCCTCGGCCAGGCCCTCGTCCATCCGGCTGGTCTCCCCGACGCCGGTGCCGGCCAGTGGCTGGCCCTCCTCGTCGAGGTCGTAGCCGAAGTCGTCGGCGAAGCCCTTGACGACCTTGTCGAGCGCGGCCTGGGTCTCGTCGGACCAGTCGCCCTCGGCGATCCTGGCCAGCGTCGGCGCGGCCTCGGCCTTGACGCGCTGGGTGAGCCCGTCGAGGAACTCCGGCACCCGGTCCACGAGAATGCGGTCCAGCGCCCCGGAGGTGGCGGCGTAGATCTGGGCCACCTGGACCTCCACCGGGAGCGGATCGCGCTCGGGCTGGTTGAGGGTGGCCACGAGCCTCTCGCCACGCGCCAGCGTGCGCTGCGTGTCGGCGTCGAGGTCGGAGCCGAACTGGGCGAAGGCCTCGAGGTCGCGGAACTGGGAGAGCTCGATCTTCAGGCGCCCGGCGATCTTCTTCATCGGCGCGATCTGGGCGTTGCCTCCCACCCGGGAGACCGAGATACCGACGTTGATGGCCGGCCGGACGCCCGAGTAGAAGAGCTTGGGCTCCAGGAAGATCTGGCCGTCGGTGATCGAGATCACGTTGGTGGGGATGTAGGCCGAGACGTCGCCGGCCTGGGTCTCGATGATCGGCAGCGCGGTCAGCGACCCGCCACCGAGCTCGTCGTTCATCTTGGCCGACCGCTCCAGCAGCCGGCTGTGCAGGTAGAAGACGTCGCCCGGGTAGGCCTCGCGGCCGGGCGGACGGCGCAGGAGCAGCGACATCTGCCGGTAGGCGAAGGCGTGCTTGGTGAGGTCGTCGTAGACGGCGACGGCGTGGCGCCCGCTGTAGAGGAAGTACTCGGCCATCGCGGTGCCGGCGTACGGGGCCATGTACTTGATCGGCGCCGACTCGTCGGCCGGGGCGGCGACGATGATCGTCCTCTCCAGGGCGCCGTTCTCGGCGAGCGTCTCGGCGAGCTGGACCACCGTGGCCATGCGCTGGCCGATGGCGACGTAGACGAAGACCAGGTCGCTGTCCTTGTTGTTGATGATCGTGTCGAGCGCGATCGAGGTCTTGCCGGTCTGGCGGTCACCGATGATCAGCTCGCGCTGGCCGCGGCCGATCGGGATCATCGAGTCGATCGCCTTGAGGCCGGTCTGCATCGGCTCGGTGACCGGCTGGCGCTGCACCACGCCGGGCGCCTTGAACTCCGCCAGGCGGGTCTCGTCGGTGACGATGGCGCCCTTGCCGTCGAGCGGGTTGCCGAGCGGGTCGACGATCCGGCCCAGCAGCGCGTCGCCGACCGGGACCTCGAGCAGCTTGCCGGTGCGCTTGACGGTGTCCCCTTCGACGATCTTCTCCCAGGGGCCGAAGAGCACGGCGCCGACGTTGTCGGCCTCGAGGTTTAGGGCCAGGCCGGTCACGCCGTGGGGCAGCTCGAGCATCTCGAGCGACTGGCAGTTCTCGAGCCCGTAGATGCGGGCGATTCCGTCGCCGATCGAGAGGACGGTGCCGACCTCGGTCAGCTCTGCGCTGCCGGCGTCGAGCCCCTCGATGCGGGACTTGAGGATGCTGGTGATCTCATCGGGCTTGATCTGCATTTTTCTCTCTGACTCCTTGGGATTTGCCCGCGATCAGGCGCGGGCGACCTCGGTGCGAAGGTTTTCAAGACGGTTTCGGATCGACGCGTCCAGGATCGAGTTGCCTACCCGCAGGACGACCCCGCCGACGATCGACGGGTCGACCTCCTCGGTCAGCTCCACGCGGGAGCCGGTCTGCTCGCTGATCTGCTCGACCAGGCGGGAGATGGCCGCCGGGTCGAGCGCCACGGCGCTGGTCACGGTGACGGCGAGCAGGTCCTCGGCCTGGTCGCAGAGGCGGTCGTACTCGCGGCGGATCCGGCCGATCAGCGGAAGCCGCTCGTTCTCCACGAGGAGCATCAGGAAGCGCTCGACCGCCGGGTCCACGTCGGAGATGGCGGCCTGCAGCCCCCGCTTCTTCTCCTCCGAGGAGAAGTAGGGCGAGAAGCAGAAGAGGCGCAGGTCCTGGTTCTCGTCCAGGGCGTCGGCCAGCTGGCCGAGCTGCTCGCGCACGACCTCGACGTTGTCCTGCTCGCTGGCGACGTTGAAGAGCGAGCGGGCATAGACCTGGGCGATCTCCTCCATGGCCTAGCCCCGCTTCTCCCCGGCCAGGGAGGTGAAGTCCAGCTCGGAGAGCGCCTCGTCGACCAGCCGCTGCTGGTCGGCGTCGGAGAGGACCCGGCCGGTCACCTTCTCGGTGGCCAGGACGGTCAGGTCGGCGACCTCGCCGCGGATCTCCTCGATCGCGCGCCGCGTCTCGGCCTCGATGTCGCGCCGGGTCTGCTCGAGCAGCTCGGCACGCTTCTCCTTGGCCTCCTCCGAGGACTCCCGCTCATATGCCTCGGCGTTCTTGCGCGCCCGGGCGACGATCTCGTCGGCCTGGACGCGCGCCTCCTTGAGGCGCTCGCGGTACTCGGCGAGCAGCTTCTCGGACTCGGCCTTGGATTCCTCGGCCTGCTCGATCGACTCCTCGATCATCGCCACCCGCTTGTCCAGCGCGTCGCGGATCGCCGGGAAGGCGAACTTGTTGAGCACGATGAGCGTCACCCCGAAGGCGAGCAGCGTCCAGATCATCAGCCCGACGTTCGGGCTGACGAGGAAGTTGCTGCTCTCCTCCTCTGCCGCCGCGGCGGCTATCGGCGTGAGTCCGGCCAGCATCGTCCTAGCCCAGGAAGAAGGCGATCAGGCCGAAGATGAAGGCGTAGAAGACGATCGCCTCGGTGAGGGCGAAGCCCAGCCACTGGATCGAGGTGATCTCATCCTTCATCTCGGGCTGGCGGGTGACCGACTCGATCACCTTTCCGAAGATGTATCCGACGCCGATGCCCGGGCCGATGGTGCCGAGTCCGGCGCCGATGCCCAGGGCGATCGCCTTCATGCCCTTGCGGCCGTACTCCTGGGCCACCTCGGCGGTTACGCCCGACTGGGCGATTTCGGTGATCAGTGTTAGGTCCACGGTGTTCGTGCTCCTTAGTGTTCTTCGGCGACGGCGCCGCCGAGGTAGATCGCTGACAGGGTCGTGAAGATAAAGGCTTGGAGGGTGGCGACGAGGCCCACCTCGAAGATGTAGAAGGCCACGGCGAGGGTGCCGGTGACCAGGCCGAGCACGAGCGAGCCGATCAGCGCGAGGTTGAGCAGGACGACCAGGCCGCCGCCCATGAACAGGATCAGCAGGTGGCCGGCGAGGATGTTGGCGAAGAGCCTGACCGAGAGCGAGATGATCCGGACGAACTGCGAGATCACCTCGATGAAGAAGATCGGCACGGCGGCGACGCCGCTGACGCCGGCCGGGACCCAGCCCTTGACGTAGCTCACCGGGCCCTTGGCCCGCACTCCCTCGATGTGGTAGCTGACCACCACCACCAGGGTCAGCGCCAGCGGCACCGAGATGTTGGCGGTCGCGGCGTAGAGGGCGAGCGACGGGACCTCGATCCCGAAGATGGTGACCATGTGCTCGGTGTTGGTCGGTAGCGGCAGGTAGCCGATCATGTTGGAGAACCAGAGGAAGAGGAAGAGCGCGGCCATGAACGGGAACCAGCGGCGGATCATCGCCTGGGGGACGTTCCCCCGGGTGATGCTGTCGACGAGGCCGTAGTAGACCTCGACGACCGCCTGCACCCGGTTGGGCTTCATCTGCATCCGCCGGGCGACCCAGATCAGCGTCACGCAGGCCAGCACCGAGGCGGCCAGCACGTAGAAGACCGCCTTGTTGATCGACATGTCGATCCCGAAGACGTTGATCGAGATCCACGGCTCGAGCTTGAACTCGTTTTGGGGCTGGAAGCTCTCGTTGATGTTCAGGGAAAAGGCCGACGAGGGCGCAGCCAGGGCGAGGGCCACTGCCGTGGCCGGAGCGAGAAGCCGGGCGCGCATTAAGCCGCCCCGCCACTCTCGGCGCGGTCGAACGGCCGCATCACGAGAGTGAACGAGAAGTTCACGGTGAAGACCAGCAGGAAGAGGACCGCCGCGGCCAGGCCGGCGTCGTTTTCGATCATGCCGGTACCGAAGATGATCATCGCGACCAGCCAGCCGCGACCGATCATCGAGCCGGTGACGATCCCCGCCACCTGGCGCGGCTCGTCGCTGGCCTGCGCCTTGCGATTGGTCCAGGTCGCGATTGCTTTCTGGAGCCCCCACGCCAGGGTGCCGGCGGCCCAGCCGAGAAGTGGCCAGCCGGCCACGAGGAAGACCGGCAGCGCGACGGCGAGGACGATCAGGTCGATGTGGCGGAACACCGGCACGCGGAGCCGGACGTTAGCGCATGGGGAGACTTTGTGATGGCTTAGTGACAGTTCGTATCCGTCGTCACTAACGGGGTTTTTCGGGGGTCGGAGCCCGGACGTTCGCGACCCGTTCAGGCGGCCAGCAGGGGCCGGACCGAAGCCACGATCCGCCCGGTCATCAGCTCCGCCACGCGCTCGTAGACGTCACGGTTGACCGCCATGCCGCAGTGGCTGCTGGCCACCTCCACATGGCGCGCCTGCGGGTCGAGGCAGGCCCGCCAGTGGATCACCCCGTCGGAGCGCGAGTAGAGCGAGGCGAAGCCGACCCGGGTCGGCAGGCGGTCGTCCATGTCGGTCCAGAACCCGGTGCAGCACCCGACCGGCTCGAGGCCGAAGCGGTAGGCGTTCCAGCTCTGCTCGCAGTCGCCGGCGATCAGGTGCCTGGCGCCCAGGCGCTGGGCGCGCTGGACGCTGCGGATCTGGAAGCGCACGAGGCCGTGGACGTCCTCCATGCTCGCCACCAGCGGCGAGCCCATGGCGATCACCCGGTCCACACGGTCCGGGTTGCGCACGGCCAGGACGCGGCCGAACATCCCGCCGCGGCTGTGGCCGATGATCGTGACCGGGTGGTCGTAGCGGTCGCTCAGCTCCACCACGCGCTGCTCCAGATCGACGATCGCCTGCTCCGAGCAGCCGATGTTGGAGCGGATTCCCGAACCGTGGGTGCGGTAGCCGATCCGGCGCAGCCAGCGGCTCATCATCCACAAGCTCTCGTCCCCGGCGAGGAACCCCGGAACGAGAATCACGGGCCGGCCGTCGCCGTGCTCTACGCCCCGGCCGCGCCATGTGGGGCTGGCCAGCAGGCCCGCGGCCTCGGCCCCGACCCTTCCTTCCCGCCAGATCTCGGGACCTCCTCCAAACACGCCGGCGAACCGTAAACCCCGGTCAGGACATAGTGCGGAGCGCCCCAGGAAGCCCTGCAATACCGCGCTATCTGGCGGGCGCAGGCTCGGCCAGGACGGTGTCGGCCGGGTCGTAGGGCGGCGAGCAGCAGCAGAAGAGCACGAGCTCCTCCTCGCCGGTGTTCCAGAGCTTGTGGTCGGTCCCGGGCGGGATCAGGAAGCAGTCGCCGGGGCCGACCTCGACCTCCTCACCTCCGATGAGCAGCCGCCCGCGGCCGGCGGTGAACCAGTAGACCTCCTCGGCCACGACGTGGTGGTGATGGATCGTCGCGCCGCCCACCGGTACGCGCGCCTCGGCAAAGCTCTGGTTGGCCGAGGGAAGGCTGACCCGGCCCACGAGCTCCCGGATCGTGGAGCCGTCGTCGGTAATGAAGGGGCTGGCCGTCTCGAGGCTGGAGTGGAAGGGCACAGGCGGGAAAATAGCTCCCGGCGGCGCCCCGGGCGACTGTTAGCCTCGGCGCGATGGCCACGACCACGCGCAGCGGCGGCGCCCCGACGGCCCGGCGCCAGGCGATCGAGACCTCCCTGCTCGAGGCCACCGAGGCCCTGCTCGAGGAGGGAATCCCCTTCTCGGAGCTCAGCGTCGAGCGGATCGCCCGGCGCGCCGGGATCTCCCGCACCGCCTTCTACTTCTATTTCGCCGACAAGCACGAGCTGCTGGTCCGCCTGACCGAGGACGTCAACGCCCTGATCCTCGAACAGGCCAACCTCTGGTGGGAGCGGGAGGGCGACCCGGCCGACCGCGTGAGGCAGGCGCTCGGGAACTCGCTGGCGATCCACCGCGAGCACGCCGCCCTGCTGGGGGCGGTGGCCGAAGCGGCCACCTACGACGAGAAGGTAGCCGAGCACCGCCAGCGGCTGGTGGCCCGGGTCGCCGAGGTCACCGAGCGCCACGTGGAGGCCGAGAACGCGGCCGGGAAGACCCGCTGTGCCGACCCGCGCGCGACCGCCCTGGCGCTGACCCTGATGACCGATACCGCCTTCCATCGCCTCGACGGAACCGCAGGGGACGAGGGCCTGCTCGACGCCCTGACCGCGATCTGGGTGCGGTCGATCTACCTGGCCGACTGACCGGCGCGGCTCAGGCCGGGGCCGGCGCGCCGAGGTGCTCGTAGAGCGGGTAGCGGGCGGCCACCGCCCGGACCCGCTCGGCCAGGTCGGCCCTCGAGCCCTCGAAGTCGCCGGCGAGCGCCTCGGCGATGATCCCCCCGACCTCGGAGAAGTCCTCCACGCCGAGGCCGCGGGTGGCCAGCGCCGAGGTGCCGATCCGCAGGCCGCTGGTAACCATCGGCGGGCGCGGGTCGAAGGGCACGGCGTTGCGGTTGACGGTAATGCCGATCTCCTCGAGCCGGTCCTCGGCCGCCTGGCCGTCGAGCTCGGACTCGCGCAGGTCGACAAGGGCCAGGTGGACGTCGGTGCCGCCGGTGAGGACGTCGACGCCGGCCGCCCGGGCCGTGTCGGTGGTCAGTGCCCCGGCGACCGCCTGGGCGCCGGCGATGGTCCGCTCCTGGCGCTCGCGGAAGCCCTCGGTCGCGGCGATGCCCAGCGCGACCGCCTTGGCGGCGATCACGTGCATCAGCGGCCCGCCCTGCTGGCCGGGGAAGACGGCGGAGTTGATGGCCTTGGCGTGTTCCTCGCGGCAGAGGATGATCCCGGACCGCGGTCCGCCGAGGGTCTTGTGGACCGTGCTGGTCACCACGTCGGCGTAGGGAACCGGGCTGGGATGGAGGCCGGCGGCTACGAGCCCGGCGAAGTGGGCCATGTCGACGAGCAGGTAGGCCCCCACCTCGTCGGCGATCTCGCGGAAGCGCGCGAAGTCCAGGTGGCGCGGGTAGGCCGACCAGCCGGCGATGATCATCTTCGGCCGGCGCTCGCGGGCCAGCTCGGCCAGCGCGTCCATGTCGACGAGATAGTCGTCGGGCGAGACCTCGTAGGCAGCGATGTCGTACAGGCGCCCGGAGAGGTTCAGCTTCATGCCGTGGCTCAGGTGGCCGCCGTGGGCCAGCGAGAGGCCCATCAGGGTGTCGCCGGGCTCGAGCAGCGCGTGGAAGACCGCCGCGTTGGCCTGGGCGCCGGAGTGGGGCTGGACGTTGGCGTGCTCGGCGCCGAACAGGGCCTTGGCCCGGTCGATCGCCAGCTGCTCGGCGATGTCCACGAACTCGCAGCCGCCGTAGTAGCGCTTGCCGGGGTAGCCCTCGGCGTACTTGTTGGTGAGCACGCTCCCCTGGCACTCGAGGATGGCCTCGGGTACGAAGTTCTCGGAGGCGATCATCTCGAGCGTGCGCTGCTGGCGGTCCAGCTCGAGGCGCAGGACGTCGGCGATCTGCGGGTCGACTTCGCTTAGGGGGGCGCCCAGGAAATCCGCGCCTGAGGCTGCATCGGCCATGGTGACGGCAGGGTACCAGCGGCCGCGGGCCGTTCCGTCAGCCGAGGGCCGCGGCCACGTCCGGCCCGGAAAGGGCGCCCTCGCGCAGGACCGACCAGGCGCCTTCGAACTCGTAGTCGCGCAGGTCGACCACGGTCGAGGGAAGGCCCGGGAGCTCGCCGGCGTCGAGGACCAGGTCGGCCTCCTCGCGGATCGCCGCGGGTACCTCCTCCACGCGGCTGGCCTCCGGCCCCCCGTGGAGGTTGGCGCTGGTCTGCAGGATCGGCCAGCGCATCCCCTCGAGCGCGGCGGTCTGCGGGCCGAGCCGGGGCACGCGGACCCCGAGGGTGCCGGTCTCGGGACCGCAGGC
Source organism: Solirubrobacterales bacterium (assembly GCA_046091165.1). GTDB lineage: Bacteria > Actinomycetota > Thermoleophilia > Solirubrobacterales > Solirubrobacteraceae > F1-60-MAGs163. The sequence goes on along the minus strand of JBJTBE010000076.1, from coordinate 27,598 downwards.
CAGCGGGAAGCGGGCGGCGGGATTGGGAAGCAGCGCGAGCACCGCCCCCGGCAGCAGGGCCGAGAGGGCCTGATGGGTGCGCGGCCCGATCTCCGGGAGCGATTCCAGGGCCCGCTCGAGCGAGAAGAACATCACCGCCGAGGGCTGGTCCGGGTCGCGCTGCTTCATGGCGCAGAGGCGCCGGTGGGCCTCGCGGTGCCCGGGGTCGCAGGCCACCCCGTAGACGGTGTCCGAGGGAAAGACGGCGACGCCCCCGACGGCCATGCACCGCTCCAGCACCTTTACCTGCCCGGGCTCGACCACGGCGCTCATCGCGAAGCCACCACCAGGCGGTCGATTCCCGCCAGGTCGGGAACCGTCTCCACGCCGGTAAAGCCCGCCGCGGCGGCGAGGGTGGCCACGCCGCCGGCCTGGCCCGCCCCCACCTCCACGGCAAGCAGCGTGGCCCGGGTGGCCGCGGCGGCCGGAAGCAGGCGGCGGATCACGTCCAGGCCGTCCGGCCCGCCGAAGAGGGCGCCGGCCGGCTCGTGGGCCAGGTCGGGCCCGAGCAGGGCCCTGTCGGCCTCGGCCACGTAAGGGGGATTGGCGAGGATCGCGTCCCAGTCGCCCCCCAGGCCCTCGAGGAGGTCGGCCTGCTCCAGCCCGACCGGCAGCCCGAGCCGGTCCCGGTTGGCCGCCGCCACCTCCAGGGCTTCGGCGCTGATGTCGCTGCCGACGACGTCGAGGTCCGGGCGCTCCAGCTTGAGGGCCAGGGCCACCGCGCCGCTGCCGGTGCCCACGTCGAGCACCCGCGCTCCCTCGGGCAGGCCGAGTGCGGCCTCGACGAGGAGCTCGGTCTCCGGGCGCGGCACCAGCACCCGCGGGTCGACCTCCAGCTCGATCCAGCGAAAGCCCTTGCGGCCGACCAGGTAGGCGACCGGCTCCCGGTCGCGCGAGCGGCGGGTCACCAGCTCCCGGAAGCGCCGTGCCTGCTCGGCGGTCAGGTCCCGCCCGGGGCCGGTGACCAGTGCCTCGCGGCCGGTCCCGACGGTCTCGGCCAGGAGGAGCTCGGCGTCGAGCCGCGGGCTGGGACTGCCCGAGGCCCCGATAGCCACCGCGGCGCTGTCGAGCGCCTCGGCGACGCTGGCCCCGCGCATCAGCCGGCCTCGGCCTGGGCGGCGAGCAGGCGGCTCTTCTCGTCGGCCTGGAGCGAGGCGGTGAACTGATCGAGCTCCCCGCCGAGCACGGCGTCGAGGTCGTGGACGGTGAGCTTCACCCGGTGGTCGGTGACCCGGCGGTCGGGATAGTTGTAGGTGCGGATCTTCTCCGAGCGCTCGCCGGTCCCGACCTGGGCGCGCCGGTCGGCCGCGATCTCGGCGTTCTGCTCGGCGATCGCCTGCTCGTAGAGGCGGGCGCGCAGAACGCGCATCGCCTTTTCGCGGTTCTGCAGCTGGCTCTTCTCGTCCTGCATCGAGACCACCAGGCCGCTCGGCTTGTGGGTGATTCGGACCGCCGAGTCGGTGGTGTTCACCGACTGCCCGCCCGGCCCCGATGACCGGAAGACGTCCACCTGAAGGTCGTTCGGGTCGACCTGGATGTCGACCTCCTCGGCCTCGGGGAGCACGGCTACGGTTGCGGTGCTCGTGTGGATCCGGCCCTGGGACTCGGTCACCGGCACCCGCTGGACCCGGTGGGTGCCGCCCTCGAACTTGAAGACCGAGTAGGCGCCGTCGCCCTTGATGGCGAAGGTGTACTTGCCCTCCGAGGCTTCGAGCATCTCGGGCTGGAACCCGCGGCGCTCGGCGTAGCGCATCAGCATCCGCTGGAGGTCGCCGGCCCAGATGCCGGCCTCCTCTCCTCCCGTTCCCCCCTGGATCTCCACGATCACGTTCTTGGCGTCGTTGGGGTCGCCCTCGACCATGGCCAGCCGCAGCTCCTCCTCGAGCTCGGCGATCTGCGCCTCGGACTGGGAGAGCATCTCGCGCACCTCGTCGTCGTCGCCGCCCTCGGCGATCAGCTCCCGGGCGCCGGCGGCGTCGTCGCTCGCCCGGCGCCACCGGGCGGCCAGCGCGGCGGCCTCCTCGAGACGCCGGTACTCGCGCCCGACCTGGGCGTAGCGCTCACGGTCGGCGATCACCTCGGGGTCGGTGATCTCCTGCGAGAGCTCCGAGAAACGCGTCTCGATCCTTTCGACCAGGGCCTCGATCATCAGGGCGGTGAGGGTAACGGGGGCCGGCGCGGCGGTCAGGCGGCGATCTCGACGCCGACGAGGTTCACGTCGGCTGGGTCTTCCCGGTCGAGCTCGAGGATGGCGTCCATCGAGGCGATCGCCACGGCCAGCTGGCTCAGGTCGGGCTCCCGGGTCGTGAGGCGCTGGAGCTGGAGCCCGGGCCACATCAGGACCTGGACGACCCGGTTGGTCCGGTGGCGGCCGAAGTACTTGATGATCTCGAACGAGATCCCGGCGATCAGGGGCACCCCCACGATCCGGCTCACCACGAGCGCCCACCAGGGCAGCAGCCCGAGCGGGGAGAAGACGAAGATCGCGACGATCATGACGATCAGCAGGAAGCTCGTCCCGCAGCGGGGGTGCAGGCGCGAGAAGCGCTGGGCGTTCTCCGGCGTGAGCGGGAGCTTGGCCTCGTAACAGGAGATCGTCTTGTGCTCGGCCCCGTGGTATTCGAAAACCCGCCGCAGGTCACGGAGCTTCGAGAGCAGGACCAGGTAGCCGAGGAAGATCGCGGTCCGCAGGATCCCCTCGACGAGCCAGAACAGGAAGGCCGAGCCGAGCTGGTCCTTGATCAGGTTGGTGAGGGTCACCGGGACGATGAAGAAGAGCCCGACGGCCAGCACCAGCGAGAAGGCGATCGTCAGCCCCCACGCGAACCCGGAGATCGGCTCCTCGTGCTCGGGCGACTGGGCGTTGGCCGAGATCCCGAGCGCCTTGAAGCCGATAACCAGCGACTCGCCCAGGGCGACGACCCCGCGGATGATCGGCAGCCGCAGGGCGCGATGCCGGGCGAGCACCGAGACGGCCGGGGTGGTGGTGACGGCGATCTCCCCCCGCGGAGGGTCGTTCATGTCCTCGCGCTCGCCCTTTTCGTCGAGCTGGTCGGGGGCGGGCTTGCGGCAGGCCACCGCCCAGCCGGCGCCGCTGCGCATCATCACTCCCTCCAGTACCGCCTGGCCGCCGATGGGGGCGTCCTCGGTGGCGGCCCACTCGGCCGGCTCGGCATTGAGCGCGGGCGCCGGCTTGGCCTCGGCCCGGGAGCCCATGGCGCCGCTCAGGACGTGGCCGACGAGCGCTTGGCGGCGCGGCGGCGGAAGCGCTCGACCCGGCCACCGGTATCGACCAGCTTCTGGCGGCCGGTGTAGAAGGGGTGGCAGTTCGAGCAGATCTCCACGTGGAGCTCCGGCAGGGTCGAGCGGGTCACGAACTCGTTGCCGCAGGTGCAGCGGACGGTGGACTCGACGTAATCGGGGTGGATCTCTGACTTCATCTCGGTTGCCGAGTCTAGCCGGAGGCCGGGCACCGCAGTTCGGCGACGTTGTTGGCTTCGCTGCGCTCGGCCGTTGCCCCGCCGGGGTCGGCGGAGACGGTCAGCGTCGATCCCGCCGGGCAGCTGACGCCCCTGACCACGAATCCCCTCGAGGCTCCGGCCCCCACGCCCGAGAGCTTCTCGGCCGCGAGCTGGCGCCCGCCCGAGCTGAGCCTCACCTCGAACGGCCCGGCCGCGCGGCCCAGGTTCCGCACGACGACGATCACGCCCCCGGAGGCCAACCGCGCGGTTACCGCCAGGTCGGGCCGGGGGTCGGCCTGTACGCAGCTGCGGGCAGTACGGACGACCTTGCCCACCACCTTGCCCGAAGCGTCCAGCCAGCGGAAGCTGACGATAGCCCGGTAGGCGCTGCCCAAGCGCAGGCCGTTGACCTGCTTGGTGACCTTGAGGCCTCCGGCGCCCGGGGTCGCCGAGTCCCAGTCACCGAAGGTAGGAACGCCCGCCACCGGCTTCCACAGGCCTCCGAAGTCGGGCCGGCTGAACAGGTCGAACCTCAGCTGGAGGCGGTTGGCTCCCTTTCGTGCCGGCATCGTGGCGCTGAAGACGGCCGAGCGGCCGGGTACGTCGGACTGCGAGCAGCTCTCCAGCGATGCTCTGAGGCCGACCGTCGCCGCGGAGTCGGCGGGCAGGCCGGCCGCGCCGGCCGGGGCAGCGGCCAGCGCCACCGCGCATGCGGCGCCGACGACGCTCGCGGGCATGGAAAAACGTGCCATCAGCCTTTCCTAACACGGCGGCCGCGCAAACGTTGCGCTGGCTTTGCCACGAGGCTCAGGTGACCTGGTAGAGCGGCCCGTCCCCGCCCTCGGGCGTGGTCAGCCGGCCGCCCTTGGCGGTGATGGCGCCGCACTGGACGCAGTTGGTGTAGTTGACGATCACGTCGACGTCACCCTCCTCGGGAGCGTCCTCCGGGATCTCGTACACGCCGGCCGGGCACATCCACTTCCACGTCTCGGCCACCACGCGCGGGACGTTGGTCTGCACCCGGATGTGGTTGGGCGCGTCGTCACGGGTCTGGTTGCCGGTGATGTAGACGCTCGAGAGCTTGTCGAAGGTGTATTTGCCGTCGGGCTGGACGTAGCGCTTGTCGGTGTTGCCGATGAACATCGGCTGGGCGTCGTTGCGGTGCAGCGACCAGCGGCCGCCCGGGAACCGGCCCTTGGTGGCGATCATCAGGTTGACGATCGGACCCCCCTGCAGGAAACCCTTGGCAAACGGCTGGCGGACGTTACGCACCTCGTAGAGGTCACGGCCGATGACCGAGTCCTCGACCGCGTCCTCGTAGGCCTCGAGGGCCTCGCCGCGGGCCAGCGTGGCGTAGATGGCCTCGGCGGCCAGGATGCCGGCCTGGATCGCGTAGTGGACACCCTTGAGAGCGGCCGTATTGACCATGCCGGCGGCGTCGCCGACGATCACCGCGCCGGGCATCGAGAGCTTGGGCATCGCCCAGTAACCGCCGGCGGGAAGCGCCTTGGCCCCCCAGGCGACGCGCTCGCCGCCGTCGAGGATCTTCTTCACCAGCGGGTGCGTCTTGAAGGTCTGCAGCAGGTCGTGGGCCGAGGTGGTGGCGTCGGCGTAGTCGAGGTCGACCACGAAGCCGATCGAGACCAGGTCGTCGCCGGTCTCCTCGTCCTTCATCGGGTAGATCCAGGAGCCGCCGATCTGGTGGTACTTCGAAGAGAGGTGGAGCGGCCAGCCGCCGAGGGTGTGGATTACGCGGTCGAGAGGCTTGGGGACCTTCCAGACCTCCTTGACGCCGAGCTCCCAGACCATCGGCTCGCGGCCCTCGGCCAGCTCGAACTCGCGGATCGCCGCGCCGGTGAGGCTGCCCCAGCAGCCCTCGGCCAGGACGGTCGCCTGGGCGGTCACGTCGGCGCCCGGCTCGAAGTTGGACATCTCGCCGCCGTCCTTGTCGCGGCCCTTGTCGCCGGAGCGAACGCCGCGCACGACGCCGTCCTCGACCAGCAGTTCGGTGGCCGAGGTCTCGGTGAGGATGTAGGCCCCGTTCTCCTCGGCCTTCTCCTGCATGAAGCGACACATCTCGGAGACCGAGATCACCTCGTTGCCGTGGTTCTTCTGCGGCGGGGGCGGCGGGATGCGGACCTTGGTCTTGGAGTTGGGCAGCAGGTAGACCGCCTCCTTCTCCACCTCGCCGTAGGCGAAGCCGGCCTTGCGCCACTCCTCGCGGGTCATGTCGGGGAAGAGCTCCTCGAGCGGGCCGGGGCGCATGACCGCCCCGGAGAGGTTGTGGCCTCCGCAGCTCTTGGCCTTCTCGATCACGGCGACCGGGACCTCGCCCAGGCGCTCGAGGGTCTCCGGGTCATCGGCCAGGAGCTGGAGCAGCCGGTTGGCGCAGGCCAGGCCGGCGGTCCCGCCGCCGACGATCGCCACGCCTACGTCGATTCGCTCGTCCTCGTGGTCGAGCTCACGCTGGATGAACTCGCCCGGCGAGTCGACCGGGGGCGGATAGGCCCCCGGAACCACCTTCCCGTTGCCGTTGCTCCCGGACATGGCTCAGCCGCCCTTCTTGGCCTTAACCGCCTCGGTGAGCTTCGGCATGATCTTGTTGAGGTCCCCGACGATGCCGAGGTCGCTGAACTCGAAGATCGGGGCATTGGCGTCCTTGTTGATCGCCACGATCGTCTCCGAGCTCTGCATGCCGACCTTGTGCTGGATGGCGCCGGAGATACCCGCCGCCAGGTAGAGCTTCGGCGCGACCGTCTTGCCGGTCTGGCCGATCTGGCCGGCGTACGGGAACCAGCCGGCGTCGACGACCGCGCGGGTCGCGGCGACGGCCGAGTTGCCGCCGAAGGCACCGGCGAGGTCCTCGCAGAGCTCGAAGCCCTCTTCGCTGCCCAGGCCACGGCCGCCGGCGATGAGCACGTCGGCGCCCTCGATGTCGACCTCGGCGCCGCGCTGCTCGCCGCGGGTGATCATCGTCGCCTGCGAGCTGAACGGCGAGTAGTCGACGCTCAGGTCCTCGACCGAGGCGCTGCCGCCGGTTTCGCTGATCTCGAACGCGTTGAGGCGCCCGATGATGATCCCGAGGCCGCTACGGAAGGAGATCTCCGAGATGGCCGAGTCGCCGAGGATGGGGCGCTCGGCGACCAGCTTGCCGCCCTCGGCCCGTACCGCGGTGACCTCCATCGCCACTCCGGCGTCGAGGCGCGCCGCCAGGCCCGCCCCGATCTCGAAGCCGAGCAGGCCGCCCCCGAAGAGCACGTACCCGTAGTCGCCACCCTGGACGGCGGCGGCCATGGCGTCCACGACCGGCTGGGCGAGCCCCTCCGGACCCTCGACGCGCAGGACCTTGGTGGCCCCGTAGTTGCCGAGCGAGCTGCAGAGCTCGTCGCTGATGGACTCGCCGACCACGATCGCGTGGGCCTCGCCCCCGATCTCGGATGCGAGCTTGGCGGCCTCGGAGACGGCTCCGAGGGAGTTCTTGTTGAAAGCGCCCTCGTACTGGAGGGCGTAAACCAGGATGTTGGCCATGTCTAGATCAGCTTCCTCTCGTCAAGCCACGCGACGATCTGCTCGACCGTCTCATTGGTGTCCTCGTCTTCGATGATCTTGCCCGGCTCCTTCTTGGGCGGTTCCTTGGAGCCGGTCCACTGCGCGGCGGAGTTGTCCCCGCCGACCTTCGACGCGTCGATGCCCACGTCACCGGCCGCCACCTTCTCCAGCGGCTTCTTCTTCGCTCCCATGATCGCCTTGAGCGACGGGTAGCGGGGCTCGTTGATCGCGTCGCCGACCGAGATCACGGCGGGCAGGGCGACCTCGACGGTGTCGTAGCCGTACTCGGCCTGGCGCTCGGCGCGGAGCTTGTCCCCGCCCTCGACGTCGATCTTGATGACCTGGGTCAGCGAAGGCATCCCCAGGTGATCGGCCACGACGGCGCCGATCGTGTAGCACTCGCCGTCGTCGGACTGCTGGCCGAGAAGGACGAGGTCGGGCTTCTCGCGCTCGAGCACCTGGGAGAGCGCGTAGCCGGTGGCGGCCACGTCGGAGCCGGCGAGCGTCTCGTCGCTCAGGTGGATCGAGCGGTCGGCGCCCAGCGAGACGGCCTTGTGGAGCGCGCGCTCGGCGGAGTCGGGGCCCATCGAGACGGCCACGACCTCCTCGACCGGCAGCGCGCCGCTCTCCTTGAGCTGCATCGCCGCCTCGATGGCGTGGGTGTCGTAGGGGTTGAGGTTCTTCTCACCGCTGCGGTCCATGCGGCCCGTGGACGGGTCGATGCGCTTCTGGACGGCGGCGTCGGGGACTTCCTTGACGAGAACGCAGATCTTCACTTCGGATTCTCCTGTTTCGGACGTTGTTGGCAGTTTATCGGGGCTGTTGACTGACTAGTCAGTCGGGTACTTCGGTTTCGACTCCGGGACGAGAATCCCGCAGATCTAGCGCGGTTCCCTCTCCTGTACGGAGCCGGAGATGAAGTCGATGATCGCCTGCGTCGGAGTGCCGGGCGTGAAGACCTCGGCGACCCCCAGCTCCTTGAGCTGCGGGATGTCGTCGGCGGGGATGGTCCCGCCCACGGTGACCAGCACGTCGTCGATTCCCTGCTCGCGCAGTAGCTCGACCACGCGGGGCACCAGCGTCATGTGGGCGCCCGAGAGGATCGAGAGCCCGACGGCGTCGGCGTCCTCCTGGACGACGGTCTCGACGATCTGCTCCGGAGTCTGGTGCAGGCCGGTGTAGATGACCTCCATCCCGGCGTCGCGCAGGGCGCGGGCGATGATCTTGGCTCCGCGGTCATGTCCGTCGAGGCCGGGCTTGGCCACGACTACGCGGATCTTCTGAGTTGCGGGAGCGTTCATGGGGCGGCGGTCAGCGGTTCGGAGGGTATCCCCTCGCGCTCCGCGCCGCCGCGCGGGTTCAGCGGACGTTGACCTTGAGGTTCATGCCCTTGTGCAGCGTGCAGTTGAGTGTCACCGAGCGATTCACCCGCAGGGCACCGGAGCCCTTGGTCCGGTTGGAGATCAGGATCCGGCGGCCGACGGCAACGTTGTGGACGAGCCTGCCGCGCCAGACGAACCGGAGCGTCGTGTTCCTGGCCACCGAGACCGACCTGGGCGCGAAGAAGTTGTCCTTGACCAGGATCGTCCTGGTCGCCGAGGCGCCGGCCACCGGGCCGGAGATGGCCATCGAAGAGGCCGGGACGGCGGCGACGGCGGTCGCGGCGAGGGCGGAGGCAAAAGCGATCTTGATGCGCATGGTCAGGCGATGATAACCGGGGGCGCCCGCCTGCGCGCCAGATGGCAGCCGCCGCCTAGAAGACCGGCTGCTCGGTGAAGCCGCCGAATACCTCCTGCAGCGACTCGATCACCTCGCCCTCGCTGGCCCAGGCGCGGGCGCAGGTGATGAGGTGGGGCATCAGGTTCTCGCCATCGCGGGCGGCGGCCTCCCGCAGTGCGGCCAGCGCGGCCTCGACCTCGGCGCCGTCGCGGCGGGCGCGCACCCCGGCCAGGCGCTCGACCTGCTCGCGCTCCACCTCGAGACCGATCCTGAGGATCGGCGTCTCGCCGTCGTCCCCGTCGGTGAACTCGTTGACCCCGACCACCACGCGCCGGCCCGAGTCGATCTCCTGCTGGAGCTCGTAGCTGGCGTCGGCGATCTCGCGCTGGGGGTAGTTCTGCTTGACCGCCTCGACCATGCCGCCGAGCTCGTCGATGCGGCGGAAGTAGTCGTAGGCCTGGCGCTCCATCTCGTCGGTCAGCGCCTCGACGAAGTAGGAGCCGCCCAGCGGGTCGATGGTGTTGGCCACGCCGGTCTCGAAGGCGATGATCTGCTGGGTGCGCAGGGCCACCCGCACCGCATCCTCGGTCGGCAGGGCCAGGGCCTCGTCGTAGCTGTTGGTGTGCAGCGACTGCGTGCCGCCCAGGACCCCGGCCAGGGCCTCGATCGCCGTGCGGGTGATGTTGTTCAGCGGCTGCTGGGCGGTCAGCGAGACGCCGGCGGTCTGGGTGTGGAAGCGCATCAGCCAGCTCTTCGGGTCCTTGGCGCCGAAGGTCTCGCGCAGCTCGCGGGCCCAGATCCGGCGGGCGGCGCGGTACTTGGCGATCTCCTCGAAGAAGTCGATCTGGGCGTTGAAGAAGAACGAGAGGCGCGGGGCAAAGGAGTCGACGTCCAGGCCGCGCTCGACCGCCTGCTCGACGTAGGTCAGGCCGTCCTTGAGGGTGAAGGCGAGCTCCTGGGCGGCCGTGGCCCCCGCCTCGCGGATGTGGTAGCCGCTGATCGAGACCGGATGCCAGCGCGGCATCTCCGTCGAGCACCACTCGATCATGTCCCCCATCACCCGCATCGCCGGGTCGATCGGGAAGCACCACTCCTTCTGGGCGATGTACTCCTTGAGGATGTCGGCCTGGATCGTCCCGGCCAGGCGGTCGGGGGGTACCCCCTGACGCTCGGCGGCGACGACGTAGAAGGCGAGCATCACCGCGGCCGGCGCGTTGATGGTCATCGAGACCGACACCTCGCCCAGGTCGATCCCCTGGAAGAGGGTCTCCATGTCGTCGAGCGTGTCGACCGCGACGCCCTCGCGCCCGACCTCCCCCAGGGAGAGCGGGCTGTCGGAGTCGTGGCCCATCAGCGACGGCATGTCGAAGGCGGTCGACAGGCCGGTCTGCCCGTGGTCGAGCAGGTAGCGGAAGCGGCGGTTGGTCTCCTCGGCACTGCCGAAGCCGGCGAACTGGCGCATCGTCCACAGCCGTCCCCGGTACATGGACGGGTAGACCCCGCGCGTGAAGGGATACAGGCCCGGCACGCCTATCTCGGCGGCGTTCGGCAGGTCGGCCTCCGTGTAGAGAGGCTCAATCGGGACGCCGGAGAGGGTGGTGAAGGAGACGTCGCGCTCCGGGGTCGCCTCGAACAGCTCGCGCCACTCGTCGTCGAGCGCCCGCGGGTCGTGGGGGCTTATCGCCATGCGCAGAGGATACGTCGCCGCCGGGCGGGCGCCTAGCGGGACCGCCAGGGCAGCCGGCGGCGCGGCGAGGCCGGGGGGATTCCCGCCCGGCGGGAGACCACGGTGCGCCCCGCCGTCCCGACCAGGCCCATCAGCAGCAGCGCCCCGAGGGCCATCATCTTGCGCCCCAGCTGCTCGAAGCGCAGGACCTCCCAGCCCTCCTCCCCGGCGACCTGCTCGAGCTCGCGGTCGGGGTTGACCGCGACCGGGTGCCCGACGAGGCGGAGCATCGGCAGGTCGGACTCGGAATCCGAGTAGGCCCAGGAGGCCGAGAGGTCTATGCCCTCCCGGGCGGCGAGCTTGCGGATCCGTTCGGCCTTCCCGTCCCGGTAGGTGAAGAGGTCGGCGTCGCGGCCGGTGAAGCGCCCGTCGACCACCTCGGAGACCTGGCCGATCCCGCCGTCGAAACCCAGGATCTCGCTCAGGACGTCGGCCAGGGCCTGCGACGAGGCGGTGGCGATGTAGACCCTGCGCCCGGCGTCCTGGTGGCCGTAGGCGATCTTCAGCATCTGCGGGTACAGGCGAGGGAGCACGCCGGCCAGCACCTCGGGCATCATCCGCGCCAGGTCGACCTGGCGGCGGCCGGCGACCATCGCCGATATCTCGGCGCGCATCTTCTCGGTGCCCTCGTCGGTCGAGCCGCGGAGCCGGAACTCGAGGTTCTGGAGGACGATCCGGGCCATCCGCCGCCGGCTGATAACGCCGGCGTCCATGGCCGCACGGGCCCAGTAGAAGCCGGACGAGCCGGCGACCAGCGTCCGGTCGAGGTCGAAGAACGCCGCTGCGGTGGGCGTGCCGTCGCCCTCTTCCACCTAGGCCCCGTTCACGCGGATGATGATGGCGTCGCCCTGACCGCCGCCGGAGCAGATGGCCGCGCAGCCCAGGCCGCCGCCGCGACGCCGGAGCTCGTGGACGAGCGCCCCGATTATGCGGGCGCCGGAGGCGCCGATCGGGTGGCCCATGGCCACCGCGCCCCCGTTGACGTTCACGCGCTCCTCGTCGATGCCCAGGGAGTTGATCGTGTTGAGCGCGACCGAGGCGAAGGCCTCGTTGATCTCCCACAGGTCGATGTCGCCCGGCTGCAGGCCGGCCTTGTCGAGCGCCTTCATCGCAGCGCTGGCCGGCGTGGCGGCCAGGTAGGCGTACTCGCCGGCGCTCTGCGCGTGGGCGACAATCTCGGCCAGCGGCTCGTGGCCGGCGGCCTGCGCCCACTCGTCGGAGGCCAGGACGAGCGCCCCGGCGCCGTCGTTGACTCCCGGTGAATTGCCGGCGGTGTGGCTGCCCTCCTTGGAGACCAGGCCCGGAAGCTTGGCGAGCGTCTCCAGCGAGGTGTCGGGCCGCGGGGCCTCGTCGACCTCGACGACCGTGTCCCCCTTGCGGCCCTGGACGGTCACCGCGACGATCTCCTCGGGAAGCCGGCCGTCCTCGGTGGCGGCGATCGTGCGCTCGTGGGAGCGCACCGCCCAGCGGTCGAGGTCGGGGCGCGAGATCTCGAGCTCGTCGCCGACCTCGGTGGCCTCGTCGAACATCTGGCGCCCGGAGAAGGGGTTGGTGAGCCCGTCGCTGACCATCGAGTCCAGCGCCTTGGTCTCCCCCATGCGGAAGCCGAAGCGGGCGCCGGGCAGCAGGTAGGGAGCGTTGGACATCGACTCCATGCCCCCGGCCACGCCGACCTCGGCGTCGCCGGCGCGGATCGCCTGGTCGAGCAGCACGGTGGCCCGCACGCCTGAGGCACAGACCTTGTTGATCGTCTCCGAGGAGACCTCCTTGGGGATCCCGGCCTCGATCTGGGCCTGACGCGAGGGGATCTGGCCCTGGCCGCCCTGGAGGACCGTTCCCATGATCACGTGGTCGACCTGCTCGGGAGCCACGCCGGCGCGGTCGAGTGCCTCGGCGATCGCGATGCCGCCCAGCTCCACGGCCGAGAGCGGGGCGAGGGCGCCGCCCATCTTGCCGATCGGCGTGCGGGCGGAGGAGAGGATCACGGTCTTGGGCATTCGTTGGCTCCGGGGTCGGGTTCTGCTGGGGGCCTGATGCTAAACGGCCGGCAGCGCCCGCGGCGAACGATTACCGCGAGGGGCGGCAGACCATAGGCTGTCGGCCATGGATTTCGCCCTTTCCGACGACCACCGGCTCCTCCGGCAGACCGTTCGCGAGTTTGCCGACAGCGAGATCGCCCCGATCGCCGAGGAGATCGACCGCGAGCGGCGCTTCCCCTACGAGGTGATCGCCCGGATGGGTGAGCTGGGCTGGATGGGCATTCCCTTCCCCGAGCAGTACGGGGGCGCCGGTGGCGACACGCTCGCCTACGCGATCGCCTGCGAGGAGCTCGGGCGCGTCGACGGCTCGGTGGCCGTGACCATGGCCGCCCACAGCTCGCTCGGTGTGGGCCTGATCGACGAGTTCGGCACCGAGGAGCAGAAGGCCACGCTGATGCCCGACCTCTGCGCCGGCCGCAGGCTGGGGGCCTTCGGCCTCACCGAGCCTGAGGCCGGCTCCGATGCCGGCGCGACCCGCACGCGCGCCGTGCTCGAGGACGGCGAATGGGTGATCAACGGCGCCAAGCAGTTCATCACCAACGCCGGTACCGAGATCTCGGGCCACGTGACCATCACCGCGGTCACCGGCGAGGGGAACGGGCGGCCGGAGATCTCCAACATCATCGTGCCCAACGGGACCCCGGGCTACGAGCAGGGCGAGCCCTACCGCAAGGTCGGCTGGCACGCCTCGGATACCCGGCCCCTGACCTTCACCGACTGCCGGGTGCCCGAGGCCAACCTGCTCGGTGAGCGGGGCACCGGCCTGAAGCAGTGCCTGTCCGGCCTGGACTCGGGCCGGATCGGGGTGGCCGCGATGGCCGTGGGGCTGGCGCAGGGCGCCTTCGAACATGCCCTGGCCTACGCCGGCGAGCGCAGCGCCTTCGGCCAGCCGATCGGCCGCTTCCAGCTGATCCAGGGCAAGCTCGCCGACATGTCGGCCGGGATCGAGGCGGCCCGGATGCTGGTCTGGAAGGCGGCGTGGGAGAAGGATGACGGGCAGCCGGCAGGCATGAGCGCCTCGCAGGCCAAGCTGGTCGCCGGGCGCCTGGCGGTGAAGGTCTCCGAGGAGGCCGTCCAGATCCACGGGGGCTACGGCTGGATCGACGAGTACCCGGTCAGCCGGCTTTACCGCGACGCGAAGATCCTCACCATCGGCGAGGGAACCGACGAGGTCCAGCAGATGGTCATCGCCCGGGCGCTCGGGCTCTGATCGGGCGACGATGGGCGGCGAGGCCCAGGCCGCAGCGACGCCCGAGCTCGACCCCCGGCGGCTGAGGCGGGCCGGTCGCAGCTCCCCGCTCGCCGCCCCGGCACTGGTCTTCTTCCTCTGCCTGGCCTTCTACCTGGCCGGCGCCGGGCTGCCCGCCAACGGGCTGAACGAACTGCGCGGCGACGAGGCGCACGTGCTGCTCAGCACCGAGTCGCTGGCCAGCGACGGCGACCTCGACCTCACCAACAACTACGCCGGGCGGGACTGGCTCCGGTTCGACGGGCCGGTGCTCTCCCCGCGCGCCGACGTGATCGGGGGGCGCCTGCTCGAGCCGCAGGGGATCGGCTTCCCCGCCCTCATCGCGCCGGCCTACGCGCTGGCGGGCGTGCGGGGGGTGGAGGTGTTCCTGGCGATCATCGCCGCCCTGGGCATGGCCGCGGCGGTGGCGGTGGCCAGGCGGCTGGCGCCGGACCCGTGGGCGACCGGCGCCGTGCTGGCGGTGGGCCTGAGCCCGCCGGCGGTCCTGGCGGCCACCACCATCGCGCCGGCGGCGACGATCGGCGCGCTGCTGGTCGGGGCCGCCGCCCTGGCCCTGCGCTGCCGCGAGGCGGCCACCCGGGCGGCGCCCCTGGGCGCCGGGCTGCTGCTGGCCCTGGTTCCGTGGGCCGGGCCGATCGGGCTGCTGCCCGCGGCGGTCGTTGCGGCCGCCCTCTTCCGCTGGCTCAGGCGCCGGCGCCGGGGCTGGGCCGGGCTGGTCGCGCTCGAGCTCGTGCTCGTCTCGCTCGTCTTCTACGTCACGGTCAACGGCCGGCTCTTCGGGGGCGTCACCCCGCTGGCCGCCTCCAACGAGCCGGGTGGGCCGTTCGGCGCCGGGACGGCCGCCGACTACGCAGCCCGCCTGCCGAGGCTGCTGGGCCTCTGGCTGGCGCCCGAGGTGGGGATCCTGCTCTTTGCCCCGGTCCTGGCGCTCGCCTTCGTTTCGCTCTGGCTGCTCTGGCACTCGCGCCGCGAGCGGCTGGCGCGGGCGCTGCCGGAGGCGATCGACATCGAGGTGGCCACCGCCTTCCTGGCCCTGATCTGCGCCGCCGCGGTGTTCACCGCCGTCCTCCTGGCCCCCTGGTTTGCCGAGCGGGCCCCGGGCGAGGCGCTGGCCACCGTCCTTCCGGTCGCCGCCGCGCTCTGCGCGTGGGGCATGCGGCGCCTTCCCTCCCTCGGCGTCGCCCTGGGCGCCGTCGGCGTGGCGCTCACCCTCTGGCTGCTGGTCGCCGGCCACCTGGCGCCCGACGCCGGCCTCTCGCCCCCCGCGGGTCCGCTGCCCTGGTCGATACTCGGCGCCTGACTGCCCGTGGTCGGCGCCGCGGATGACCGACCCCGCTCGGCGTCATCCCGCCTTCCAGGCGTGATGACGGAGTTCCTCGCCGGGGTGGTCACCCACGCCGCTCGCTCGCGGGCAGCTATTCCTCGTCGGCGCCGAGCGAGGGAGGCCACCCTGCCCGGCGACCACCGGGTCGGTCACCCGCGGCGCCGAACCCGGAGTCAGTCCGAGCGCTCTTCCAGCACCCGGGTGGCGGCGCTGGCGGGGTCGAGCCGGCGCTCGACCACCTCGGCCAGGAGAGCCTCGAACTCCTCGTCGGTCTCCAGCCTCGACTCGAGCTCGCGGCGCAGGCGGTTGGCGCAGATCGAGATGACCTCACTGCGCAGGTTGCGGCGGCGGCGCTCGGAGAGCATTCCCTCGGCCTCGATGTAGGCGCGGTGGGCGTCGAGCTCGGCGGCGAGCTCAGGCACCCCTTCGCCGCGGGCGGCCTCGGTCCGGACGATCGGGATCTGGCGCCCGTCGGCCGGGGCGAGCGAGAGGACGCCACGGATCTCGCGGACCATCGTCTCGGTGAGCGGATGGTCGGCCTTGTTGACCACGATGATGTCGGGGATCTCCATCACCCCGGCCTTGAGCGCCTGGATCGAGTCACCCGAGCCGGGCATGAGCACCAGGACGACGGTGTCGGCGTGGTCGATGATGTCTACCTCGGCCTGGCCGACGCCGACGGTCTCCAGGAAGATGTCCTGGCGCCCGGCGGCGTCCATCAGCAGCGCCGCCTGCAGCGTCGCCTCGGAGAGGCCGCCGAGCGCGCCGCGGTTGGCCATCGAGCGGATAAAGACCTCCGTGTCCAGGAAGTGCTCGGTCAGGCGGATGCGGTCGCCCAGGAGGGCTCCCTGCGTGAACGGGGACGAGGGGTCGATCGAGAGCACGCCGACGCTGCGGCCCTGGTCGCGGCGCAGCTTGGTGAGGGCGCTGATCAGCGTCGACTTGCCGGCCCCGGGAGCACCGGTAATGCCGACGATCGAGGCCTGGCCGGTCTTCGGGTAGACCTCGCGGACGAGCTCCCAGCCCCGTGGGTCGTCGGACTCGACGAGGGTGATCGCCCTGGCCAGGGCCCTGCGGTCACCGGCCACCAGGCGCTCGGCGAGGCTGTTGGTGGTACTCGGGCTCACTGCCGGCGAGACTAGCGGCCGGTCCGGTGGGCGCAGGCGGCCGGGGCTAGGCTTTTGCCGCAATGTCCACGGCCGCCCCCGAGCAGCCGGCGCAGGCGCCTCCGGGCGACGGGCTGCGCCCGCCCCCTCCCCCGCTCCACGGCGGCCCGGCCGCCCTGCTCGCCTTTGCCCGCAGCAACGGGATGCTCACCCCCAAGTACCTGTGGCTTGCCGTGCGCTGGGCGTGGCTGAAGCTGCGCTGGGGCCGGCGCCTGCAGACCGACGGGCTCTGCTTCGTGGGGCCGGGCGTGACCTTCGAGATCGGCCGCGGCGCCGTCCTGAGGCTGGGCCGGTGGTCGTGGATCGGGCACGGCTGCAAGCTCCGCGTCCACGAAGGCGAGGTGGAGATCGGTGCCAAGACCGTCCTGGGCCAGGAGTGCACCATCTCCGCCTTCCAGCACGTCTCGATCGGGCGCGAATGCATCCTCGCCGACCGCGTGATGCTGATCGACTTCGACCACGGGGTCGTGGAGGTGGACCGGCCGATCCGCGAGCAGGGGATCTACAAGCGCGACGTGCGCGTCGGCCACAACTGCTGGCTCGGCTACGGCGCCTGCATCCTGCGCGGCGTGAGCGTCGGCGACAACTCGATCGTCGGCACCAGCGCCGTGGTCACCCGCGACGTGCCCGGGAACACCATCGTGGCGGGGATCCCCGCGCGGGTGCTGCGCACGCGCGAGGCGCCCCGGTCGATGCGCTTCGACTAGGCGCCGGAGCGGGCGGCGATCGTCTCGCCGTAGAGCCGGCTGGTCTGGCGGGCCACGTCGGCCCAGTCGAAGGAGAGGACGTGCTCGGAGGCCTCGGCGATGAGCCGCTCGCGCAGCTCGTCGTCGGTGAGCATCCGCTCGATCATCACCCCGAGGTGCTCGGGGTCGCCGCCGTTGAAGCGCAGCCCGACCTTCTCCCCGGCCGGCACCACCTCGCGCAGCCCGCCGGTGTCGGCGACGATGCACGGGCAGCCGCTGGCCATCGCCTCGAGCGCCACCAGGCCGAAGGGCTCGTAGAGGCTCGGCACCACGCACAGGTCGGCGATCCGGTAGAGCGAGTGGAGCACGTCGTCGCCGATCCAGCCCATGAAGGTGCCGTGCTCCAGGAGGCCGAGCTGCGCCGCCTGCTCCTTGAGCTCCTCCTCGTGGGTGCCCGAGCCGGCGACCAGGAAGCGGACGCCGCCGACCCGGTCGATGATCGGGGGCAGCGCCTCGAGCGCCAGCTGGAAGCCCTTCTCGTAGACGAGCCTGCCCACCAGGAGCACCACCTGCTCGTCGGGGGCGGCGAACTCGGCGCGCAGCTCCTCGAGGTCGTCGACCGGCTGGAGGTCGAGCGGGTCGATCCCGTTGGGGATCACCGTGACCCGCGACTCGTCGAGGTCGAAGATGTCGGCGACGTGGCCGCGCATGTAGTGCGAGCAGGTGATGACCCGGTCGGCGCGGCCGGTGATCCACCGCTCGACGCCGTTGATCCAGCTCTGGGGGTGCTCCTCCACCCAGCCCTGGTGGCGCCCGTACTCGGTGGCGTGGATCGTCATTACCAGCGGGCGGTGGAAGCGGTTGGCCAGGTGGTCGCAGGCCACGGCAACCAGCCAGTCGTGGCCGTGAACGAGGTCGAAGTCGAAGCGGTCGCCGAGCTCGACGCCGGCGGCCAGCATGTCGGCGTTCATGTGCTCGATCCAGGTGACGAACTCGGCCAGGTCCCGGGGGCGAGCCGGCTCGCGCACCCGGTGCACGAAGACTCCCTCCTGGACGCTCTCCTCCTCCATCGACTCGTCGCCGCGCGTGAGCACGTGGACCTCGGTGCCCTGGGCGACGAGGTTCTCGGCCAGCTTGCAGACGTGGCGCGCCAGGCCGCCCTCGACGACCGGCGGGTATTCCCAGGAGAGGATGAGGACGCGGTTCATGGCTCGAAGATCGGCGCCAGCGAGAGGTCCGGCGCAAGGTTGCCGATCGCCTGCTCCTGCGAGGGTACCGGGCCGAGCGCCTCGTGAAGGGCCTCCAGGTGCGCCTCCAGGCGCTCCCGCGGGTACGGGCCGGCGAGGTCGCCCTCGACCATGAAGGCCCAGTCGCTCGACTGCGCGGCGAGCAGCTCGCGCGCGGCGCGCTCGCTGACCGCGGGGCCGGCGGCCAGCAGCTCCAGCTCGGCGGCCCGCTGGGCGAAGGCGATGTCGGCCACCGCGGGGCCCGACCAGGTGGCCAGGCGCCCGCCGGCGCCCCAGCTGGTCGCCCCGTCCAGGCCGGCCGGCCACGGCTCGGCCTCCACCTCGGCGAGGGCGTCGTCGAGGTGGACGAGGTCCACCCCCCGCTCGCCCAGCTCCCCCACGAGCGCGGCCAGGAAGGCGACGCCCTCGTGCCACCAGAGCCCGAAGAGCTCGGTGTCGAAGGCGAGGGTGCACAGGCCACCGGCCCCGATGCGATCCGCTACCCGCCCGGCGAAGTCGGCGGCGTCGGCCCGGGCCTGGGCCGCCCCGCGCGCCGGGTCGTAGGCCGAGCCGTCGTTGGCCCACGGGCGGTGATCGCGCGCGGTGCGGTTGTGGTTATCGCGGTAGGCCGCGCCGGCCGGGTAGCCCCGCTGCCCCCACACCAGGTCGATCAGCTCCCGGTCGATCGGGGCCAGCAGCGGGCCGGCGTCGCTGCGCAGCACCGTCAGGTGACGCGGGTCGCCGGCCGGCACGAAGGCGGTCAGCTCGACGCAGGAGGCGTGGATGCCCGCCTCGGCGGCCAGCCGCCCCAGCCGGGGCTCCCAGGCGCACTCGGGCATCCAGAAACCGCCGCGCCAGCGGTCGCCGAAGCGGCGGCGATGGCCGGCGATCCCGGTCTGGAGCTGGAGCCGGATGCCGGCGTCGGTGGCCAGCAGCGGCAGGATCGCGTGGGTGGCGCTGCTGGTCCAGGCGACGTGGGGCGCGAGGCGCCCGAGGACGTCCCCGCCGCACGCCTCCAGTGCAGCCAGGGCCTCCTCGTACTGCGCGGCGGCCCGCTCCATCCCGGCGGCCAGCTGCGGCTCGCCGGCCTCCTCGAAGGCCTCCACGTCGAGCCGGTGGGAGGCCGGGCGCACCTCCCGCAGGAAGGCGGCGCAGCGCTCCATCGCGCCGGGGGCCTCGAGCTGGTCGGCGCAGACCGGGGTGAGCGAAAGGGTCAGCGGCGCGCCGGTGTCGAGCAGGTCGGCGAGGGGCAGGTAGCTGGTCGCGACCGCCTCCCAGAGCCACTCCTCGCCGAACGGCCAGGTGCCGAAGCCCTCGACGTAGGGCATGTGGGTGTGCAGCACGAGCGCCGCGCGGCCGGGCGAGCTCATCTCAGGGCCGCAGTACGGCCAGGAAGTCGAGGGCGCTGTCGAGCGAGGCGGGCTCCTCCCGTCCGGAGACGAGCCGGAAGTCGCGCTCGGAGATCGCGGGAACGAAGCGACGGTAGAAGGCGCCGGTGAGGCCCAGGCGGGAGTGGACCGAGTCCCAGCCCAGGCGCTCGATCGCCGCCTGGTGGGCGGCCAGCTTGCGGGCGTGGTGCAGGCCGTAGAGCTCGACGTGCGGGAAGTGGGCCTCGCAGAGCTCCCGGAACTCGGAGGCGCGGTACTCGTGCACGTGCCAGGGATTGCCGGAGCGCTCGGCGCCCTCCGGGGCCAGCGTCAGCACGTTGGGGGTCGAGACGTAGACCGCCGGCCGGGCCGAGCCGCTCACCAGCTCCCGGCAGCGGTCGAGGATCGCGCCGGCATCCTGGACGTGCTCGATGGTCTGCAGGAAGACCACGGCGTCGCAGGGCTCGTCGAAGGTCTCGATCAGCTCGCGCTCGAAGCGCACGCGCGCCCCGCCATAGCGGGCGCTGGCGTGCTCGTAAGCCTCGGGGTTGGCGTCAACGCCGACCACCGATTCCGCGGTGCGCGCGAGCACGGCGCTGCCGTAGCCCTCCCCGCAGGCCAGGTCGACCACCCGCAGGCCGCCGACCCGCAGCGCGATCCACTCGTAGACCACCAGGTGGCGCCGGTACCAGTAGTTCTCGTCGGGAACGTCGGGGAGCGTGCGCTCCCCGGTCAGCTCCAGGGGCGGCACGCCGGCGGGCTGGTCCTGCTGGAAGATGCGCGGCGCCTGGGCGTCGGTGCGCTCCGGGGCGGGAGAGCTCACGCCGGCACCGCGGCGTCGCGCTCCCCGCCGCTCACGACCCGCTCCACCCGCACGCGCCCGCCGCGACGGGGCACGAGGGTGATCGCCCGCCGGGAGATCCGCTCGGGCCCGCCGGCCGGTGCGAGGTCGACTGCGCGCAGCACCCCCCGCAGGACGGCGCGCATCTCGAACTGGGCGAACGAGGCCCCGATGCAGCGCCGCATGCCGCCGCCGAAGGGGATCCACGTGTAGGTACCCGGCGGCCTCTCCAGGAAGCGCTCGGGCCGGAACTCGAGCGGCTCGGGGTAGATGTCCTCGCGCAGGTGGACCAGGAGGATCGACGGCGCCACGCGGGCTCCGGCCGGAAGCCGGAAGCGGCCCTGGCCGACGGTCACCGGCTCGGTGATCACGCGCACCACCATCGGGATCACCGGCCGAAGGCGGAGCGTCTCCTGGATCACCGCTTCGGTGTACTCCTCACCGTCGCCCTCGCGCACCTCCGCCACGAGCCTCTCCATCACGTCCGGCTCGTGGACCAGCCGTTCGAAGGCCCAGGCAAGCGTCGA
The DNA here is from genome assembly GCA_046091165.1 of Solirubrobacterales bacterium. Classification (GTDB taxonomy): domain Bacteria; phylum Actinomycetota; class Thermoleophilia; order Solirubrobacterales; family Solirubrobacteraceae; genus F1-60-MAGs163. The sequence goes on along the minus strand of JBJTBE010000076.1, from coordinate 6,679 downwards.
GGCGGTGGTCTCGTGGCCGGCGAGCAGGAGGGTCATCAGCTCGTCGCGCAGCTCGAGGTCGCTCATCGGCTCGCCGTCCTCGTCGCGGGCGAGCAGCAACATCGAGAGGATGTCCTCGCGCTCCTCGAGGGCCGGGTCCTCGCGGTGCGCGGCGATGATCCGGAAGAGCTCGCGGTCCACCGGCGCCAGCGCAGCCTCGCGGCCGGAGACCACGCGGTCGGAGTCGACGCCGAAGAAGAGGCCGGCCAGGAGCCGGCCCGGGTCGGTGGTGAGGGCGAGCATCCGAACGAGCAGCTCGCGCAGGCGCTCCATCTCCGCACCGGAGTCGACGCCGAAGACCGCGCGCATGATCACCTCGAGGGTGATCGCCTGCATCCGCTCGATCAGGGGCATCGTCTCCCCCTCCCGCCAGGTCGAGACCTGGCGCTCGACGGCCTCGTCCATGATCTCCACGTAGCGGCGCATCCGGTCGCCGTGGAAGGGCGGAAGCAGGAGCCGGCGCTCGCGCAGGTGGCGCCCCTCGTCGAGCAGCAGGACCGAGTTCGAGCCGACGATCGGCTCCAGGACGACGTTGGCCTCGCCGGCGTGCATCACCTCGGCCGGGCCGGTGAAGACGGTCCGCACGTCCTCGGGGTCGGCGAGCACGACGAGCGGGAAGCCGGTGATGAAGTCGAAGGTGAAGACGTCGCCGAATCGCTCGCGCTGGCGGAGCATGAACTCCTGGGGCCGGGCGAGCCACTGGAGGGCCTGGGCGTACTGGGGCTGGCGGGGCCCGGGCGGAAGCTCGGTCAGCTCGGGGGCTTCGAGGCTCACGCCCCGATTGTCGCACCTTCGCCGCCGCGTGCCGGCCGGCCGGCCGCTACGGTGGCGCGGCACGATGAGCGCCCCGGCCAATCCCGAAGCGATCCGCGACGTCAACACCCGTTACCACGACGGCGCCGCCGCCCACTACGACGCCAAGTGGGGGATCGACTGGGGCCAGGTGGGCCGCGACCAGGTGCTCGGGAAGGTGGAGAAGGCCCTCGGCGGCGAGATCCCCACCTTCGCCCGTTCGCTGGAGATCGGCGCCGGCACCGGCTACTTCTCGCTCCACCTGCACATGGCCGGGCTGGTCGGCGAGGCGACCTGCACCGACATCTCCCCCGGAATGATCGAGGTCCTCGAGGCCAACGCGACGATGCTCGAACTCGACGTCGAGACCACGGTCTGCGACGCCGAGGAGCTGCCCTTCGAGGACGGGAGCTTCGACCTGGTCTTCGGCCACGCCGTCCTTCACCACATCCCCGACCTCGAGCGTGCCTTCTCCGAGTTTCACCGGGTGCTGGCCCCGGGCGGGATGATCGTCTTCGCCGGCGAGCCCTCCCGCTACGGCGACCGGATCGCCCAGGTGCCCAAGGTCGCGGCCACCACGGTCGCTCCTGCCTGGCGGGCGGCGATCGGGGCCGGCGCCGCACCGGAGGGCCACGCCGACGGCGGCGAGTGCAACCACGAGCTCGAGCGGCACGTCGACGTCCACGCCTTCCTGCCCGCCGACCTCGAGCGCGCCGCGCAGGGCGCCGGGTTCGACGAGGTGAGGGTGACCGGCGAGGAGCTGCTGGCCAACTGGTTCGGCTGGACCAACCGGGCCCTGGAGCACACCGCGGTCAGCGAGGAGATCCCCGAGCTCTGGCGCCAGTACGCCTTCCGCGGCTACCTCGCGCTGCAGAAGGTCGACCGCGGGCTCCTGGAGGGGCGCCTGCCGGCGACGATCTTCTACAACCTGCTGCTCAGCGCTCGTCGCCCGGGCTGAGGCCCGCCAGCTCCTCGCGGGCCAGCGATGCCCGGTCTGAGATCGCCGCCTGCTCGGCCGGGTCGAAGCGGTTCCAGCTGCGGACCGCCATCGCCATGCGGTGGTTGGAGGCAAAGCGCTCCTCGTTGCGGCCGATGAAGTCCCAGTAGAGGGCGCTGAGCGGGCAGCCGTCCTCGCCCGTGCGCTTCTTCGGCGAGTAGCGGCAGTCGGCGCAGAAGGCTCCCCCGCTCATCTTGTGGATGTAGTTGCCGCCGGCGGCGTAGGGCTTGGTCATCATCGTGCCGCCGTCGGCGTAGAGCGCCATGCCGGCGGCGTTGGGGGCCATCACCCACTCGGCGCCGTCGACGAACGAGCGCTCGAACCAGTTCACCACCGCCCACGGCTCGATCCCGGCGAGCATCGCGATGTTGCCGAGCACCATCAGCCGCTCGATGTGGTTGGCGTAGCCGTGGCGGGCCACGCCCTCCACGACGCTGTCCAGGCAGGCCCAGCCCGCCGGCTCGCCCCAGTAGGCGGCCGGCAGCGGCGCGGTGGCGTCAAGGGCGTTGTCTTCCCGCCACTCCCCGGCCCGCAGCCAGTACATACCCCAGACGTACTCGCGCCAGCCGATCACCTGGCGGATGAAGCCCTCGGCCGCCTCGATCGGCACCTTGCCGGCGTCGAAGGCCTCCTGGGCCGCGCGGGCGACCTCGAGCGGGCCGATCAGGCCGAGGTTCAGCGGGACGCTCATCAGCGAGTGGAACAGGAACGGGTCGCCGGGGACCATCGCGTCCTGCCAGGCGCCGAACTCCGGAAGCCGGTTGGCCACGAAGTCGGCGAGCGCCGCCTGGGCCTCCTCCGGGGTGACGGCGAAGAGGCGCGGCCCGGCCTCCCCCCAGAGCTCGAGATCCCAGGAGTCGAGGTCCTCGCGTACGGCACGGTCGATCTCGTCTTCCTCGGGGCGCCAGGCCGCCGGCGCGTCCACCCCGGCCCTGGGCGGCTTGCGGTTCTCGGCGTCGAAGTTCCAGCGCCCGCCTACCGGCTCGCCGTCGGCCTCGACGAGGATCCCGTACCGCCGGCGCTGCTCGCGGTAGAAGGGCTCCATCGTTATCGCCTTGCGTCCCTGCGCCCACCCGGCGAACTCCTCGGGGGTGGTGAGGAACTGGTCCGACGGCACGAAGCGCACCCCGAGCCCCTCGAGCTCGCGGCGGGCCGAGGCGCGATTGGGGGCGGCGCAGACGAGCTCCCCCTTGACTCCCTCCAGGGCCTGCGCAAACGAGCCGGCGCCGCGGATCTCCTCCACCTCGAACCCCCGCTCGCGCAGGTCGGCGGCGTGGTGGCGCATGGCGCTCAGCACCAGATGGGCCCGGCTGCGATGAAGCGGGGCGCGCCCCAGGACGGCGAGCGACTCGACCATCACCACGCTCCCGGCGCCGTCCAGCGCCGGGTTGTCGGCCATCAGCTGGTCGCCGAGGACGAGGGCAACGTGGGCCACCGCGTTCAGTCCCTGGGCGGGGAGACGGCCCGGTAGCGGTCCATGGTCACCCGCCGCTCGGCGGCGTGGTCGACGATCGGCGCGGGGTAGTCGGTGCCGATCACGCAGCCGGCCTCCTCCTGCTGCTCGTCGGTCATCTTCCACGGCTCCTTGAGCAGCTTCTCCGGGACCCCCGCCAGCTCGGGCACCCAGCGCCGTATGTACTCGCCGCCCGGGTCGAAGCGCTCCTGCTGGAGCATCGGGTTGAAGATCCGGCGGAAGTAGGGCGCGGGGTCGACCCCGGTCGAGGCGATCCACTGCCAGTTGCCGTTGTTCTGGGCCGGCTCGGCGTCCAGCAGCATCCGCTCGAACCAGAGCTCGCCCTCGCGCCAGTCGAGGTGGAGGTCCTTGGTCAGGAACGAGCCGACGACCATCCGTGCGCGGTTGTGCATCCAGCCGGTCGCGTTGAGCTGCCGCATGCCGGCGTCGACCAGCGGGTAGCCGGTATTGCCGGCCTGCCAGGCCTCGAGCAGCGCGGCGTCGGTGTCCCACTCGAGGTCGCGGAAGCGGGGCTGGTACTCGAGCTCGATGTTGTCCGGGAACATCAGGAGCACGTGGGCGTAGAAGTCGCGCCAGGCGAGCTGGCGGACGAAGGCCTGCGCCCCCTTGCCGCCCCGGCCCATCGCCCGCTGCTCGACCTCGCGGGGGGAGATGCAGCCCCAGCGGATCCAGGCCGAGAGGCCGCTCGTGCCCCCGGTCAGGTCGTCGTGGCGCTTTGCGTAGTCGTCGATCGGGCCGTCGATCCACTCGTCCAGCGCCTCCCGGGCCGCGGTCTCTCCGGGCACGCACCAGGGCTCGGGGAGCTCGTCGGCGAGGTCCGGGCCTTCGGGCAGCTCGCCCGGGTCGATCCCGTCGGGGACCTTCACCGCGCCGGGCGCGGGAAGGACGGGGCGCCGCTCGAGCTCCCGCTGGACCTTCCAGAACGGCGTGAAGACGGTCACCGGCTTGCCCTTCTTGGTTCGCGGCACCGAGACGTCGGCGCAGTAATTGCCCGGGCACGGGACGGCCTCGACCCCGGCCGCGGCGAGGGCCTCGGTGACCGCGCGGTCGCGGCCCAGCGCGAACGGGGAGACGTCGCTGGTCCAGTGGACGGCCTCGGCTCCCGCCTCGGCGGCGAGCTCCACCAGGACCTCCTCGGGGCGCCCGCGCCGGACGAAGAGCCGGCCGCCGAGCTCGCGCAGGCGCTCGTCGAGCACGCGCAGCGACCCCAGCATGAAGGCGGTCCGGGGGCCGCTGGCGAACCGGCCGTCGAGCAGGCGCTCGTCGAGGATGAAGACCGGGATCACGCGGTCGTACCCCTCGCAGGCGGAGTGCAGCGCCGGGTGGTCGCAGGTGCGCAGGTCGCGCCGGTACCAGACGATTGCCGTCGAGCCCATCAGGTGACCATACGGGGGGATCCTAGGATGGGTCCAATGGCCGGCGACCGCGAGACCGACTTCCCCATCTTCCCGCTCGGGATGGTCGCCCTGCCCGAGGAGCTGGTCCCGCTCCACATCTTCGAGCCGCGCTACCGGACGATGATCAACCTCTGCCTGGAGACCGACGGCCAGTTCGGCATCGTCTGGACCGACGACGACGGCGCCCACTCCACCGGCTGTGCGATGGAGGTAAGCGAGGTCGTCGAGCGGATGGACGACGGGCGGCTGAACATCATCACCCGCGGAGTGAGGCCCTTCCGGGTCGTCGAGGAGCGCCACGACCTGCCCTACCCGGCGGCCACCGTCGAGTTTCTGGAGGACGAGGAGGAGGCTCCCGACCGGGACGCCGGGCGCGCGGCCCGCGCGGCTTACGCGGAGCTGGTCGAGGAGGCCACCGACCGCGAGCTCGACGACGAGAGCCTGGGCGCGATGGACTCCTGGGCCATGGCCGCGACCGTCGACTTCGGCCTCGAGGCCAAGCAGGGGCTGCTCGACCTGCGCTCCGAGAACGCCCGGCTGGCCCTGGTAGCGCGGCTGATGCGGGCCGCGGTCAAGCGGATCGAGTTCGTCGAGCGCGCCCAGGTCCGGGCGCTCTCCAACGGCCGCGTGCGCTTCGGCTGAGGGCCCGGTCAGCGGGCCAGCCCGCAGGCCTCCTTGGACAGGCGGCGGGTAAGGCGGGCGAGCCGGTAGAAGGCCTCGGGCTGCCCCTTCGAGTTGTCGCTGAAGGCCACCACCCCGGCCTCCGAGCGAACCCGGTAGCGGAAGATCGAGCCGGGCTGGGGCGCCAGCTCCAGCCCGCGCGCCGCCGGCCCGGGCTCCTCTTCGTCCCCGTTGAGGCCGTCGGCGATCGCCCGGGCCTCGATCAGCTGGGCACTGGTGATCGGCTCCTGGGCGCCGCGGTTGCAGGTGACGGTGCCGCCGTCGCCGACCAGCATCGTGAGCCGTGCCCCGGGAGTCGAGCCGGCGCGCTCGACGAGGTAGAGGTCGGCCGAGGGGCCGCCGCAGCCCGCCAGCAGCGCGGCGGCGGCCAGCGCGGCGGCCAGCGCCGGCCTCACGGTGCCACCGCCGATCCGCCGCGGCGCGGGTCTCCGGCTCCGGTGCAGGTGCCGGTCGCCGGGTCGCGCTCGACCAGCTGGGCGCCGCCGAAGAAGAGGTTCTCGGCCCTGAACTCCACGGTCTCGAGGTCGTCGCGGTCGACCCCGTCGAGGTCGATCCCCGGCTCGGCGTAGAGGACGCCCCCCTCCACGTGCAGGCGCGGCGCGTAGACCGCGGGCCCGGAATCCATGCCCCGCGCCAGCGCGTTGACGACCACCTGGAGGATGGCCGAGCGGATCCGGTTGGAGCCGGCGCTGCCGACCGCGAGCCGCACCTCGCCCCCGGGAGTGGTGACGACGGTCGGGGCCATCATCGAGGGCATCCGCAGCCCCGCCGGGGCGGTGAAGAATCCCGACGGGCTGAGGTCCTCCTCGCCCATGATGTTGTTGAGGTGGATCCCGGTGCCGGGAACCACCAGCCCCGAGCCCTCGCCGTTGGTGCAGGTGACCGAGCAGGCCAGGCCGGCGGCGTCGACCACGCTCACGTGCGTGGTCGAGCCGAGGTTGGCGGCCAGGAACCTCTCCATGAAGCCCGGCTGGGCCAGCTCGGCGGTGAACTCCGGCGTGCGCAGCTCCTGCACGCTCTCCATCACCTCGACCAGCCGCGCCGGGGAGGGCGCCGCGCCGCCGTCGGCCTCCAGGAGCTCGAAGGCCAGGGCGAGCAGGATCCCGCCGGCCGAGGGCGGCGGGTTGGTCAGTACCTCCAGCCCCCGGTAGCCGGCCCGGGCCGGCCGGCGCTCGACCGCCGCGTAGGGCTCGAGGTCGGCGGCGCCGAGCCGGCCGCCCCCCGCCTGCACGCATTCGCCGATCGACGCCGCGATATCCCCCCGGGAGAAAGGGCCTGCGCCCGCGCGCCCGAAGCGCG
>JBJTBE010000075.1:0-8890 GCA_046091165.1 Solirubrobacterales bacterium | reverse complement strand
TCGGTGAGGAAGATCTCCCCGACCGAGCCGTCCTCGTACATGCCGGCGGTGATGTAGCCCTCGTGGCCGCCGATCGAGAACTTGTGGGTGATCGACTGGCGCTCCTTGGGCATCCGCCGGCGGGCCGGGGCGTTCTCGGCCGCGGCGACCGCCTCGGCGACCAGGGCGTCTACCTGCTCCTGCGTGTAGCCGCCGGAGCCGCCCTCGGCACCCTCCGCGCCCTCTGCGTCGGTGCGCAGGGCCTGCGCGGTCTTGGAGCCGTCGCGGTAGATGGCCAGCGCCTTCACGCCGAGCCTCCAGGCGTCGACGTAGGCGTCGTAGATGTCCTCGATCGAGGACTCGGCCGGCATATTGACCGTCTTGGAGATCGCGCCGGAGATGAACGGCTGGACGGCGCCCATCATCTTGATGTGGCCCTGCGGGCTGATCGCCCGCTCGCCGACCGCCACGTCGAAGATCTCGAGGTCTTCGTCACGCAGGCCGGGGGCGCCGATGATCGTGCCGTTCTCGGTCACGTAGGCGGTGATCTGGTCGATGTCGGCCTCGTTGTAGCCGAGGGTCTCGAGGGCCAGCGGGATCGTCTGGTTGGCGATCGTCATCTGGCCGCCGCCGACGAGCTCCTTGAACTTGACGAGCGAGAAGTCCGGCTCGATGCCGGTGGTGTCGCAGTCCATCAGGAAGGAGATCGTCCCGGTCGGGGCGAGCACGGTGGCCTGGGCGTTGCGGTAGCCGAACCTCTCGCCCAGCTCGACCGCCTCGTCCCACGAGCGGCGCGCGGCCTCGAGCAGCTCGGTGTCCTTGACCGAGCTGTCGGGGATCACGTGCGAGGAGTCGCGATGCATCCGCATCACCGAGTTGTGGGCCTCGCGGTTCTCCTCGTAGCGCTCGTACGGGCCGATCGCAGCGCTGATTACCGCCGACTCGCGGTAGGCGCGGCCGGTCATCAGGGCGGTGATCGCCGCCGCGGTGCCGCGGCCGGCGTCGGAGTCGTAGGCGACGCCGTTGGCCATCAGGTAGGCGCCCAGGTTGGTGTAGCCCAGGCCGAGCTGGCGGAAGGCGCGGGCGTTCTCGCCGATCTCCTCGGTCGGGTAGCTCGACGGGGAGACGATGATCTCCTGGGCGAGCAGCACCACGTCGACGGCGTGCTCGAAGGCCTCGACGTCGAGGGTCCCGTCGGGACGGCGGAACTTCATCAGGTTGATCGAGGCCAGGTTGCAGGCCGAGTCGTCGACGTGCATGTACTCAGAGCACGGGTTGGAGGCGTTGATCCGGCCCGAGTTGGGGCAGGTGTGCCACTCGTTGATCGTCGTGTCGTACTGGATCCCCGGGTCGGCGCAGCGCCAGGCGGCCCTGGCGATCTTGCCCATCAGCTCGCGGGCGGGGATCGGCTCGCCGATCGGCTCGCCGGTGGCGCGGGCGGTGGTCTGCCACAGGCCGTCGTCCTCGACGGCCTGCATGAACTCGTCGGTCACGCGGACCGAGTTGTTGGCGTTCTGGTACTGGATCGAGGTGAAGCCGTCGCCGTCGATCGACATGTCGAAGCCGGCGTCGCGCAGGGCGGCGGCCTTGTCCTCCTCCTTGGCCTTGCACTCGACGAACTCGACGATGTCCGGGTGGTCGACGTCGAGGACGACCATCTTGGCCGCGCGGCGGGTCTTGCCGCCGGACTTGATCGTGCCGGCCCAGGAGTCGGCGCCGCGCATGAAGGAGACCGGGCCGCTGGCGGTGCCGCCCTTGCTCAGCGGCTCCATCGAGCCGCGGATGTTGGAGAGGTTGATGCCCGAGCCCGAGCCGCCGCGGAAGATCCGGCCCTCGCGCGTGTTCCAGTCGAGGATCGAGTCCATCGTGTCCTCGACGCTGAGGATGAAGCAGGCCGAGCACTGCGGCTGCTCCTCGAAGCCGACGTTGAACCAGACCGGCGAATTGAACGCCGCCATCTGGTGGAGCAGGATGTAGGTGAGCTCGGCCTCGAAGGCGTCGCCGTCCTCGATCGAGGCGAAGTAGCCGCGGGCGCGGCCCCAGTCGGCGATCGTGCCGGCCACGCGGCCGACCATCTGGCGTACCGAGCTCTCGCGCGCGGGTGAACCCAGCTGGCCGCGGAAGTACTTCTGGCTGACGATGTTGGTGGCGTTCTGCGACCAGGTGGAGGGGAACTCGACCCCGGCCTGCTCGAAGGCGACGCTGTCGCCGTGGCCGATCCGCGCGTCACGGATCTCCCAGTCGACGGTGTCGAAGACGTCGGTGCCCGGCTGCGTGAAGCGGCGCTCGATGCTCAGCGCGTTGCCGGCCTGGATGGCCTCGGTCTCGGTGGTGTGGGTCTTCGGGGTGGTTTCCATTCTTCCGCTTTCCTCTCTCCTGCCGTCTGGTTGGTCGCGCGGCTCTCGCGGGTGCGAAAAGCGCGGCGCGGACGCAGGAAACTCCCACCTGAGCCGGACGGAATGAACGCTTCCGTGCAAGCCCTCCCGGGGAGGCTTTTTCCCCTTTCCTTTCTGCCCTGATTCTAGCCCCGGATCAGCCCGGATCGGGCGATCCCGAAGGGCCTGCGGTGTCGCCGTCGGGGCGCCCGCCGATCAGGTTGAAGAAGCCGGTCCGCAGCCTGGAGCCGCGCGTATCAGGGCCGAAGCGGTGCTGGGCGCGCTCGTACTTCTTCTCGTTGCGGCCCACGTAGAAGCGCCGCGACCAGGGCGAGGCCGGCCGGGCCAGCCGCACCGCGCCGACCAGGCCGAGCAGCGGGACGAAGAGGGCGAGCAGCCCGAGGAAGAGTCGCCCCTTGAAGAAGCAGATGAACGAGAGGACGATCGCCTGCACGGCGTAGGCGATCGCCAGGCCGCTGGGCTCGGTGCCCTCCAGGCCGAACGGGCTGGTGCCGATCACGATGAGGCCCATGAAGATCGCCGCCATCAGCACCGCGTCGATCGAGCTGCGGCCCTGAGAGCTCCAGTAGACGTCGTCGAGGTGGATCCAGAGGGCGAACTCGTCGAGGGTCAGCCCGGCGCCGATGCCGATACCGACGATGAAGATCTGCCACCACGGCGCCTCGGGAGGCAGCGAGACGGCCAGGAAGGAGAAAATGATCATCGCCGAGATCCCCCAGACCAGGTGGTGAAGGTGAAGCCCCGAGCCGGTCTCCACGTTCCCCGGCCACCAGCTGACCTGGGCGCGGATCATCCGCGCGCTGGTGCGGATGAAGGCGAAGGTGACGAGGAAGGCCAGCAGGAAGAGCGCGCCGGCGTCGCGGCCCGGGCCGGGCGCGTGGGTGAACGGCCGGACGAAGAAGATCTCGGCGAGCGGCAGCTGGATCCCCTGGGCCAGCACGGCGCTCAGCGGCCGAGGCGCACGAAGTCGCGCAGCTCGGCGGCCCCCAGGCTTATGCGCCAGCCGGCCTCCTCGGTGGCGTGGCGCCAGCGCCGCAGCCAGGCCGGGTCCCAGCCGCGAACACGCCAGAGCGCGATCACGATGAGGATCGCGGCGAGGATCACCGCCAGGGCGATCAGGCCCACGGTCAGCCAGGCCAGCCCCTTGTCCTCGCCCTGCTGGGCGGGAGCCGGCGCCGGGGCCGGCGCGGGGGCGACCGGGGCGTCGGCCGGCGGCACGGTGACCGTCGGGTCGGCCGGCAGGGGTGCCGGGGCGCCCGGGACCGGCTGGCCGGGGACCGGCTCGAGGTTCTGGTCCTGCGCCACGGCCGGGGCGGCCATGACGAGCAGGGCGACGGCGGCGGCGATGGCGACGGGGCGGCGCATCGGCCCCAAGCCTAGGGCAGCAGGTCCTCGATTGCCGCGATTGCCTGCTCGACCAGGGCGTCGGGGGGCAGCGATGCGTCCAGGGGGCGGATGCGCGCCGGCTCGGCGGCGGCGAGCTGCTCGTAGCCGGCCTGGGCGGCGGCAAAGAAGGCCTCTCCGGCGCCCTCGAGGCGGTCGGCCTGCCCGCCGCGGCCGTCGAGCCGGCCGGCGCGCTCATCGGGGGGCAGGTAGAGGAAGAGGGTGCGGTCGGGGCCTATGCCCTGGGTGGCCATCTCGTTGATCGCGGCGACGTTCTCGATCCCCAGGCCGCGGCCGGTGCCCTGGTAGGCCAGCGAGGAGTCGACGAAGCGGTCGAGGATCACCCAGCGGCCCTCCTCGAGCAGCGGCAACAGCCGCTCGGAGACCAGCTGGGCGCGGGCGGCGGCGTAGATCAGCGCCTCGGCCTGGGGGCCGATCTCCAGGGCCGGGTCCTTTACGAGGTCGCGCAGCCGCTCGGAGGCCTCGACGCCTCCCGGCTCGCGCATCACCTCGGCCTGCACCCCCCGCCCGGCGAGCGCCCGGGCCAGCCCGGCGGCGAGCGTGCTCTTGCCGGTGCCGTCGAGCCCCTCGATCGTGATCAGCCGGCCCGCCATCGGAGCCGAGCGTACCCGTACGATCACCCGGTGAGCGACGCCGCGACCCTCGAACGCCACCCGCACGCCAGGGCGGTGGTCGGCCCTGTGCTCGAGGGCCGCAGCGAGCCCTCCCACGCCTACCTCTTCCACGGCCCGCCCGGCTCCGGCAAGGCGCAGGCCGCCCGGGAGCTCGCGGCGACCCTGCTCGCCGAGGGCGCCGCCGACCCGCAGGCGGTGCGCGAGCGGGTCGGACGCGAGGCCCACCCGGACCTCACCTGGGTACGCCCCAGCGGCGCCCACGGCATCCGGATCGACGACATCGAGGAGCCGGTGGTCTCGGCCGCCTCGCGCACCCCGTTCGAGGCCCGCCGGCGCGTCTTTGTAATAGAGGGAGCAGACCTGCTCGGCGACGAGGCGGCCAACCGGATGCTCAAGACCCTCGAGGAGCCGGCCTCCTTCGCCCACCTGGTGCTGCTCACCAGCCGGCCGGAGAGCGTGATGGCCACGATCCGCTCGCGCTGCCTGGCGGTGCGCTTCGACACGCCGGCCGAGGAGGAGGTGGCCGCCGCGCTGGTGGCCCGCAGCGTGCTGCCCGAGACCGCGCAGGCCTGCGCGCGCCTCTCGTTCGGGGACTCGCAGCGGGCGATGGCCCTGGCCACCGGCGAGGGCCCGGCGATGCGCGAGGCCGCCGAGGGCTTCGCCCGCGCGGCGCTGGAGGGGCAGTTCGCCTCCGCCCCGTGGGACGCCCTGCTGGAACCGGCCGCCGCGCGCGGCCGGCGGGCGGCCCAGGAGGCCGAGCAGGCCGCCGCCGAGGAGGCACAGATGCTCCCCGAGAAGGAGCGAAAGCGCGCCGAGCGCGAGGCCGAGAAGGCGGTAAAGCGCGTGGCCCGCCGCGAGCGCACCGCGGCGCTCGACGAGGCGATGCGCCTGGCCGGGCTCTGGTTCCGCGACCTGGCCTGCGTGGCCGAGGACGCCGCCCCGCTGGCCGACGCAACCGACCGCCTCGACGCCCTCGGGGCCGACGCGGCCGGCCGCGACCCGGCGAAGCTGCGCGAGGCGGTGACGCTGGTGGACGAGGCCCGCTCCTCCCTGAGCCTCAACCCCGACGAGGCGCTGCAGCTGCAGGCGCTGGCCTACCGGCTGGCCCGCGCCCTGGCCTGATAGGCCGGCTCAGGCGATGGTGCCGGTGAGGGCCAGCGCCAGCACGGTGCTGCCGACGATCAGGCGGTAGACCACGAAGATGTTGAAGTTGTGGCTGCGCACGTAACGCAGCAGGAAGGCGATCGCCGCGTAGCCGGAGACAAAGGCCAGGACGGTGGCCACCAGCGTCGGCCACAGCCCCGGGTTGCCCGGCCCGGCCTCCCCTACCTTCCGCAGCTCGAAGAGCCCGGAGAGGACGACCGCCGGGACCGAGAGCAGGAACGAGTAGCGGGTCGCCGACTCGCGGTCCAGGCCCAGGAAGAGGCCGCCGGAGATCGTCGAGCCCGAGCGGCTCACCCCGGGGATCAGCGCGAGGACCTGGAAGAAGCCGATGATGATGCCGTCCCTGAGGGTGAGGCTGTCCACCCCGCGGGTTCGCGTGCCGACCCGGTCGGCGGCCAGCAGGACGAAGCTGAAGAGGATCATCACGATCGCCGCCAGCTCGACCGAGCGCACCGCAGTCTCGATCTGCTTGCTGAAGACCAGGCCGAAGATGCCGATCGGGATCGTTCCCAGCACGATGAACCAGCCCACGCGGGCATCGACGTCGCCGGTGCGCCAGAGCGTGCGGTCGCCGGCCAGCGAGTGCAGGAAGGCCCGCAGGATGTTCCAGAGGTCGTGGCGGAAGTAGATGAGGACGGCGGCCATCGTGCCGAGCTGGATGACCGCCGAGAAGGCGGCGCCCGGGTCCGGCCAGCCGGCGAGGGCCGGCACGAACAGGACGTGGCCGGAGCTGGAGATCGGCAGGAACTCGGTGAGCCCCTGGACGATGCCCAGGACGATCGCTTCGAGGGTCGACACCGCTGGCGGACGCTAGCGGGCGCCGGGGTCGGCCCGGTCAGCGCGCCGGCGTGATGCCCTGGCGGAACGCGAGCAGGTTTTGGGGGTCGTACTTGCGCTTGACCCGGCGCAGGCGGTTCCAGTTGGAGCCGTAGTAGGCGCTGCGCCAGTTCTTGAGCTCCCCGTCGATGTAGTTCTGGTAAGCCTGGCCTGAGGCGTAGGGCCGCATCGCGGAGTAGATGTCGTCGACCCAGGCGACGTTCGCCGGCTGCGACTGGGCCTGGCCCCAGAAGTTCACGTAACAGCAGTGATAGAGGGAACTGCGGTGAACGAAGGAGGTGGAGTCCGGGCGGATCGCGTTCACCCGGCTCGTCGGCCCGGTCGCCTCGATGTGTACCCCACCCTCGTAGGCCCCCGGGCCACCGGGCCACTGGGCCACGCGGTAGACGAGGGCCTCGAGCCCCTTGGGCGGGATGAACTCGTTGAAGTAGACGGACTTCTGGTAATGGGGGTAGGCGGCGTCGGAGACCGGGAGCGTCGCGCAGGTGACCTGGTTTCCCCGGCCGACCTCGCAGTCGTCGGGCTTCCACGCCTGGACGTAACTGGTCGCCTTGACGTCGACCGCGGTCGCGCCGGGCCGCAGCGGCTCGATGAGCGCCTCGAGGTCGGCCTGGCTGCCGTACCAGAGGCCTCCCGAGGTGGCCTTGAGCTTGTACTCGCCGGACGGCTCGCGCGCCCGGGTCATGAAGTAGGTGCTGCTGGAGAGCTCCCGCGGTGCGAACGGGGCAAAGCGCTGCCACTGGTCCATCCCCTGGGCGGCGTAGCTCCAGGGGTAGGTGACCGCATACTCGTAGACGGCGGGGGTCGCGTGGGTGCGGAAGGTGAGCGAGGTCACGACCCCGAAGGTCCCCCCGCCCGCCCCTCGCAGGCCCCAGAAGAGGTCCGGGCGGTGCTCGGCCGAGGTCTTCACGTACCGCCCGTTGGGAAGCACCACCGTGGCCTCGAGCAGGTCGTCGAGAAGCATCCCCCGCTGGCGGGTTCCCCGGCTGAGTCCGCCTCCCAGGGCCAGGCCGGCGATCCCGACCGAGGGGCAACTGCCGGTCGAGATTCCCAGCCCCTGGCCAAGCACGAGCTGCTCGAAGACCTGCAGGTTGCTGGCGCCGGCGCCGATGGTGACACTGGTGCGGTCGCTGCCGACCCGGATGGAGTCGATCTGCGAGACGTCCGCGACGATCCCGGAGCAGTTGCAGTAGCCCTCGAAGGAGTGGCGGCCGCTGCGGGCCGAGAGCGGCCAGCCCCGCTCGGAGGCAAAGCCGACCACCGCCCGCACGTCGTCGATCGACCGGCAGAAGGCGATCGCCCGCGGCCGGATGCTCAGTCGCGGGTTCCAGACGGCGGCGGCCGCCGCGTAGGACGGCTCGCCGGGAACGACGAGCGTGCCGTCCAGGCGGCGAGCAAGCGCGCCGAGCGACGTGGCCGAGCGGGCGGTGCCGATCGCGCTGACCCCGAGGCTCGTGAGCATTGCCCCGCCGGCGGCGGCGGCGGCGATCTTCAGGGCCTCGCGGCGGGTTGGGCGGACTTCCTCCACCGGGCGAAGGTACCGGAGCGCCGGACCTTGCGCGAAGGGTCAGCGCGGGTCGATGGCGCCGAGGTTGGGCTCCAGGCCGTGCAGTTCGAAGGCCCGGAACTCGCTGAACTGCGGGTGGTCGGGGCCGTGGAAGTCGGCGCTCCCGGTGGTCAGCAGCCCCAGGCCGGCGGCCTCCTGCGCCAGCAGCGCGGCGTGGGAGGCGTCGTGGGTGGGGTAGAAGGCCTCCACCCCGTCGAGCTCGAGGGCGGCGTAGCGCTCGAGCGCCGCGCGCACCTCACCGGGTTCGTCGATGTCCCAGAACGGGTGGGCCCACACGGCCAGGCCGCCGGCCTCGTGGATCGCGGCGATCGCCTGGCCCACGTCGGGCACGGTGCGGCGGCGGTAGCCCGGCGCGCCGGGGATCAGGTAGGCGACGAGCAGTTCGGAGAAGTCGCCGAGCTCCTCCTCCCTGACCCGCTTCGCGTTGCGCGGGTCGTCGTAGATCGCCTGGGCCAGGTGCGGGCGCCCCAGCGGCCTCTCGCTGTCGGCGGCGCGCTCGGGCAGCTCGACCTGCCAGCCCAGCTCGCGCATCGCCTCGGCCATCCGCCGGCCGCGGGCCAGCCGGTCCTCCCGCCACGCCGCCAGGTGGGCGGCGAAGGCCGGCGAGCGGTGGTCGATCCCGTAGCCGAGGACGTGGAGGTCCTCGCGCTCGCCGTCGACGGCGGAGATCTCCACGGCGGGAACGACGGTGATCTCCCCGTTGGTCGCGGCGGCGACCTCGAGCGCCTCGTCTATTCCGGCGACGGTGTCGTGGTCGGTGAGAGCGAGGAGCTCGACGCCGGCGGCGTGGGCGCGAGCGACGACTTCGGCCGGCGCCAGCGCCCCGTCGGAGGCGACCGAGTGGGCCTGGAGGTCGAAGGTCGGCGCGGCCATCGGGGCGCAGCGTACGCCACGCGGCGGGGCCGCCCTCGCGCGCGGGTATATAACGG
>JBJTBE010000074.1:0-6862 GCA_046091165.1 Solirubrobacterales bacterium | reverse complement strand
TCGCGCCCGCGGCCCGTGCGAGTCCCTCATGGCGCTCCCGGCTTCCTTCGCCGAAGGCGGGCCGGATCACGCCGGGAGGCTGGAGCAGGAGGGCGTTGGTGCCCTCTCCGTGGCGGTCGGGCACGATCACTACCTCCGGCCCTTCGCCGGTCGAGTCGATTAGGCGGTCCACCTCTTCGGGGTCCAGGGCCGGGGTGTCGCTGGCCACGAGCAGGACGGCGAAGGCCCCGTCGGCTACCGCCCATTCGATCCCGCGCACGGCCGCGGCGCTGTGATCGTCCTGCGGCGTGTCGGCCAGCACCTGGGCACCGGCGCCGCGGGCCAGCGACTCGGCGCCCGGCTCGCTGGTGACCACTACGACATCGTCGACGTGGTCGCACCGGCGCAGCGCGGCCAGCACGTCGCTGAGCATCCCGGTGGCGAGCGCGACCCGTTCGGCGGCGCTGAGCCCGTCGTCGGCCAGCCGTGCCTTGGCACTCGAGAACCGCTTGACGGGGAGGACGGCGACCAGGCTCATGGCTGTACGGATAGCGCGTCGGCGGCCTCGAGCGCTTCCCGGGCAGCCTCCTGGCGGCGAAGCGGGGTGTCCATGAGCGTCTGTGCGACCCGTACCGGAAACGGAGCGCCGGCTGCCGGCTCGTCGGCGAGCAGGAGGTCGGCTACGCCGGCCCAGGCACGGGCGACGCCCTCGGTGGTCGCGGGGAGCTCCCAGGCCTCCATGCACGCGGCGGTCGGACCCTTGAGCACCTCCCCGCCGACTATGGGGGAGACCGCCACGACCGGCGCCTCGGCCTGGGCAAGCGCCTCCTTCATGCCCGCGAGGGCGAGGATCGGGCCGATCGAGATGACCGGGTTGGAAGGGCCGATGACGATCGCCCGGGCACGGGAGAGCGCGTCCAGCACCCCAGGAGAGGGGGCGGCGTCCTCGATTCCCGCGAACGAGACCGACTCGATCGGCCCGGCGCCTCCCTCACGGATCAGGAACTCCTGAAGGCCCATGGTGCGCCCACCGGCGGTCACCTCTGTCGTTACCGGACTGTCGGACATGGGGAGGACCGAGGCCCCCAGGCCAAGGCTGCCGACCAGCTGAGCCATCGCCTCGGTGGCGCTGAGGCCGTCGTCGAGCAGCTCGCGCCGGCGGCGGCACCATCCGAGGTCGCGGTCACCGAGGTTGAACCAGACCTCCTCGCCCTCCCCGCGGCGGCGCTCCATCTCCTCGAAGGTGTCGCCGTCGATGCCCCAGCCGCGGGAGTCGATGATGTCGGCGAGGGTGAAGGCGACGAGGTCCGGATCGGGCGAGACGGCGGCGCCGTAGATGTCGATGTCGTCGGCGGTGTTGGCGACGACGACGAGATCGTCGCCAACCAGGTCGAGCATCCCGCGGGCCAGCTTCGCGCCGCCGGTACCCCCGGCGAGGACGACTACCGGCCCGGTGCTCACAGCCCGGTGATTCGGATACCGGCGTGGGTCTTGTTGCGGATGTTGATGCCGATCATCATCGCGGTCAGCGACTCGGCGATCCGCGACTGCTCCAGGCGCCCGGCATCCACGGCACGCAGGCCCTCGATGGCCTCCACGAGCCCGGCGGCTACCGCCTTGGCGTCGGCGTCGTTGCCGCAGACCAGGACGTCCTCCTCGAAGCGGTGCTCCGGGTCGGCGAGCATTGCGGCGCTCACGGTGTGGAAGGCGCTCACTACCTGGACCCCGTCGGGGACGAGCTCGGCGGCCTGCTCGGCGGCCGACCCCTGCCAGACCCCGAGGGTCCGGGTCGGCTTGCCGCCCACGGCGGGAGCCAGGGGGACTGTCGCGTCGATCACGACGGTCCCCGGAGCGAGTGCGTCGGCGATCGACTTGTAGGTCTGCGCCTGGGCGGCGAAGGGAACGGCGACGGCCACGACCGGGGCGGCCTCGGCCGCGGTGTGGTTCTCGCCGAACTCGATGTCGGCCCCGGGAACGGCGCCGGTTACCGCGCCGGCCGCGGCCTGGGCGCGGGAGGCCTCCCGCGAACCGAGAACGAGGGGGATTCCGGCGGCGGCCCAGCGCCGGGCCAGGCCCTGGCCGAGGGCACCGCTGGCGCCGACGATCGAAACGCGCTCGGGTAGCGGCATGGCGGCGAGTATAGGTTTGACCCGGCTCAGCTGCCGCTGAACGAGGGGTCGCGCTTCTCGCCGAAGGCGCGCACGCCCTCGGCGAAGTCTTCGGTCGCCGCGCAGATGGCCTGGACCGAGACTTCGTGGTCGAGATTGACGGCGAGGGCGGGCTTGGCGGCGCCGTCGATGACCCGCTTGGCCAGGCCCACGGCCACGGGCGCGCAGGCCAGCAGCTCGGCGACCAGCTGGTCGGTGGCCGCCTCCAGGCCGTCGGGATCCGCGACACGGTTGGCCAGTCCGATCCGCTCGGCCTCGCTGCCGTCGATCAGCTTCGAGGCGAGGATCATCTCCTGGGCCCGTCCGAGGCCGACGACCGACGGAAGGCGGGACGAGCCGCCGACGTCGGGGATCAGGCCGACCCGCGTCTCCGGGAGCCCGACGATGGCGTCGGCGGCGATGGTCCGCAGGTCGCAGGCGAGGGCGAGCTCGAGGGCGCCACCGATGCAGGCGCCCTGGATCTGGGCGATCGTAGGCTTGGGCATCTCCTCGAAGAGGTTCCAGGCCTCAAGGATCACGCGGCGCATCGGCCGCAGGGTGGTCGGGTCCTCGACCAGGGGCTGGAAGGCAGCGAAGTCCATACCCGAGGAGAACATCGGGCCCTCTCCGCGGAGCACGACGACGCGTACCTCCGGGTCGTCGGCGGCGTACTGCGCGGCCTCGCGCAGCTCGAGGATCATCGCGTCGTTGAGCGCGTTTCGCTTCTCGGGGCGGTTCAGGACGATGTGCCGGACCGGCCCGCGGTCCTCGGTGACGACGTGCGACATGGCTTTGGCCTCCTGGTTGACCGGCCAATCATGACGCTTTCCGCACCTCGGCGGATGAGAGGCGCGTCGCGCGGCTCAGGAGGAGCCGGACTGGACCGACGCCGGCGCCTGCGAGGGGGCCGGAGCCGAGCGATCGGGCTCCTGCCATTTGCCTTCCTCGTCCTCGTCGAGGGTCTCCGCGAGGACGGTCCCGACAACGGCGCCCAGGGCACGGCCGGCTACTGCCTTCAGGTCGCCGTCCTCTTCGGGCTTCTGAGCCACCTGGGCAACGGTGGCCGGCTGCTTGCCGGCTCCAACGGCCGGGTCGCGCCCGAGCATCAGCTGGGCGGCCATCAGCACGAAGAGCGCGGAAAAGAGCGCCCCGCTGGCCATCAGCGTGCGGCCGAACATCCGGCGACGCACGGCCCGCTGCTTCTTCACGGCTTCGGAGGCCATGGCTACGGGTAGACCTGCTGGCCGGTTTCCGAGTCGGTTACGAGGATCGCCACCGAGGGGCACGCCTCGGCCGCCGCCATGACGAGATCGTCGGGCCCGGTGCCGATTACGGTGGCGACGTCACCCTCCAGGGAGAAGACGGTGGGCGCGACATCGACGCAGTCCCCGTGGGCGGCACAGCCGGCGGCGTCGATAGTGGGTACAAAGCTCATTCGATTCTGCTCCTGGATCGTTTGGCTGCCCTACAGCTTGCCCGGGAGCCGGGAAATCGCCCGGAAATGGAGGGGAAAGCCTTGGTAAAGGCTGCGGCTCAGGCGCCCGAGAGAAGCTCGCGCAGCCTCGGCACCTCACGCGGGCAGGCCACGGCCAGGGCGCCGACCGGCGTGCCGTCGCGCAGGGCGACGACGGTGAAGGAGGGTTCGTCCATGTCGCCGTCGATCTCGAGCTCGTCGGCGTCGTTGGAGTTCCCGAAGCCCTGGATGCGGACGCCGTGGATGTCGGTCCACCAGCTGCTCAGGGCCTCCTCGGCCGGGGGGTTTCCGAGGATCTCCTGGGCGGCGGCGCGGCCCTGGCGCCCGGCGGCCTCCCAGTGCTCGCCGCCGGCCACGTCACCGGCGGCGTGAATCTCCGGCCGTTCGAGGAGCGTCTCCAGGCCCTCGGGCAGCCACTCGTCGGCCGGACGGATCCCGATGGCGACGAGAACGTGGTCGACCTCGACGCGGCTGCCGTCGCTCAGCTCGAGGGCGACCGCCCGGTCCCCTTCGGCGACGATCTTCGTCACCGCGGTGTCGAGCCGGACGTCGATCCCCGCCGAGCGCTGCATCTCCACCAGCCAGAGGGCGAGGTCGGGGTGCAGAGCCCGGGCGAGGGGCAGCGGCTCGGCCTCGACCAGGGTCACGTGCACCTCACGTTTGCTGGCGGTCGAGGCCACCTCCTGGCTGATCAGGCCGGCACCCACGACGCCCAGGCGGCTGCCCGGCTGCAGGGCATCGCGCAGGCGCAGCGCGTCGTCGACGGTTCGCAGCGCCTGGACGTTCTCCAGGCCCTCGGCGTCCGCAAGCATCACCGGGCGGCTGCCGGTGGCGATGACCAGATCCTCGTAGTGCAGCTCTGCTCCCGACTCCAGGGTGACGAGCCTCGCTTCAGGGTCCAGCGCTACGGCCGGGTCACCGAGGACCAGCTCGATCTCCTTCTCCTCGTGCCACTCGTCGGGCCTGAAGGTGATCTCCTCGTGCTCCCGGTCGCCGGCCAGCAGCTCCTTGGAGAGCGGCGGGCGATCGTAGGGAGCGTGGGGTTCGGCGCTTACGATCCGCACCGGCCCCTCGTACTCGCCCTGGCGCAGGGCCTCGGCGCAGCGCTGGGCGGCCAGTCCGCCCCCGATGATCAGGACCCCGTCGCTCACGAAGGGCTGGGGCCTGCGGGCCGCGCCCCGCGGGCGCGGGCGGCAGCGCGGGCGGCCGCCCTCTCTACCGGCGTCGAGTCGGGGAGGGGGGCCGGCTTGGCCTTCGATGCGGGGATGATCCGGCGCAGGAACAGGAAGATAATCGGCAGGCCGGTGACCACGAGGATTCCCTGCAGCCAGAGGCTGCCGGCGTCGGTCCCCGCACCGAGGGTGTGGACCACGGCCAGCGCCCAGACCACGATCGTGGCGCGGTGGATGGAGCGCCAGCGCTTGTTCCCGATCATGCGGCGCGCGTAGAAGCTGAGGCCCAGGAAGAGAGCGGCCCAGCCGGCGATGATTCCCAGGCCGGTGTAGAAGGGCCGGTAATCGATCGTGAAGGGGATCGCGATCTGCGAGAGCGTCGGGTGCAGGTAACTGTCGCCCAGGAGGGTTAGCCCGTGGACCGCTATCGCGACCAGGCCGGCCAGTGCGGTCGACTCGTGCACGGCAACGAGCTGCTTCTTGACGCCGGGGCGCTTCGGCAGGCCGTTGGCCATCATCAGGCCGATGATCACCGAGATGGCGACTGCGGCGAAGGCGACGACACCGGAGGAGCGCGAGGCCAGCCACCAGCCGTATTCGAGAGGATTGGGGCCGGTCATCGGGGAGTGCCTCCTGGCAGTTTGAGCTTGACGACCGGCCGCGCTTCGAGGCGGCCGATCCGCTCGGGGTTCCCGTTCTCATCAACGGTAATGCCGCCGTGGCGGGCGAGGATCCGACGTGCGCCCACCGGGCCGCTGAGCAGGGCCGCCTTCGCGAGCGTCTCGGCCTCGAGGGCGCTGGGAGCCAGCGCGGTCACGGAGACCAGGCCGGTGAAGGCGGGCCGGCCGGTGGACGGGTCAAGTAGGTGGTGGGCCGGGGTGCCGTCGGGCGAGCGCCAGATGCGGGAGCGCAGGCCGCTGGTGGCCACCGCGCCGCGCCTGACGGCGATCGACTCGCCGGGCTCGCCGGTGAAGGCGTCAAGGATCTCGACCTCGCGCTCGACGGCCGTCTCGCCGCCGATGCGGATGTCCCCGCCGCAGTCGACGGCCCAGTGCTCGTAGCCGTCGAGGAACCCGGAGGCGAGGTCGGCGGCGTGGCCCTTGCCCGAGCCGCCGTTATCGATCAGCAGGCCGGGCGGGCGGCGGATTACGCCGGCCTCGTCGTCGACCTCTATCTCGCGCCAGCGCTGCTGCGGCGAAGCGGAGGCCGGCGCGGGCGCCGGTCGCTCGCCGGCGAGAGCGTCGGCGAGCCCGATCCGCTCCTCGCCGGTCCAGCGCTCGGCGTAGCCGGCGGACCGAAGATCGTCCAGGAGGGTCGGGTCGACGAGCCCGCAACTGATCTCGGCGGCCTCGACCGTCGCCCGCACGGCACTGCGCAGGAGGTCGGAGGCGGGAACCTGCTCGCGCGGGTCGGCATTCAGCAGGCTCAGCTCCGAGTCCTCGCGAAAGCGCGAGAGGCGGGCCTCGTAGTCGCGCAGGAACGCCTCGACCCGGTCGGCCGCCGCCTCGGGCGCGTCAACACCCTCGCGGGCCGGCGGCCCAACGAGGATCCGGACGCGCGTGCCCATGAGGCGCAGCTCCCGGTCGGCCGGCGGCGCCTGGCCGGCATCGGTGGCGACGGCGGCCGACACTCAGGAGCTCCCGCTCTGGACCGGAGCCGGGGCCGGTGCAGGGGCCGGCTGAGCCGGAGCACTCTGCTGGACCGGCGCCGAGGAGTAGGCGGCGGCGGGTGCGGCGGCTGCTGCGCCGCCTGGAGCCGTCGAGGGGGCCGCCTGCTTGACGATCACCTTGCGGGTGATGACCACCTTCTTGACGGCGGCCGGCTGGACCTGGGCGGTCGCCTGCTTCCCGGCGCCGATCAGGGGGTCATTTCCCTGGGCCATCTGGGCACCGAGGAAGCCGGTCATCCCGAGGAATGCGGCCGCTGTCACCGCAGCCACCGGGAGGATGGTCTTGTTGCGGCGCCGGCGACGCTTGTGGGCTGGGGGGTTTTCGGGGTTGCTCATCGGTGCTCTCTTCTCTGGTTGGGTCGGTCTGGTGGGGTGGGATTCAGGTGGTGGCAACGAGCCGGCGAACATAATTCACCCTCTT
>JBJTBE010000073.1:0-6459 GCA_046091165.1 Solirubrobacterales bacterium | reverse complement strand
ACGGCGGGGCTCTTGGTCGGGGAGCCCTGGTGGGCAGGCAGGTCGTCGCGCAGCGACTCGAGCATCAGCCCCTGCGAGGCGGTCACCTCCCGCAGGCGCCCCAGGTCGCGCCGGTCGATGACGCCGATGTTCGTGTGGGGGAGCAGGCCCCGGGCCAGCGCCCTCTCGCAGGCCCAGGCCACATAGGAGGTGAAGTCTCCGTGGCCCCACCCGGCGAGCATCTCGGCGACCCGGGGATTCACCTCCGGCCGCTCGCCGGTGAGAACCAGCAGCTCCTTGGCGTTGCGCCGCACCGCCTGCTCGATCTGGCGCTCGACCTCGTCGGGGTCGTGAAGGTGGGCCTGGTGGGTCTTGAAGGCGCAGTACTTGCAGTAGCACTGGCAGGTCCGCGAGAGCGAGAGGGTGTAGTTGCGAGAGAAGGTGACCCGGCGGCTCATGAGGCGAGCGAAGTCTATGCCCCGGCGGCCAGGCCCGAGACCAGCTCGGCACCTTCCCGGTTCATCCGCGACCTCGGCACCACCTGGTCGAAACCGCCGGCCAGCGCCCGGTCACGCACCTCGGGCTCGACGTGGCTGTAGAAGCCGAGCGTCCGGGCGCGCACGGGGCCGCCGGAGAGGAGCGTGGCCCCGTCGATCTCGCCGCCGGCCAGGTCGACGACGAGCACGTCGGCCTCTTCGGCCAGCTCGAGCGCCCTGGAGGGCTCGGCCACGAGGGCCACGGAGTGGCCGGCGCCGGCGAGCATCGCTTCGACCTTCGACCCGAAGAGCAGGTCCGGCACCAGGGCGACTACCTCAGCCACCGGCTACTGGCTGTAGACGCGCCGGAACTCTTCGCGCACGCTCTCGGGCCGGCCCCAGGCCTCGAACACCGGCGCGCGGCCGGTGCGAACGTCCCGTACCGCCAGCTCACCGGCGATCCCGGCCTCGTCGAGGAAGAGCAGCCCGCGGTGGACCGCCTCCGGGGCGGCGGCGTGGCCGAAGCGGTGGGCGCAGAGGATCCGCCAGTGCCAGTCGTGTCGCGAATAGGGCTGGGCGTTGCAGACCACGAGAAAGGTTGCCGCCTCGACGTAGCGGCTCTCGTCGAGAATCCGCAGGTCCATCACCAGGTCCGACCAGTCGTCGGGCAGCGAGTCGATCGCGTCCTGGAAGGTGTCGGAGAGCGCCATCGGCTGGGAGGTTACCGGCCCAGCCCTCCGCCACCCCTAGGCGAGGAAGAGGCGGGCGAGCAGGAACAGGTTGAGCGCGACTACGAGGGAGACCACGATCACGGCGGCAACGCTCGTCAGCCGGCGGTTCACGAAGTTCCCCATCAGCCTCCTGCGGCTCGTGAAGATGGCGAGCGGGATCAGCGCGAACGGGATGCCGAAGGAAAGGACCACCTGGCTGATCACCAGGGCGTCGGTGGGGCTCACGCCGACGGCGATCACCACCAGCGCGGGCGCCATCGTGATCGCGCGCCTGAGCGGAAGGGGAATCGAACGGTCGATGAAGCCCTGCATCACCACCTGGCCGGCGTAGGTACCCACGCTCGAGCTCGACATGCCGGAGGCCAGCAGCGCCAGGGCAAACGCCAGCCCGGCCTCCGGTCCGACGAGCGAGTTGAAGCCTTCGTAGGCGCCCTCGATCGTGTCGGTGGCCTGGAGCGGGCTGTCGAAGAAAAGCGAAGCGGCGATCAGCAGCATCGAGAGGTTGACCAGGCCGGCCAGGCCCATCGCGGCGACCACGTCGGCCCGCTGGAAGCGGAGCAGTGAGCGCCGTTCGCCGTCATCCCGCGGCCGGATGCGCCGCTGGGTCAGGGCGGAGTGCACGTAGATCACGTGGGGCATGACCGTCGCCCCGAGAATCGCCGCCGCCAGCAGGACGCTGTCGGTCCCCTCAAAGGAGGGGACCAGCCCACTGGCCGCCTCTCCCGCGTTGAAGCCGATACGGACCAGGTTGTAGAGGAAGCCGAGGAGGATGATCCCGAAGAAGAAGGCGATCGCGATCTCGAATCGCCGGTAGCCCCGGGTCTGCAGGCCGAGAATCCCGAACGAGACGACCGCGGTGATCAGGGCGGCCGGGAAGAGCGGGATGCCGAAGAGGAGGTTCAGGGCCAGGGCCGCTCCCACGAACTCCGCCACGTCGGTGGCCATGGCCACCAGCTCGGCCTGGGCCCACAGCCCGCGGCTCACCGGGCGCGGGAAGTGTTCCCGGCAGAGCTCGGGGAGGTTGCGCCCGGTAACGATCCCGGTCTTGGCCGAGAGGTACTGGATCAGCATCGCCATCAGGTTGGCCGAGATGAGCACCCACACCAGGAGGTAGCCGTAGGTGGAGCCGGCCGCGATGTTGCTGGCAAAGTTGCCCGGGTCGACGTAGGCCACCGAGGCAACGAAGGCCGGCCCCAGCACGGCCGCCAGGCCGCGGACCCGGCCCCTCGAGCGGGCACGCTGGAGGTCGCTGGCGGAGGGCTCGACCGCGGTCTCGGGGTCGAGCCCCGGTGGGATGATCGGCGCCTTCGAGCCGCCGGGCGCCCCACCGCTCATGCGGTCGGCTCGACCCTCATCGCCCGGGTCAGGCCCGGGGCCAGTGAGTGCTCCCCGGCCGGCCCGAAGTCGACGAGCAGCGGGCCCCCGAACGGCTCCCGGCGCACGACCGTGAAGGCGATGCCGGGCGCGATGCCCAGCTCCTCGAGGTGCCGCAGGACCTCCGGGTCGGAGTCGGAGACGCGAGCGAAGAGCCCCGTGTCCCCGGGCTCCATCGCCTCCAGCCGGGTGGACGGGCCCTCCTCGATCCTCAGGTCCGCCGAGGGGATGGGGTCTCCGTGCGGGTCGCGGCTCGGGTCGTCAAAGCGGGCGGCGATCAGCTCCTCGAGTTCCTCGGAGATGTGGTGCTCCAGGATCTCGGCCTCTTCGTGAACCCGGTCCCACGGCACGCCGAGGTCGGCCAGCAGGAGCTCGAGGAGCCGGTGATGGCGAATCACCTCCAGCGCGACCCGCTCGCCCGCCGGCGTGAGGGAGACGCCCCGGTAGGGCTCGTGGGCCACCAGGCCCATCTCTCCCAGGCGCTTGACCATCCCGGAGGCCGAGGCGGGGCTTACGCGCAGCCGCGCCGCGAGGTCGCTGGTGGTAACCGCGCCCTCCCCGGCGCGCTCGAGCGAGTAGATCGCCTTCGCGTAGTCCTCCACGGCGGGGCTGGGACGGGCCGAGACGCTCACGCGCAGATTATGGCATGCCTAATCCTTGAATCAAGCCTGATGAACTTCAATGCGCTCCCGGGGCCGCCATATCCTTCGGCCCAGTGACCGCGCCGGCGCCCGACCCATCCGAAATCCAAGCCCTGAGCAGCGGCGCAGCGCTCGTGGACCGTTCGTACCTGGGACGGCTGGCGCTCTCGGGCCCGCAGGCCCGCGAGGCCCTGGGGGCCCTCGCCACCAATGACATCGAGGGCCTGCAGCCGGGGACCGGCTGCTTTGCCGCGTGCTGCACCGCCAAGGGCCGGATGCTCGGCGAGATCCGCGTGCTGTACACCGGGGACGAGCTGCTCCTCGACATGGAGCGGGAGTCGCTTCAGCCGGTCTTCGACCTGGTTCGCCACGGGCTGGTCGGCTACGAGGCCGAGCTCCACAAGCGCACGCTTGAGACCGCCCAGTTCTCCCTCCTGGGCCCGCTCTCCCGGGAGGTTGCCGGCGCCACCGGCCTCGGCGAGGCGGAGTGCGACAGCGCCCCCGGTGAGCTGGGCGGGTCGGAGGTGCTGCTCGCCGCCACGAACCTCGGAGTCGACGTGTTCTGCGGGGCAGCCGACGCCGAAGCGGTCCGGGAGGCTCTCGAGGCGGCCGGCGCCGTGCCCGCCGGCATGGAGCTCGCCGAACTGGCCCGGGTCGAGAGCGGCCGCCCGCGTTACGGGGTTGACCTCGACGAGACGGTCATCCCCCAGGAGGCCGGCCTCAACGAACGCCTGGTCAACTTCGAGAAGGGCTGTTACATCGGCCAGGAGACCATCGCCCGCCTCCACTATCGGGGGCGGCCAAACCGGCGCCTCTGCCTGCTGGCCGTGGACGCCGGCGCCGCGCCCGGCGACGAGCTCTCCTTCGACGGCCGCGCGGTGGGCACCCTGACCAGCGTTGCCGATTCGCCCGAGCGGGGGCCCATCGGACTCGCGCTCGTGCGCCGGGAAGCCCCGGACGGCTCATCGCTCACCATCGCCCGGACCGGCGGTGAAGCCGAGATTCTGGGCCCTGCCGGCAGCTGACGCCCCGCCGCTCACGGTTCGGCCGCCGGCGCCAGTACATTGCCCCCAACCGAGGAGGGGAGCTTTCGTGTCCAGCCCAGCGATCGAGAAGCAGCCGACCACCGACCCGCGTGAACTGGCGGCCTGGGAGCGCTACCGCAGCGACCTCGAAGGCCTCGACGGCGGCGACTACGAGGAGGCCGAGCAGCACGCCTGGGACCGGCTCCAGGCCGACCTCCTGGCGATCTCCCGCGAAGCCGAGCCGGAGCACTCCAGCATCGGCCTCTGATTCTCGGGTAGGTTCGGCCTGTGGCCACCGCCCGCCCGGGCGGCGCCCGTGAACAGAAGATGGCGAACCGCAAGACGACACTCCTTCTGGCCATCTCCGCCTCGGCGGCACTGGTGGCCGGCTGCGGGGACGGCGGCGGCCAGCGCACCTCCGAGCTGCGGCCGCCCGCTCCCGCCCTGATCAGCGCCGCGGTTACCGACGACGGGATCATCCTCTCCCCCTCGGAGATCGGCGGCGGCCCCGTGACTCTCGCCGTCACCAACGAGAGCGAGGCCCGCAGGCGCGTGACCTTCGCTTCCAACGCCCCGGCAGGCACCGCCGGCCAGGAGGATGCCGGGGCCGGCCAGAGCGCGACCCTTCCCCCGGGCGTCAATGCGCTGCTGCGGGCCAACCTCGAGCCCGGCTCGAGCTGGTCGGTGACCGTCGACGACGAGTCGATCGACCCCGAGGTTCTCTATGTCGGCCCAGAGCGGCCGAGCTCGCAGAACGACCTGATGCTGCCCTAGGCGTCCTGCCGGCCGCGCAGGCGGTCGACGACCGCGCCGAAGGGCAAGATGGCAATCCAGCACAGGTAGACGTAGGTCATCCCGGCAGTGAAGGCCACCGGCACCGAGGCAAGGAAGAACGCCGCGGGGATCAGCGAATCGAAGAGCCTCTGGCGCCTCCTCCTCTGGCTCTCGTGGTCGTCGGTCAGGCCGTGCGTGAGGGCGTAATCGGCGACCAGCGCATTGGCGCCGATCAGGAGGGCAACGACAACGGCATAGAAGGAGAGGGCGACGGCGTTTCCGTACTGGCCGAGAAGCTCGGTCGGGTAGGGGAAGAAGGCGATCAGCGCCAGGAAGACGAGGTTGATGCCGAGGAAGGTGCCGTTGACCCGGACGACGCGGCGCATGAAGGCGTTGTGCCGGATCCAGAACATCCCGATCACGAGGAAGCTGATCAGCCACGAGACGAGCTCGCCGGAGCGGTCGGACAATGCCTGGGCCAGGTCGCTGTTGCTGGCGTCCTTGAGCACCGGGACCGAGATGCTCAGCACCAGCAGGGTCAGGGCGAAGGCGAAGATCCCGTCACTCAGGGCCAGGGCCCGGGTCCGGTCGAACCCGTCCGGGCCTCCCGGTGCTTCCCCAGCCTGGTCGGCCGGCCGGGCCGCCGCGTCGCGTTCCACACGGGGATTATCCGGGCGGGTCCGGACCGCATGGCCGGAGACGCCGCCGGGACCGTAGTATGGGCGCCCATGAGCGTCGATACCAGCCAGATCAGCGAAGTCAGGACCGAGCCGGGCGAGCTCCCGGACACGATGGCCGCCTGGGTCATCCGTCAGGAGCGCGAAGGCGAGCCCAAGGACGCCTTCCTCGTGGAGGAGATCGAGGTTCCCGAGCCCGAGGCCTTCGAGGTGATCGTCCGGGTGATGGCCGCCGGCGTCAACTTCAACAACGTCTGGGCCGCCCTCGGCGAGCCGGTATCGATATTCGGGTACGGCGACCACCCCGAGTACGGCCATCACATCGGCGGCTCCGACGCCTCGGGGATCGTCTGGAAGGTGGGCCCCGGCGTGACTCGCTGGAAGCCCGGCGACGAGGTTGTCATCCACTGCAACCAGACCTCCTACGAGGACCCCGAGGTCCACGGCCTCGACCCGATGGCCGCTCCCTCGCAGAGGATCTGGGGCTACGAGACGACCTGGGGCTCGTTCGCCGAGTTCACAAAGGTCCAGGCCCAGCAGCTGCTGCCCAAGCCCAAGGCGCTCTCCTGGGAGGAGGCCGCCTCCTACGGACTCACCTACTTCACCGCCT
Organism: Solirubrobacterales bacterium; assembly: GCA_046091165.1. Classification (GTDB taxonomy): domain Bacteria; phylum Actinomycetota; class Thermoleophilia; order Solirubrobacterales; family Solirubrobacteraceae; genus F1-60-MAGs163. Next base: position 172 of record JBJTBE010000073.1, on the reverse strand, counting down.
ACCGGATGCTCCTCAACCGGGCCCGCCTCCAGGCCGGTGACCGTGTCCTCATCTGGGGCGCCGCCGGCGGCCTTGGCGTCTTCGCCACCCAGCTGGTAAAGGCGGCCGGCGCCGAGAGCGTCGGCGTCGTCTCCTCCGACGAGAAGGGCGAGCTCGTCAAGCAGCTCGGCGC
>JBJTBE010000072.1:0-5433 GCA_046091165.1 Solirubrobacterales bacterium | reverse complement strand
TCGGATATCGAGACCTACCGCTCCTGCCCGCTGCGTTACAAGTTCGCCCGCGTCTACCGGATCCCCCAGGAGCCGACGCTAAACCAGCGCTTCGGGATCGTCTTCCACCAGGTTCTCGAGCGCTACCACCAGTCCGGCGGCGGCTCGCTCGAGGAGCTGCTCGAGCTGCTGGACACCAGCTGGCGGCGCAGCGGCCTGGGCGACAGCGACGAGGAGCGCCAGCTGCGGGCCAAGGCGCAGGAGGCCCTGCGGCTCTACGAGGCGCGCACCCGCGACGAGGAGAGCGAGCCGGTCTGGTTCGAGAAGCCGTTCCAGTTCCGCCTGGACGAGCACACGCTGCGGGGCCGGGTCGACCGCGTCGACCGCCTCCCCGGCGGCGGTTACGAGCTGATCGACTACAAGACCGGCCGCCCCCGCCCGGTCGACGAGCTGCGCGAGGACGTCCAGCTCTCCCTCTACGCGCTGGCCGCCCGCGAGGCGTGGAAGGTCGAGTCCGAGCGCCAGACCTACCACTACGTGCTCGACGACGAGAAGGTGCCGCTGCCGGCCGCGGAGATCGATCGCGACTGGATTCGCGAGACCGTCCTCGAGGTGGCCGGCGGCATCGCCTCCCAGGGCTTCGAGCCCACGCCGAGCATCGCCGCCTGCTCGATCTGCGACTTCCAGATCGCCTGCCCGGCCGCCGAGCGCTGAGCGCCGGCCCGGCCGGCGCGGGCCCCGCGAGGCGGGGCGCCGCTAGGACTCGTCGCCGCGCTGGTTGAGGAAGCGCTGGAAGTCGCGGGCCAGCGCGTCGGCCGAGGGGACCTCCTCCTCGGTCTCCGTCTCGGCCTCGGCGTCGGCGGCCTCCTCGAGCCGCTCGACGAAGCGCCGGACCTCCTCGTCGCCGGCCACCGCGCTGCTCACGCGCCGCTCGTAGTCGGCGGCCGCCGACTCGAGCTCACCGGCGTCGACGCTGACCCCGGCGATCGACTCGACCTTGCGCACGAGCGCCAGCGAGGCCTTGGGGTTGGGGGCCGCGGCGACGTAGTGGGGAACGCTCGCCCACACGCTCACCGCCGGCATCCCCGACTCCTCGAAGGCCCCGTGGAGGACGCCGGTCACGCCGGTCGGGCCCTCGTAGGAGGGGGGCGAGACGCTCGCCCGCTCGGCCAGGGCCTCGTCGCCGGTGATGCCGACCAGCGGCACCGGGCGGGTGTGGGCCACGTCGGCCAGCAGGGCGCCGAGGGAGATGACCATCTGAACGTCGAGCGCCTCGGCCAGGTCGATGATCGACTCGCAGAAGCCCCGCCAGCGCATCGAGGGCTCGGGGCCGGTGACGATCACCAGGTCACGCGGCGCGCGGCGCACCCGGGCCGAGGCGATCTCCACCGTCGGCCACATCACCTGGCGGGCCTCCCCGTCGACCAGCGAGATCTGCGGGCGAGTGGCCTGGAAGTCGTAGAAGTCCTCGGGATCGAGATGGGCAAAGCGCCGGGCGCCGGTGGCCGCGCCCACGAAGGTGGCCGCCGCGGTCGCCGCCTCGGCGGCGTCGTTCCAGCCGCCGAAGGCACACACCATCGCCGGGGCACGAAGCCGCTCGGGCCGGTGTTCCCAGATGATCGGGGGCATCAGGGCCACCGTAGCCGATGGCGGTTCAGCTTGTGCCGGGTGGCTGCCCGGTCGGCTCTCGGCCTTCCCGCAGCTCGGCCAGGCCCCCGCGGCCCATCTGCCAGGCGACATAGAGCAGCAGCAGCGCGAAAGCGATCTCGACCGCGCGGCCCGGGACCGAGTTGACCACCACCACCCCGATCACGGCGAACGGGATCGCCACCGCGCCGATCACCAGCCCGGCCCGGTGGTCGAGGTTGCCGTAGCGGTGCTGGCGCCAGGCGCCGACCAGCGAGACCGGGATGATCGCCAGCAGCGAGGTCGCCTCGGCGTCGACCTGCTCGTGGCCCAGGACGAGGATCAGCGCCGGCACGAAGAAGGCACCGCCGCCCACGCCGAGCAGCCCGGAGAGAACGCCGGCGGCCAGGCCGATCGCCGCGGCCGCCAGGTAGTAGCCGGCCCCGCCGCCGGAGCCGGCGGCGGCCTCCCAGCCGTTGCCGGCCACCAGCGCGATCGCCGTGCCGACCAGCAGCACCGCAAACAGGATCCGGACCCAGGCGGCCGGGATGTGGTGCTGGAGCCAGACCCCGAAGAGCACCCCGGCGACCGCGGGCAGGCCGACCAGGACGCCGTCCCAGAAGAGAACGTTCCCATACGCAACCTCCTGCACCGCGGCCCCGACGACGGCCACCACCGCGATCGCCAGGAGCGAGGTCCCGGTCGCCGTTCGCTCGTCGAACAGGAGCCAGAGAACGAGCAGCGGGACGATGACCACGCCCCCGCCGACCCCGAAAAGGCCGCTGAACAGCCCGGCGGCCGCGCCGACCAGGCCGAGCTGGACGAGGCGACCGCGGCTCATGGCTTCATACTAGGTATTCGAATGTCCGGGGAGATGACGCTCGAAGAGGCACTTGCGCCGATCGTCGCCGATCCGGCCCGCGCCGCCCTCCTCCTCGACGTCGACGGCACCCTGGCGCCGATCGTGCGCGACCCCGAGGACGCGAGCGTCAGCGAGCTCTTTCGCCGCCTGCTGGTCGACTGCACTGCCGCCTACGCACTCGTCGGCTGCGTCAGCGGCCGCCAGGCTTCCGAGGCCCGGCGGATCGTCGCCATCGGCTCGATCCCCTACGCCGGCAACCACGGGCTCGAGCTGCTGGTCCGAGGCTCGCGCGAGGCGCAGGTCAACCCGGAGGCCGAGCGCTGGATGGCCCAGGTCCACGGCGTGGTCGCCCGCCAGGACCAGTCCGAGATCGCCGAGCTGGGCCTGCGCGTGGAGGACAAGGGAACCATCGTCGGCCTGCACTGGCGCGGGGTCGACGACGAGGCTGGCGCCCGCGCACTGGCCGAGCGGATCGCCGAGGAGGCCAGCGACGAGGGGCTCCACCTGCACCGCGGCCGCAACGTGATCGAGATCCGCCCGCCGGTGACCGCCGGCAAGGACGGGGCGGTCAAGGCGCTCCTGGAGGGAGTCGGCGCCGCCTGGGCCCTCTACGCCGGCGACGACCGCACCGACCTCGACGCCTTCACCGGCCTGCGCGAGCTCGTCGCCTCGGGAGAGCTGGAGGGCGCGGTCTGCGTGGCCGTGAACTCTGACGAAGCGCCGCCCGAGCTGCTCGAGCGCGCCGACGTGGCGGTCGACGGCGACGAGGGCGTCCGCGAGCTGCTTTCGATCCTCGCCCGGGCCTGAGCCGTGAGGTTCGTGGACCTCCTCAAGGCGACGGTCCTGCTCAGCGCCGCCACGGCGACGGTCCTCGCGGTGATAACCGTGATCCAGGCCAACGCCCAGGACGACACCGCCCTGATCTTCTTTGCGGCCGGCTGGTGGGCGCTGGCGGTGGTGATCGGCGCCTGGCTCGGGCGCCACACGCGGCCCACGGCCGGCGTCGAGCGCTCGCTGCGCGAGGCCCGCACCGAGACCTCGCTCCCCGAGCTGGGAACCGGCCGCCTGCTCCTCTCCCGGATCTGGCCGCTGCTGCTCGCCGGGGGAGTCGCCGCCATCGGCTCGATCTGGATTCCCCAGGTGGCGGCGGTGGCCACCGGCTTCGGGATCATCTGGGCGCTGGGCTGGCGCCGGCAGGACGCGGCGGTAACCGCGATCGAGCAGCGCGACGGCGTGGTCTTCTTCGTCGCCCGCAGCTCGGCCTTCGGCCCGGTCAAGCTCGTGCGCACGCCCGGCCTGCGCCGCGAAGGCGGCGCCGAGCCGCGGGGCGCGGCGTGAGCGGGCCGCGGGTCCTTCTGGTCTCCCTCGGGACGACCGCCGGCCTGCGCGCCTCCGACGAGGCACTGGCGCAGATGCTCGAGACGGCCGGGGCGCAGGTGCAGCTCGTCCGCACGCCGGCCACCCGCAGCGTGCGCACGCTCGCGCTGACCGACCTCGCCCAGGCCCGCGCCGCCGCCGGCGCCGCGCGCGAGGCGCTGGCGGGCTCCACGCCCGACGCGGTCATCTACTCCACGGTCACCGCCGCCCTCCTGGCCCCCGTGCCCGGGGCGATCCGGCTCGACACCACGGCCGCCGAGAACCGGCCCGGCCGCCACGGCCTCTGGCAGCGCCCGCGGGAGGCCCGGCGCCTGGCCCAGGCCCCCCTGCTCATTCCCACCGACGAGCACTCGCTCGACCCGTACCCCGAGCTGCGCCTGCGCAGCCTCGTCGTGCCGATCCCGGTCGATTCCTCAGGCCCGCTCACGCCGCCCGCCCAGAGGGACATTGCCGCGATCACCTACGCCGCCGACCCGGAGAAGAAGGGCCTGGAGCGGGTACTGGAGGCGTGGGCCCGTGCCCGGCGCGGGGACGAGCGGCTGCTGGTCTGCGGCGTCGAGCCCGGCCGCCTGGGCGAGCTGCCCGAGGGCGTGGAGGCGCCGGGCCTGCTGGACCGTGACGGGTACCGCGCGCTGCTGCGCCGCTCCCGGATCTTCGTCACCGCCCCGCGGCAGGAGGACCACGGGATCGCCCAGCTGGAGGCCCTCGCCGACGGCTGCCTGCTGGTCACCACGCAGGCGCCCGGCCCCTACCCGGCGCTGGCCATCGCGCAGCGGCTCGACCCGCGCCTGGCCGGGGACGACCTGGCCGGCGCAATCCGCACCGCGCTGGACGATCCGGCGCCCGACTACGCCGCGCGCGCCGCCCGGGAGCTGGCCCCCCACCGCCGCGAGGCGGTCCAGCGGGTGGTGAGCGGGGAGCTGCTGGCGCGGCTCACCGCCGCGGAACTGGCGTAGCCTGAGGCCAATGGCCTCGCTGCCCTGGCTGATCCTCCCCACCTTCAACGAGGCCGAGAACCTCGAGGGCATCGTCGAGGCCGCCGGGCCGGCCCTGGCCGCCGCCTCGCCGGAGGGCTACCGGATCCTCGTCGTCGATGACAGCTCTCCCGACGGCACCGGCGAGATCGCCGACCGGCTCGCCGGGGAGCTCGAAGAGGTCGAGGTTCTCCACCGCCCGGTCCGCGAGGGGCTCGGGCCGGCCTACATCGCCGGCTTCGAGTACGCGCTGGACCGCGATGCCTCCTGCTGCCTGGAGATGGACTGCGACTTCTCCCACGACCCGGCCGACCTGACCCCGCTGCTCGACGAGGTGCTGAAGGGGCGCGCCGACCTCGCCCTGGGCTCGCGCTACGTGGAGGGCGGCGGAATCGAGAACTGGAACCCGCTGCGGCGCCTGGTCAGCCGCGGCGGTTCGCTCTACGCCCAGGGCGTGCTCACCCTCCCGGTCCAGGACCTGACCGGCGGCTTCAAGTGCTTCCGGGCCGACGTGCTGCGGGCGATCGACCTGGGCACCGTTCGCTCCCGCGGCTACGCCTTCCAGGTCGAGCTCACCTACCGCGCGATGAAGAAGGGGTTCCGGGTCGTCGAGGT
>JBJTBE010000071.1:0-5127 GCA_046091165.1 Solirubrobacterales bacterium | reverse complement strand
CGGATCATCCTGCTGCCGCTGACGATCAAGCAGTTCCGCTCGATGCAGGCCCTCGGCAACCTGGCGCCCCAGATCAAGGAGCTCCAGGCCAAGTACAAGGACGACAAGCAGCGCCTCAACCAGGAGATGATGAAGTTCTACTCCGAGAACAACGTCAACCCGTTTGGCTCCTGCCTGCCCCTCCTGGCCCAGATCCCGGTCTTCATGGCCCTCTTCTACATGCTCCGGGTCGACCTCAAGATCGACATCTGCCCGTCGATCGCCGACAACACCCAGAAGTTCATCCAGAACAACTACTGCGTCGACAAGTTCAGTCCGGTCGGCGGACCCGCCAAGTTCTTCTTCATCGAGGACCTGACCGCCCCGGGGGGCATGGGCTTCAACCCGACGTGGGTGCTGATCGTGCTGCTCGTTCTCTACGTCGGCTCGCAACTGCTCTCGAGCATCCTCATGGCCACCTCGGTGGATCGCAACCAGAAGATCATCACCTACGCGCTGCCCTTCATCTTCGTGATCTTCATCCGCAGCTTCCCGACCGGGCTGCTCGTCTACTGGATCACCACCAACTTCTGGACGGTCGGCCAGCAGTACTTCTTGAAGAGAGCCACCGGACAGCTGCCCACCTGGCTCGGCGGCGAGCCGGAGCTGGCTACGGCCGGCGCGACGGCCGGTGGTGGCTCATCTTCGGCCAAGACGAAGGCGAAGGGCAAGGCCGGCGCGAGCAAGGCCACTCCGCCCCCGCCTCCGCGCAAGAAGAAGAAGCGTTCCGGTAAGAGAAGCTGATGGCTACCGGAGAAGAAGCGGTCGACCGGGTTCGCGACCTCCTCGAGGAGATCGTCGAGAGCCTCGAACTGGACGCGGAGATCAAGGTGACCGAGACCGAGGACGGGATCCTTGGGGAGCTCGACGGCGACGACCTCGGCCTGTTCATCGGCCGGCGCGGGCAGACGATCGATGCCGTGCAGCACCTGGCCACCCGGATCGTCCAGCGCGACACCGGCGAAGGCGACCGGGTGCGCGTCACCATCGACGCCGCCGGCTGGCGCGAGCGCCGCCGGGAGGCGCTGGAGGAGGAAGCCGACGAGGCAGCCGAGACGGCGCTCAGCGAGGAGCGGCCGGTCTCGCTGGAGCCGATGAGCGCGGCCGAGCGGCGGATCGTCCACCAGCATCTTCGTGATCGCGAGGACATCGAGACCCACAGCGAGGGCGACGAGCCTCGCCGTTATCTCGTAATCAGCCCGGTCATCCCCTGATTCACGGCGGTTCCCGGCTTATCGGGTATGCGTTTCACGTGAAACGCACCGGCGCGGCACAATGGCCGCGATGAGCGTTCAAGACCGGTGCGCCGAGCTCTGCGAGCGCTTCGAGCTGCCGCCGGATGCGTCGGAGTCGTTCGTCCAGCTCCTCGAGCTGCTTGCCGGCGAGCCTTCGGCGGTGACCAGCGTCCGCGACCCGCAGGAGGCGGTGGAGATCCATATCGCGGACTCCCTCACCGGCCTTCTCGTCCCCGCGGTGACCTCGGCCCGGCGGATCGCCGATATCGGCTCAGGCGGCGGCCTTCCCGGCCTGATCCTGGCGATAGCCCGTCCCGAAGCCGAGATAACCCTGGTCGAAAGCGTGGGCGGAAAGGCCGCGTTCATCGAGCGCACGGCCCTGGAGCTGGGACTCGCCAACGTCGGGGTGCTGGCGGCCCGCGCCGAGGAGGTGACGGCCGATCCCGGCTTCGACGTCGTCACCGCGCGCGCCCTGGGGTCGCTTCCCCTCGTCCTCGAATACGCGGCGCCGCTGCTCGCCTTGTCGGGGAGCGCGGTGGCCTGGAAGGGAGAGAAGGACGAAGGCGAGGCGGCTGCCGGAAGCGCTGCGGCATCCGAACTCGGCCTCTCCGAGCCGGCCTGGGTACCGGTGGGGGAGGGTGAGGTGCGCGGCGCGAGGGCGCGGCACCTGGTGGTCAGTGAGAAGATCGCCCCTACGCCCGAGCGCTTTCCCCGCCGTCCGGGGGCGGCGCGGAAGCGTCCGCTGGGCCCCTGAGCCCCGCCTGAGCCCGGAAAGACGGTGCGGTTCGTATGCGAACGGTTTGCGTCCACGCCGATTTCCCGACCGATTGCGCAGGTAGCTTGGGCCGCGTGGGCACGATCTACGCGATAGCCAACCAGAAAGGCGGGGTCGGCAAGACCACGACGGCGGTAAACCTCGCCGCGTGCATTGCCGAGGCGGGCTATCCGACGATCCTGGTCGACGCTGACGCCCAGGCCAACGCCACCGTGGCCCTCGGCGCCTCCAAGCTCACCGTCCCCAACCTCTACGACGTGCTCTCCGGCCGCGCAACCGCGAGCGAGGCCCTCCAGCCCACCTCGATCGACAACCTGCGCCTGCTCCCGGCCCATCCGGACCTTGCGGCGGCCAACGTCGAGCTGCCGCGCACCCCCGGCTCGGAGACGCGCCTTCGGGAGGGCCTCTCGCCGCTCCGCGATGAGGCCACCTACGTGGTGATCGACTGCCCGCCCTCGCTCGGCCCCCTGACCATCAACGCCCTGGCCGCCTCGGACCGCGTCATCGTGCCGGTCCAGACCGAGTATTTCGCGCTCGAGGGGCTCGCCGGCCTGCTCGACACCCTCTCGCTGGTGCAGCGGGAGCTCAATCCCAACCTCGTGATCGCCGGAATGCTCCTGACCATGCACGACGGGCGCACCAAGCTCTCACGTGACGTGGAGCGCGAGGTTCGCCAGCACTTCCCGGAGCTGGTCTTCGAGACGGTGATCCCCCGGAACGTCAAGGTCGGCGAGGCGCCGAGCTACGGCCGCCCGGTGACCCACCACGACCCAAACTGCGCCGGTGCCGGCGCCTATTTCGAACTAGGAAGAGAGGTGGCAGCCCGTGGCTGACTCAGGAATCGGTCGCGGCCTGGCCGCGATCCTCGAGGTAAGCGGCAGCGGCGAGGAAGGGGCACGGCTCCAGGAGATCCCGACCGACCTCATCGCGGCCAACCCCAACCAGCCGCGCCGGCGCTTCGACGAGGACGCCCTGCAGGCGCTCGCCGACTCCGTGGGCCAGAAGGGCATCCTGCAGCCGGTCCTGGTGCGCCCCGTGGCCGGTGGCCGTTACGAGCTGGTGGCCGGCGAGCGCCGCTGGCGCGCCGCCGGGATCGCCGGCCTGGAAAGCGTCCCCGCGATCGTGGAAGAGCGCGACGACGCAGCCTCGCTGGAGGCCGCGATCGTCGAGAACATGGCCCGCGCCGACCTCAACCCGGTCGAAGAGGCCCGGGCGGTGGCCGCCCTGGTCGAGGAGCTGGGCCTGACCAAGAAGGCGGTGGGCAAGAGCGTGGGCCGCAGCCGCTCGGCGATCTCCAACCTCCTGAGGATCCTGGAGCTGCCCGACGAGGCGCTGGCCCTGCTGGAGGAAGGCCGCCTCTCCGAGGGTCACGGCAAGGCGCTCCTGCTGGCCGAGGACAACGGCGACCGGAGCCGCCTCGCGCGTCAGGCGGCCGAAGAGGGCTGGTCGGTCAGGGTCCTGGAGGACCGTGCGCGCAGCTCGAACAAGAGCGACGGGAAGAAGGGTGCCAAGCGGGGCAAGAACGTTCATCCCGACCAGCAGGCCGCCTGCGAGGAGATCTCGCTGATGCTCTCCGAGGCGATGGGCGCGGAGGTCAGGGTTCGGCCCCGGGGCACCGGCTACAAGGCGGAGATCGCCATCGACAGCCTGCAGGAGGCCGAGGGGATCGCCGGACGCGTCCGGGCGGCGAGGCTGCCCTGACCGCTGCGCCGGAGGGCGCCTCCATCGCTATCCTGCCGGTCTCCGCGGGCGATTAGCTCAGCCGGTTAGAGCGCGTCTCTGATAAGGACGAGGTCCCAGGTTCGAGTCCTGGATCGCCCACTTCCACGGCCGCGGCCCCACAGCGAATGGAGCTAGCCGGACTCGAACCGGCGACCTCCTGGGTGCGATCCAGGCGCTCTCCCAACTGAGCTATAGCCCCGCTGGCAACTGAGTCTAACGGCCGCCTGCTCCGCTCCATTCCGGCGGCCACGGGACGGCGCCGATGTCGTAGGCTCTCCGGACATGGGAATGCTCGACGAAGCCATCCGCGAACACTTCGACCTCAAGCGCCGCAACGGCGCCGACCCGGCGGTAATCGCCGTAGAGGAGCGCGAAGCCCTCGGGGATCCGGCCCAGCGTGAGGCCCGCGCCGCCGAGATCGCCGCCGAGCGCAGCCAGGAGATCGCCGAGGAGGAGGTCGAGGCGGTCGTCGTGGTCGCCGAGGAGCCGGGGGCCGTTGCCGTAGTCGAGCACGAGGTCCTGGAGGCCCCCGATGCGGTGGTCGAGGAGGAGACCGTGGTAGTCGCGCCCGAAGCGGTGACCGAGGAGGAGGTCGTCGAAGAGGTCGAGATCCCGGCCGAGGCTCCCGAGCAGGAGACCCAGGCCTTCACCGTCGGGGAATCCCAGGAGGCGGTCATGCCCGAACCGCCTGCCCGCCCGGTAGGCGCTCCGCCCCCGGCTGCCGATGCGCCGGGCGCCCCCGAGGGCGAGCAGGGTGAAGAGGCCAGGGACGAGCTGGAGGAGACCCCGGAGTTTCTCGAAGAGACCCCGGAGCACGACCGGCTCTGGTTCGAGCGCAAGCCGCCGCGCGACTTCGACTTCTAGGAGCGCCCACCCGCCGGGCTAGACTCGGCGCCGCACGGGGCCATAGCTCAGCTGGGAGAGCGCCTGCTTTGCAAGCAGGAGGTCGCCGGTTCGATCCCGGCTGGCTCCACTTGCGCCGGCCGGCGGTTAGCCGAGCGCGAAGGCGGCCGACGGCGTGGCGTGCACGATGAAGCCCGCGACCAGCCCCGCGACACTCAAGGCGAGGAAGCCGATCTGGATCGAGCGGCGCTGGACGATGGTCGTGAGACCGGCGACGAAGAGGACGACGGCAAAGAAGACGGTGGCGCGGTCGAAGCGGTCGGAGTCTGCGTCGGCCTTCTCGGCGGCGACGCGCGACACCTCGGCTTTGTGGTCGTTGGCCTGGCCCTCGGCCAGCAGTACCTCGCTCGGCAGGTTCTCGAACTCGGGGTTTTCCGGGACGAACGGGGTGGGCGGAGTGGTTTTCTCCGGCTCCTCCTGCCACCACTTGAAGGCCGCGTACAGTTCCTTGCT
>JBJTBE010000070.1:0-8164 GCA_046091165.1 Solirubrobacterales bacterium | reverse complement strand
AGCTCGTCGAGCTCGGAGCGCGGGATCTCCCACTGGTCGGCGATCATCTCGGCGCCCAGGCCCTGGCCGACGATGTTGTGCTTCTCCATCAGCGCGGGCGTGAAGGCCGAGCCGTACTCCTGCTGGATCTTCATGCCGTCGCCGAACGGGTTGTGGCCCATGTGCTCGACGCCCGAGCCGATCACCACGTCGTGGATGCCGGAGGCAACGAGGGCGGCGCCGTAGTTGGTGGCCTGCTGGGCCGAGCCGCACTGGGTGTCCACGGTGGTCGCGGCCGCCTCGATCGGGAGGCCCTCCTGGAGCCAGGCGTTGCGGCCGATGTTGAAGGCCTGCTCCCCGTACTGCTGGACGCAGCCGGCGATCACCGTCTCCACCTCGCCGGCGTCGATCCCGCTGCGCTCGATGACCTCGGTGTAGCAGGCGCCGAGAAGGTCGTTGGGGTGGGTGTCCTTGTAATAACCCTTCTCGCGGTGCCCGCGCCCGACGGGAGTGCGGACTGCTTCGACGATCACGACTTCGCGGCCATTCTTCATTGGAGGTCTGCCCCTTCGTTCGGTTGGATCTGCCGGCAGGTTACCCGCTCTCCTGACCGTTCGGTCAGCCGCCCGCGCCGGGGGTCGTATAGCCTCCGTCGCCATGCCTGACGAGAAGATCGCCGTAATCGGCTCCGGAGCCATCGCCTGCGGCGTGGCCGCCGTGGCCACCAGGACAGGGGACGTAAAGCTCCTGGCCAGGAGCGAGGAGTCGGCCGAGCGTGCCCGCGGCACGGTGGCCAAGAACATCGAGCGGATGGGCGACGAGGCCGGCCCCGGCGAGGTGACCGTCACCACCGACCCGGCCGACCTGGCCGGCTCGACCTACTTCATCGAGGCGGTCGCCGAGGACCTCGACGTCAAGTCCGAGGTCTTCGAGCAGGTCCTTCCCCAGGTCGGCGGCGACGCGATCCTCGCCACCACCACCTCCTCTCTGTCGGTCGGCGAGCTGGCCTCGGCCAGCGGCATCCCCGAGCGGTTTGCCGGCCTCCACGTCTTCAACCCGGTGCCGCGGATGGCGCTCGTGGAGCTCGCCTTCCCCGACGCGGCCAGCGAGGAGACCCGCGAGCGTTCGGCGGCCCTCTGCGAGGCGCTGGGCAAGACCGCGGTGCTGGTGCCCGACCTGCCGGGGTTCGTGGTCAACCGGCTGCTCTTCGACTACCTCTTCACGGCGGTCGAGTACATGGACCAGACCGGCATGGAGCCCGAGGCGATCGACGAAGCGATGAAGCTCGGCGCCGGCCATCCGATGGGCCCGATGGCCCTGCTGGACTTTGTCGGGCTGGACGTCTCCGCGGCGATCGGCGAGCAGATCGGCTGCCCGCCACCCCAGACGGTCAGGGACCTCATCGCCGAGGGGAAGCTCGGGCGCAAGAGCGGCGCCGGTTTCTACACCTACTGAGCCCGTAATCAGGCGCTCTACAGGCGCTTACAGTTTCGTCACAGAACCTTTAGGGAGCCTTCAGGCTCGCCGACCAATATGCCCATTGCGAACTTCGGTTCGCGTGTGCACCTCCTCCCAGAACGCACCGACCGGCCCGCCTAGTGCGGGTCGGTCTAGTTCTGGGGCCGTTCTTCGGGATCGGGCCCCGCGGCGCCGGCGGCCAGCGGCCGGATCCGCACCGCGGTAACCCGGTTCTCGCGCACCGAGTCGACCCGCAGCGAGTAGCCGTCGATGTTGATCACGTCGCCGCGCTGGGGCAGCCGGCCGAGCTCGGAGAAGACCAGGCCGCCGACCGAGTTGTAGGCCTCGTTGTCGTCGGGAAGCTCGATGCCGTAGTCGGGCAGGTCGGAAAGGGCGACGTGGCCCCGCACGTACCACTCGCCGGTGGCGAGCTGGCGAATCGCCCCGGCGGCCGGGTCGGTCTCGTCGTCGATCTCCCCCACGACCTCCTCGACCACGTCCTCGACGGTCACCACGCCGGTCGGGCGCCCGTACTCGTCGACGATCACCGCGAGGGTCGAGCGCTCGCGCTGCAGGTCGGCCAGCAGGTCGTCGAGCGGCTTGGTCTCGGGGAGGATCAGCGCCGGCTTGACCAGGCCCTTCAGGTCGGCCTGCGGGCCGCGCTGCATGTACTGGCGCACCAGCGAGTTGGCGTGGACCGTGCCGATGACGTTGTCCGGGTTGCCCTCCTCCATCACCACCAGCCGGGTGTGGCCGGAGTCGACGCAGCGCCGCAGGGCGGTCTCGACGTCGTCGGTGTCGTCGACGGTCACCACCGCCGGGATCGGCGTCATCACCTGGCGGGCCTCCTGCTCGTGCAGGTGGAAGACGCCTTCGAGCATGTCGGCCTCGTTCTCGTCCAGGGTGCCGCCGGTCTCGGCCTGGGTGATCAGCAGCTTGATGTCGTCCGGGGTGCCGCCCTCCTCCAGGCGCTGGGAGGGGTCGATCCGCAGCACGCGCAGGATCACGTTGGCGCTGCCGCTCAGCAGGGCGATGAACGGCCGCAGGATCAGCTCGAAGACGCCCAGCGGCCCGGAGCTGAAGCGCGCCACGCGCTCGGCGTGGACGATCGCGAATACCTTGGGAACGAGCTCCGAGCCGACGACGGTGACCGCGGTGACCACCAGGTAGGCCAGCGCGATCGAGATCACGATGCCGGCGGTATCGGAGGTCTGGACGCCGAGGAGCTCCTCGAAGAGGCTGGCCACCGCCGGCTCGCCGAGGAAGCCGAGGCCCAGGGAGGCGAGCGTGACCCCCAGCTGGCAGGCCGAGAGGTAGCGGGTCAGCTCCTCGCGCTGGCGCAGGGCCCGGCGGGCCGATCGCGCGCCGCGGCCGCCCTCGTCGGCGACCGCCTGCAGGCGCCCGATGTTGGCTCGCACCAGGGCGAATTCGGCGGCCACGAAAAAGGCGTTGACGGCCAGGAGCGCGATGACGGCGAAGATCAGGAGGGCGGTCATCGCCGGCAGCCCCTGGCGGTGCTACTTCGGGGAAGGTCGTCGGGCACTTGGTGACGGTTGATGCTATCGGCGCTGCGGGCGGGTGGCTAGCGCTCAGGCGAGCTCGTCGATCTGCCGGGCCAGCTTGATGTCGGCCTCGGTGACCCCGCCCTCGCTGTGAGTCCAGCAGGTGACGCGCACCTTGTTCCACTCGTGGACGAGGATGTCGGGATGGTGGTCGGCCACCTCAGCCAGCCCGGCCACCCGGTTTACGTACTGGATCGCCTCCTCGAAGTCCGAGAACTGCTGGTTCAGGACGATCGTCTCGCCCTCCTGGGTCCACGAGGTGCTCTCCAGTTCGGAGCGGACGAAGTCTGAATCGAGCTTGGCCATGGGGCGAGTGTACGGCTCTACGATTCCGGCATGCGCATCGTCAGCCTCGTGCCCCACGCCACGGAGATCTGCTTCGCGCTGGGCCTCGGCGACCAGGTCGTCGGGGTGACCCACGAGTGCGACTGGCCGCCGGAAGCCGCCGAGGCCACCGCGGTCACCGCCGACCTCCTTCCCCAGGGCCTGGACAGCGCCGCGATCGACGCCGCCGTGCGGGAGAAGACAGGAGAAGGCCAGGCGATCTACTCGCTGGACGCCGCCACCCTCAAGGAGCTCGAGCCCGACCTCATCCTCACCCAGGCCCTCTGCCCGGTCTGCGCCGTCGGCTACGACGACGTCGCCGCCGTGGCCGGAGAGATGGACGAGCCTCCCCAGCTCATCTCGCTGGACCCCCACACCTTCGGCGAGACGATGGCCGACATCCGAACCGTTGCCCAGGCCACCGGTACCGAACGCGCCGCCCTGGCCCTGATCGCCGCCCAGCGCGAGCGGGCCGACGCGGTGATCGCCGCGGTGGCCGACGAGCCGATCGTGCGGACGGTGGCCATCGAGTGGCTCGACCCGGTCTTCGTGGCCGGCCACTGGACCCCGCAGCTCATCGAGATGGCCGGCGGCGACGATCCGCTCGGCCTGCCCGGCGAGCCCTCCCCGCAGCTGGACTGGGAGACGGTCGCCGCAGCCCAGCCGGAGGTCGTCGTGGTGATGCCGTGCGGCTTCGACGCGGCCCGCTCGCTCGAGCTGGCCGAGGAGTTCGAGGCGCAGCTGCGGGCCACCGGCGCCCGGAAGATCGCCTGCGTTGACGGCTCGGCGACCTTCTCGCGTCCCGGGCCCCGCCTCGTGGACGGGCTCGAGAACCTCGCCCACATCCTGCACCCCGCCGCAGTGCCGCAGGCGCCGGGCCCGATCCTCGAGCTCTAGAGGCCGGTCGGCCCGACGGCGGCGTTGGCTACCGCGATCGCCGCGACGACCGAGCCGAGCCCCACCGCAGCGCAGACCCCCCAACCGATCGCCGGGATCGAGCGCCTCTCGGCGGCCACGAACCCCAGGCCGACCAGCGCCCCGGCGGCCAGACCGCCGAGGTGCCCGCCAATCGAGACGTTGGAGAGCAGGAAGCTGAAGACCAGGTTGAAGAGCAGGAGCATCCCGATCCCGGTCTGGAAGGGGTTGATGCCGCGCGAGTAGAGGATCACCGAGGCGGCGCCCATCAGCCCGAAGATCGCCCCGGAGGCGCCGACGGTCAGCGCGTCGGGCGAGAGCAGCAGCGCCCCGAACGCGCCGCCCAGCAGCGAGACGAAGTAGATCGCCGCGAACTTCGCGTGGCCCAGGGCCGGCTCCATCTGGAAGCCCAGGAACCAGAGCAGGATCATGTTGAAGGCCAGGTGCAGCAGGCCGGCGTGGAGGAAGCCGGTGGTGACCAGGCGCCAGTACTGCGACTCGACGGCGATCGGGAAGGCGTTGAGGCCGCCCTGGTAGAAGAGGCTGTTCTGGCCGCCGGTGAGGGAGATCCCACCGGTCAGGAAGAAGGCCACCACGCAGCTGACGATCAGGGCGATCGTGACCACCGGGGCCTCGGTGCCGGACTGGACGGCGGCTACCGCGCGCTTGCCGGGGGTGCGCCCCGCGCACTCCGGGCAGCGCATCCCCACCGGGCTGGCGGTCATGCAGTCGGTGCAGATCGGGCGCCCGCAGCCCGAGCAGGAGACGCCGGTCTCGCGCCCCGGGTGCCGGTAGCAGGTGGTTTGGGAGATCGCTTCCATCGGCTGGGGCCCGCAGGGGCGCCCAGTGAGGCTAGCCGCGCGTCCTGCGCTGGATCTCGCGGGAGATCGTGGTCGCCGCCTCGCCGAGGAACCGCACCGGGTCGGCGCCCTTGGGCTGGCTGCGGCGCCGGCGGCTGGAGACCCCGAGGATCGCCACCGCGCCGGCGGCCACCGTGCCCACCGCGACCGCCGCGGCCGGCTTGACCCAGGTGCGCGGGTCGTGGAGGGCATCGGCCTGCCAGGAGTCCAGCTCGTCGCTGGAGAGGTCGACGATCCGCTGGAAGTCCTCCTCGAGCTTCTCGGTGAGGGTGTCCGGCGGCTCGACCGGCTGGAGGGCCATCCTCAGGAGCGACTCGATGTCGGGCTGCTGGCTGCTCACCTCACGCCTCCGCCTGCGCGCCGACGATTCCCTCGAGCTGCTTGATCGCCCTGTGGATCAGCACCTTGGTGGCGCCGTCGCTCTTGCCCATCGCGCGGGCGATCTCCCGGTTGTCCATGTCGAGCGCAAAGCGCATGATCAGCGCCTCGCGCCGGTCCTCCGGAAGCTGCTGGACCGACTCCAGCACGTGGCGCAGCTCCTCGCGCCCCTCGACGAGGTCCTCGGTGGTGTGCACCGCGCCCGGCTCGGCGATCGCGTCGATGTTGGCCTGCGGCTTGCGCGCCCGGTCGCGGTAGTAGTTGGCGGCGAGGTTGTGGGCGATCCGGATCAGCCACGGGCGCAGCGGCCGTCCGTTTGACTCGTTCAGTGCCCGCTCGAAGTGCCGGTAGGCCTGCAGGAAGGTCTGTTCGGTGAGGTCCTCGGCGTCGTGGTGGTTGCCGACCCGGTAGTAGGAGTACGAGTAGACGTCGCGCAGGTGGGCGCGGTAGCACTCGGTGAAGCGCGCGTCGATTTCCTCCTTCTCCACTCGGCGCCAAGCCTATCCCCGCCATCGTCAGACCACCCTCGCCCCGACGATGCGGCGCGGCTCGGTAACCGAGCGGGCAAAGGCGGACGGCTCGGTGTTTCCGTCGACAACCCCGGCCAGCGAGCGCAGGGCCGGGCAGCGCCCTCCCGCCTCCTCGATCGCCCCGGCCAGCGGGCCGACCGACTCCAGCGCCTCGGCCACCTGCCCGAGCTCCTCACGCACCTGCCCGGCCGCTAGCCCCTCGCCGAGCAGCTCCCCGGCGCGCCGGTTGCGGCCTCCTTCAGCTACCACGGAGGCGATCAGGTCGCCGGCACCGGCCAGGCCGGTCCAGCTTGCCGAGCTTGCCCCCAGCGACTCCGAGTAGCGGGCGACCTCGCTGAAGACCTTCCCGGCCGCCGCCCCGGCGGCGTTCGGGCCCGCGACCGAGGCGGTCATCGCGGCCAGGACGGCGGCGTTTACCGCGATCCCGGCGAGCTCCACGCCGGCCAGGTCACGGCTGGCCTCCACGTCGAAGCCGGCGTCGGCGAAGGCGCGGCGCAGCTGGGCCACGAACACCGGAGCCTCCCCGGCCACGACCACCGAGGCGCCGTGGTCGAGGGAGTCGGCCGAGTGGGCCGGGCCGCCCAGGCAGGCGACCGGGTGGCCGGCCAGGCGCTCACGGCAGAAGGTGGTCGGGGTCTGGCCGCTGCCGGGCACCAGGCCCTTGGACATCACGACGATCCCGGTCCGGGGCCCTATCCGGGGCGCCAGCTCCCCGACGGCAGCGGGAAGGTCACCGGCCGGAACGGCGAGCATCACCACGTCCACGTGGGTCAGGTCTATGTCCTCGGCCGGCACGACGTCGGTGCCGGGCTCGAGCGCGTAGCCGGGGAGGTAGCGCTCGTTGGCCCCGGCGCCGCTGATCTGCTCGGCCTCCTCGGCGGTGCGGGCGCCGAGGGCCACCTCGAGTCCCGAGCGCCGGAGCGTCACCGCCAGGGAGGTTCCCCAGCCCCCGGCCCCGACAACCGCGGCGCGGCGAAGCGGCGGCGTGCCGCCGAAGCTCTCCCAGAGCAGCTCGACCTGAGGCCAGATCCGCGAGGTGACCGCCGCGGCGAGCTCACGGTCCGGGTGCTCGGTCCTGGGGAAGGTCATCGGCCTGCCGGCGCGGATCGTGATCTTGCGCGGGTAGACCCGCCAGCCGCGGCGCACGTTCTCGGTGCCGAATACGGCCACCGGCACCACCGGGGCCCCGGTCTCCAGGGCCAGGCGGCCGACGCCGCTGCGCGGGTGGCCGAGCGGCCCGGGACGCACGCGCGTGCCCTCGGGGAAGATCATCACCACCTCCCCTCGCTCGATCAGCTCGCGAGCGGTGGCCATCGAATCCTCGTCACCGACCCCGCGGTCGATCGGGAAGGCGCCGAGGTTGCTGATGAACCAGCGCGCCACGCGGCCGTAGAGGCCGGGCTTCTCGAAGAGCTCGCGCTTGGCCACGAAGAAGGCCTGGCGGCGGGTCAGGCCGACAATCAGGAACGGGTCCAGGAAGGAGCGGTGGTTCATGGCGATGATCACGCCCCCCTTCCTGGGCACGTTCTCCCTGCCGACGCCGCGGAAGCGGAAATAGACCCGGGCCGGCGGCTCGAGGACGGTGCGAACCAGCCAGTAGAAGGGCTTGTTCACCCCGCGCACCTTCGCGCGGTCCAGAAGCTCCTCCTCGCCCGCAGGTACGGGCGCTGTCTCTTGCTCTTCCCCGGCCACGTCTGATCTACCACCGCGGGTGGTCCCGGTTACACGGCCGGCGCGTATAGGTTCTCGCCGTGGCCATCGACCTGAAGAGAACCGCGCGAGGCGCCCTGGCCGGGGCGGTCGCCGCCGGCGCCTGGGCGATCCAGCAGCCGATCGACAAGAGGCTCTTCGGTGTCCCCTACGACGACGTCGAGCTGCTGGGCAAGTTCGCCACCCGCGGCAGGGCCTGGCCGCTGGTGGGGACCGCGATGCACCTGGCCAACGGGGCGCTCTTCGGTGCCCTCTACGCCAACGTCGCGCCCTACGTGCCCCTCCCGGCATGGGCCAAGGGGCCGGCCGCGGGAATGGCCGAGCACCTGGCGTCCTGGCCGGGCGTGCGGATGATCGAGAAGATCCACCCGGCCGCCGCTGACTTCCCCCCGCTCTGGGGAGACCACATGGCCTTCGCCCAGGCCACCTGGCGCCACCTGCTCTTCGG
>JBJTBE010000069.1:0-20106 GCA_046091165.1 Solirubrobacterales bacterium | reverse complement strand
CGAAGCGCATCGGCAGCGCCGGGGTGCTCAGTGAATGTCGCGCCGCAGGAACAGCCATGTGCCCACCGCGATGAATACCAGCCCTCGACGGCGAGGATGGCCATGCTCTGCGGTCGCGGTGGTGGCCGGGAACCGGTGCGGGGGCCCCTGGCCGCTTATCCGGCCCAGCGCTTGAGCTGGTAGAGCGGGTCGATCGGCCGTGTCCCGGCCTTGTCGCGCCAGCCGTCGGGCCAGAGCTCGAAGTGCAGGTGGGGGCCGGAGGAGCGCCCGGTCGAGCCGAGCAGGCCGAGCTTCTGGCCGGCCTTCACGCGCTCGCCCTCCTTCACGACGACCGAGCGCATCTGCAGGTGGGCGAACATCATGTCCCAGCCATTGTCGGCGCGCATGACGACGTAACGGCCGGCGCCGCCCGCCTGGTAGTCGACGAAGCGGATCACGCCGGCCAGCGGGGCGACGATGGTCAGCCCGGAGGCGCCGATCACGTCCTGGCCCTCGTGGGTGTGGCCGGGGCGCCCGGCACCGAAGCGGGCGCCGTCGCCGCCGAAGCTCCACGCCCCGCCCTGGACCGGGAAGACGCCCGAGCCGCTGGTGGGGGGCTCGGGGGCCGGAACCGGCCTGGGCCGCGCCTTGACGGTAAGCCGCAGGGCCTTCCCGCGCGCCGCGCTCTGGCCGGCCGAGCCCAGGACGGTTACGCGGATCGCGTAGCGTCCGGCGCCGAGGGCCGGCAGCCGCACCGTCTGCGTGCTGTTGGCCTTGACCTGCCCGGCGTTGTAGCTGCGCTTCTTCGTCCCGGTGATCCTCACCTGCACGCGGGCCGTCTTGGCGTTGGAGCGCCTGATCCTCACGATCACCGCGGCCCGGGAGCCGGCGGTGATCGAGGAATCGACGAGCTTCTGGGAGACCAGGCGCGGCCGACCGGGGAGGGTCTTGAGCTTCGAGCCGTAGCCCGAGCCGCCGCTGGAGCCGCCCGGGTCCGGCGAGGTGCCACCCGAGCCGTCGGCGAGGGCCGCTCCCGGCAGGGCGAGAAGCGCGGTGGCGGCGATGGCGAGGATCGATTTCAGGGACAGGGGCATCCGCAGGCGTAAACCTTTCGCTTCCCCCTTCGACGCGGTTCGCCGTCAGGTGAACGGGAGCTTGCAGCGCCGGTTCAGCCGCCGGCGGCGAGCATCGCCTCCATCAGCTCGAGGGCGCCCCGCTTGTGGAGCGGCTCGTTGAGGTTCCCGCACTTGGGCGACTGCACGCACGAGGGGCAGCCCGACTCGCACGGGCACTCGGCGATCAGCCGCCGCGCGTCGGCGACCAGGGTCTCGAAGGCGGCAAAGCCCTGCCGGGTAATGCCCACCCCGCCGGGGTGGCCGTCGTAGATGAAGATCGTCGGGCCCCCGGTCTGCGGGTGGGCGCCGGTGGAGAGGCCGCCGATGTCCCAGCGGTCGCACATGGCCAGGAGGGGCAGCACGGCGATCTGCGCGTGCTCGGCGGCGTGGAGCGCCCCGAGCAGCGCCTCGGGCGGCAGGCCGGCCGCCGGCCCCTCCAGCTCGTACCAGAGCGCCGTGGTGGTGAACTCGGTCGCCGGCAGGTCGAGGCCCTGGAGGTCGATCACCTCCTGGTCGGAGAGCCGCTTGCGCTGGTAGGCGAGCACCTGCTCGGTGACGGTCACCTGCCCGTAGCTGAGCGTCACCCCGAGCGTCTCGCGGCGGTCGAGCAGCTTCTCCACGAAGGTGTCGGTCTCCTTGCGCGGCTGGGTGAACCAGTCGCCCTTGAACGGGCGCACCAGCGCCTCGCGGCGCTCGACGTCGAGCGAGTCGACCTCCCAGCTGCGGCCCATGTGGAGGTAGACGGCGCCGTCGTGGACGGTCGGGCAGGCCCGCGCGGTCTCCACCGTCCCGATCAGCTCGCCCTGCTCGGCGTCGATGATCCGCACCGAGTCCGGCGAGGCCGAGCGCAGCGAGACGCGGGCGGCCGGGTAGTCCTCCGGCGAGCGCAGGGTGAACTTCCCGCGGCGCTCGACCAGCGTGCCCTTCGAGGCCAGCGCCTCGCAGTGGGCGCGCACGCGGGGACCGAGGAATTCCGCGTCGGCCTCCGGGTCGATCGGTCCCTCGTGGGCGGCGCACTCCAGGTGGGAGGAATGGATCTCCTCGCTCTCGTACTCGAGGATCGCCGCCTCCACCGGCCGTTCGAGGAACTCGTCCGGGTGGCGGCAGAAGAACTGGTCCAGCGCGTCGTCACCGGCCACGTAGACCGCCAGGCCCCGCCCGCGGCGCCCGGCGCGGCCCCACATCTGGCGCAGGGAGGCGACGGTGCCCGGGAAGGTGATGCAGATGGCGGCGTCGAGCTCGCCGATGTCGATCCCCAGCTCGAGGGCGTCGGTGGTGACGACCGAGAGGATCTCCCCCTCGACCAGCGCCTGCTCGAGCTCGCGGCGCTGCTGCGGGGTGTAGCCGGCCCGGTAGGCGGCCACGCGGCCGGCGAGCTCGCGGTGGCCGCGGCGGGAGAGCTCGTCGGCGGCCATCCGCGAGACCAGCTCGACGCCCTTTCGCGACTTCATGAAGCAGATCGAGCGGGCGCCCTGCGCGGTGAGGTTGGCGACCATCTCGGCCGCCTCGGCCAGGGGGCTGCGCCGCAGCTGGAGGGCCTCGTCCTCCACCGGCGGGTTCCAGATCGCGATCTCGCGGCTGGAGCCGGGCGAGCCGTCCTCGCCGATCGCCCGCACCGGCTCGAGGCCGGTAAGCCGCTCGGCCAGCTCGACCGGGTTGGCGATCGTCGCCGAGGCGAGCAGGAAGCGCGGGGTGGTGCCGTAGGCGGCGGCGATCCGTCGCAGGCGGCGCAGGACGTTGGCCACGTGCGAGCCGAAGACGCCCCGGTAGACGTGGGCCTCGTCCACGACCACCAGGGCCAGGTTGGCAAAGAGGTCTCCCCAGGCCTGGTGGTTGGGCAGGATCCCGACGTGGAGCATGTCGGGGTTGGTCAGGATCAGGTTCGACCGCCGCCGGATCGCCGAACGCTCCTCGCGCCGGGTGTCGCCGTCGTAGATCGCGGGGCGCACGCGGTCGGTCAGCCCGAAGCGGGCCAGCGAGCGGGCCTGGTCCTGGGCGAGCGCCTTGGTCGGGTAGAGGTAGATCGCGCGGGCGTGCGGATCGCGGCAGAGCACCTCGAGCGTCGGGAGCTGGAAGCAGAGCGACTTGCCCGAGGCGGTCCCGGTGGTGACGATCGTCGTCTGCTCCCAGGTGCTCTCCAGGGCCTGGGCCTGGTGGGCGTAGAGCGCCTCGACGCCGGCGGCCCGGAGCCCTTCGCCTACCGCGGGGGCGAGCCCGTCGGGCAGGTCGACCAGCTCGGGCTCGCGGCTGCCCTCGTAGGCCTCGCGGACCAGCCGCCCGTCCTGCCGGCCCGCGTCGAGCATCGCGCTCCAGGGCTCGGTCGATCGGGCAACTGACACCGCGGGGATGCTACGCGGCGCGGCTAACCTCGTCCCGGTGCGTTGTGCCTACGTGGACATGGACGGCACGCTTCTCGGTCCCGGGGGCTGCCTCTTCGCCGGGGCCGACGGCGAGTTCACGCCGCTGGGGGCCCGCTCGATAGAGGTCTGCCTGCGCTCGGAGGTGGAGGTCGTCGTCATGTCGGGCCGAAGGCGGGCGGTGGCCGTGGAGGACGCCCGGCTCTTCGGCCAGGACTGCTGCATCTTCGAGATCGGCGCCGGCGTGGTCATGGAAGGGGAGACCTACTGGCTGACCGGCGACTGGCAGCCCGACGAGCGAACCATCCACCAGCAGATCGACGAGAGCGGGGCCCCGGCGCTGCTGCTCGAGGAGTACTCCGGCTGCCTCGAGGTCCACGCCCCGTGGCACACCGGGCGTGAGGTCTCCCACCTGCTCAGGGGAATGGTCGATACCGGCGAGGCCGAGGAGTTCCTGGCCAGCCACGGCCACGACGACCTCGAGCTGAGCGACAACGGCGCCGTGCGCCGGCGCTCGCCGGCGCTCGCCGAGCTCGACGAGGTCCACGCCTACCACCTGCGCCCCCGCGGGGTCTCCAAGGCCGCCGCGGTGGCCGCCCACCAGCGCATGCGCGGCTACGAGCCCGAGGAGTGCATCGCGGTCGGCGATTCGCGCGAGGACCTGCGGGTGGCCGGGGTGGTGGGACAGTTCTGGCTGGTGGCCAACGCACTCGAGCGCGACCCGGGCCTGGCCGACGCGATCGAGGGTCTCGACCACGTGCGCGTGGCCGAGGAGCCCCACGGCGCCGGCGTCTACGAGGCGATCGTCACCACGCTCAAGGGCGCCTGAACAGGCTGGCCAGCCGCGCGCGCAGCCGGGCCCAGAAGCCCGGGCGCACGCCGAAGCGCGCCGGGCCGCTCGGCGGAATCGTGGTGCGCACCAGCGCCACCCAGCCGTCGAGCTCCAGCTCGCCCGAGACCAGGGCGGCCAGGCCGCCGGTCACCGGCGCCTCCACGCCGGCGTCGGCCAGCGCGCGGGCCAGGAGGGGTACCGAGTCGAGCGCCTCGACCGCCTGGCCGATCCGGGCCGGTATCTCGGCCGCCGGGACGCCCTGGGCCAGCAGCTCGCCGGCCATGCGGTTGCGGCTGCTGGGGGCCAGCGCGGTGGCCACCAGGTCGCCGGTCCCGGCCAGGCCGATCATCGCCTCGGGCCGGGCGCCGTGGGCCTCGGCCAGCCGCCAGACCTCCTGGAAGATGTGCCCGGCCGCCGCGCCGGCCGCGTTGAGGCCCTGCCCCACGGTCGCCCCGGAGGCCAGCGCCGCGGCGTTCTTGGCCGCGCCGGCCAGCTCCACGCCGGCGGGGTCGTCGGAGAGCTCGCAGATCACGCCACCGCGGTTGAAGATCGAGGCCAGGGTTGCCGCGAGCTCCGGGTTCCGGGAGGCGGCGACCAGCGCGCCGCCCTCGCGCACCAGCTCGCTGGCGTGGGCCGGCCCGCCGATCACCGCCACGCGCCCGGCCCCGCAGGCGGCGCCCAGCACCTCGGAGGGAGTCGTGCCCAGCGGGGGAACCAGGCCCTTGGCCAGGGTCACCACGGAGGCCGACGCGGGCAGCCCGGCGCCGGCGAGCGCCTGCGCCGCTTCGCCCAGCGAGTGGGAGGGGACGGCGAGGAAGACGAGGTCGGCCCGTTCCAGCCCGTCGCCGGCTGCCTCGACCTTCAGCTCGGGCGGCAGCGCCACCCCCGGGAGGTACTCGCGGTTCTCGCGGTCGCGGTCGATCTCTCTCGCCTGGTCCGGCGTGTGGGCCTGGAGGGTGGTGCGCAGGCCGGCGCGGGCGACCAGCAGAGCCATCGCCGTGCCGAACGAGCCGGCGCCGATGATCACGGCGCGGCGGGGCCTCCTGGTCTTCTCGCGGGCCGGCACGGCTCCAGATACACCCCGGGGCGCCTAGAGGTACTCGGCGAGCTTGCGCCCGGCCGCCCGCAGCCGGCGCTTCGTGCCGGCCTCGATGACGGCGTGAAGGTCGAGGATGCGGCGGTCGAGCAGGTCGAGGCCGTCCTGCCCGACCACGGCGAAGGCCGGGACCCCGGCCTGCCGGGCCCGCACCGCGAGCTCCCCGGCGGCCTTGCCCTCGAGCGTCGTCATGTCCAGGCGCCCCTCGCCGACCACCACCGCGCGCGAGGCGCGCATGCGCCGGTCGGCGTCGAGGGCGTCCAGGACGAAGCCGGCGCCGCCGGTCAGCTCGGCCCCGAAGGCGGCCCAGAGCCCCCCGGCCAGGCCTCCGGCCGCGCCGGTCATCGGCACGCCGGTGGGGTCGCGCGGCAGGGCGGCGGCCTGCTCCTCGAGCCGGGCGGTCAGCCGCTCGACGCAGGCCTCGTCGGCTCCCTTCTGCGGGCCGAAGACGATCGCGGCGCGCTCGAAGGGGGTCTGCGCGTCACAGCAGACCACCAGCTTCGCCTTCCCGGCGCCGCCGGCGGCCTCGATCGCCTCGATCGCCCCGGCACCGCCGTCGGTGGTCGCGCTGCCGCCCACGGCCACCACCACCGTTTCGGCGCCGGTGGCGACGGCGGCGGCGATCAGCTCCCCGGCCCCGAACGAGCTCGCCGCCTCCGGGTCGCGCTCCCCCTCGGCGATCAGGGGCAGGCCGATCGCCTGCGCGGTCTCGACGATCGCCGTTCCTTCCCCGGTCACGCCGATCTGCGCGCTGACCGGGCGCCCCAGGGCGTCGTGGGCCTCGACGTCCACCCGCCGGCCGCCGAGCGCGCCGAGCAGCACGTCGAGCGTGCCCTCGCCGCCGTCGGCGAGCGGCATCAGGTCGACCTCGAAACCCTCGTCGGCCAGGCCCCGGCCCACCGCCTCGGCGACCTCGGTGGAGGAGAGCGTTCCCTTGAAGGAGTCCGGCGCGACCAGCACCGGCCGGCGGGCGGCGGCCATACCGCAACCCTAATGGCGCCCCCGCGTGCCGGCGGGGCCGGGGGCCTCAGTCCTTGCGGGGGGCGACCGTCCCGCCGCGCAGGCGCCGCAGGATGGCGTCCGAGATGCGCGGGTCGAGGTTGTGCAGGTGCTGCAGGAGGCGCACGATCGGCGGATACCAGAGCGACCTGCGGTCCTCCTCCACGGCCTCGATGATCTTCTGCGCCAGCACCGCCGGGTCCCTGGCCTGGCCGGGCCGGTACCAGTCGGGCATGCGGTGCTGCTCGTGGTCGTGGAGCGAGGTGGAGATCTCGCCGGGATAGACGGTGGTCAGCGATACGCCGGTGCCGCTCAGCTCGTGGCGCAGCGCCTCGGCGAACATGCGCTGGGCCGCCTTGGTGCCGCCGTAGACCGCCGCCCACGGGAACGAGCGCAGCGCCGCGCCGGAGCTGATGATCACCACCTGGCCGCGGGCGCGGTCGAGCATGTAGGGCAGCCCGTAGTGGACGGTCCTGAGCGTGCCCTCCCAGTTGACCTCGCTCATCTGGAGCATCTCCTCGAGGGGCTGCTCGCGGAACGGCCCGTAGTGCGTGATGCCGGCGTTGGCCACAAGCAGCTCGAGGCCGCCGGCGAGCTCCACGAACTGCGCCAGCCCGTCGCGGACCGACTCGCTGGAGGTCACGTCGCAGGCGATCACCACGTGCTCTCCGGGGAGGGTGGCGGCGAGCTGTTCGAGCTCGGCGGTGGTGCGCGCGGCCAGCCCCACGGTGAGCCCCCGCTCGGCCAGGGCGCGGGCCAGGGCGGCGCCGATACCGCGCGAGGCCCCGGTGATGAAGGCGCGCATTCCCGGCTCGATCCTCACCGGGCGAGCCTACCTTCCGCGCTCAGGCGACTTCGCGGTAGGCCTCGGCGAGCCGGCGGACCCCCTCGGGGATCTCGTCGGCGGGAACGCCGGAGTAGGCCAGGCGCAGCATGTTGCCCGGGCCGTCGATCAGGAAGTCGTCGCCGTCGACGAAGACCACGCCCTTGTCGGCCGCGGCCTTCATCATCGCCGCCACGTCCGTGCCCTCGGGGAGCTCGACCCACATGAAGTAGCCGCCTTCCGGGGCGGTGAACTTCGCCTCGGGCAGGTGCTCGGCCAGGGCGCCGGTGAGGGCCTCCACGCGCTCGGCCAGGGCGGCGCTGACCGTCCTTACCGACTCGTCGACGCGCCCGGACTCGCAGAAGCGGTAGACGGTGGCCTCGGCCAGCATGTTCGGCGCGATGTAGGTGTTGGTGGCCGCGGCGACGATCCGGCCGATCAGCTCCTCGGGGCCGATGAGGTAGCCGACGCGCACGCCGGGGCAGACGGTCTTGGAGAAGGAGGAGGCGTAGACCACGTGGCCGGCGCCCTCGTCCATCTCGAGCATCGTCGGCAGGGGCTCGCCGGAGAAGCGGATCAGCCGGTACGGGTCGTCTTCGAAGATCAGGAACTCGTATTCGGCCGCCAGCTCGAGCAGCTCCTGGCGCTTCTCGAGGCTGAGCGTGTAGCCGGCGGGATTCTGGAAGTTGGGGATGATGTGGGCGAAGGTCGGCCGCAGGCCACCCTCCAGCAGGCGGCGAAGCCCGGCGGTGTCGATCCCGTCGGTCTCCAGCTCGACCATGTGGATGTCGGCGCCGCGCGCCTGGAGGCCCAGCAGGGTGCGGTCGTAGGTGGGACGCTCGACGACGACCGGCTCGCCCGGGCCGACCAGGGCGTCGAACAGGAAGGCGTCGGCCTGCATCGAGCCGTTGGTCACGAGCACCTGCTCGGGCTTGACCCCGTGCTCGGCGGCGATCAGCTCACGGAGCGGCACGTAGCCCACGGCGGTGCCGTAGGCGGTCACTCCTCCGGGATCCTGGTCCAGTGCCTCCACGGCGGAGGCCTTCAGTCCCTCGACGTCGATGATGTCGAGGGAGGGGGCGCCGCGGGCAAAGGAGATCGTTTCGGCCATCTCTTCCAATCTACGCGACCGGCGCCGGCGGGGACCAGCCGGTCAGCGGCGCGAGACCCAGGCCTGCACCGGCACCGGCCCGCCCAGCGAGCTGCGCAGGGAGGCCGCCAGGGCGCGGACCTCCTTCGACTCGACGGCGTCGGGCTGGGCGAGCAGGGTCACGCGGGTGGCCAGCGGGTAGGTCCCGGAGGCCAGCGCGCTGCGGCTCGGCGCCACGCAGCGTCCGCCGCTGCGCACGGCGGCGAGCCTGAGGCCGCGGCGCCGGTCGAACCGGGCCCCGGCCTCGGCGGCGGCCACGCGCCCGGCGCGGATCGCGGCCGCAGACGGGGAAGGGGACGGTCCGGTAGCCCGGGCCGCGGCCGAGGCCTGCGCCTCGCTGCGCGCCCGCGTGAGGCTGCGGCTGGCGCTGCCGGTACCGGCGGCCACGCCCGCGGGGCTCAGGCAGCGCCGCTCGCGGGAGGGGTCGACGGCACCGCGGGCCGAGGCGGTGACGGTGAGGACGCGCTGGAGGCCGGGGCAGCCGACCCTGTCGGGGTCGTCGCGCTCGACCACCAGGGCGGCCTGGGCGCTGCCGACGCAGACCTCCGCGCCGGCGTCGCCGCGGGCGGCGCGCACGCCGGGCAGGCCGCCGTAGGCCAGGGCGACGTCGCTCCCGTCGGCAAAGCGGTCGAGGGCGATCTCGGCCGGCGGCGGCTCTTCTTCCCCGGAGCCGCCCGAGGCCAGGGCGACCGCGACGGCCACGGCGACCACCAGGAGGCCGGCCGCCGCGACGGCGATCCAGGTGCGTCCCCCGCGGCCCGGGCCGGCGCGGCCGCGCCGGCTTCCGGGCCCCCGCCGGCCGACTCGCGCAGCTCGCCCTCGAGGTCGCGAAGCTTTCCCTCGAGCTCGCCGAGCGTCTCGCGGACGTCGCGTGGCTTCTCGTCACCCATCGCCGGGGAAGCTACCGCCCGGCGCGGGGATCAGCCGCCGAGGATCCCGGCGGCGATCTCGGCCACCTCGGTCGGCGTGCGGCCGACCTTCACGCCCTTGGCCTCGAGCGCCTCGGCCTTGGCCGCGGCGGTCCCCTTGCTGCCCGAGACGATGGCGCCGGCGTGGCCCATCGTCTTGCCCGGGGGCGCGGTGAAGCCGGCGATGTAGGCGACCACCGGCTTGGTGACGTTCCCGGCGATGTACTCGGCGGCCACCTCCTCGGCGTCGCCGCCGATCTCGCCGCTCATCACGATCAGCTCGGTCTCCGGGTCGGCCTGGAAGAGCTCGAGCGTGTCGACGAAGCTCGTTCCGGGAACCGGGTCGCCGCCTATCCCCACGATCGACGAGTTGCCGAAGCCGCGCTGGGCCAGCTCGTAGCCGATCTGGTAGGTCAGCGTCCCCGAGCGCGAAACCACGCCGACGTTGCCTTCGCTGAAGAAGGAGGCGGGAATGATCCCGACGTTGGCCTTGCCGGGCGAGAGGACGCCCGGGCAGTTGGGGCCGACCAGCCGGACGCCGTCCATGCGCCCCAGCTGGGTGTAGGCGCGCAGCTCGTCGTGGGCCGGGATGCCCTCGGTGATGCAGATGATCGTCGCGATCCCCGCGTCGGCGGCCTCGAGGATCGAGTCGGCGGCAAAGGGCGGCGGCACGAAGACCATCGCCGTGTTGGCACCGGTCTCCTCCACGGCGGCGGCGAAGGTGTCGAAGACGGGGATCCCCTCGACGTCCTGGCCGCCCTTGCCCGGCGTGACGCCGGAGACCACGTCGGTCCCGTAGGCCCGGTTGTTGAGGGTGTGGAAGCGCCCCTCGCTGCCGGTGATGCCCGATACGCAGAGCTTCGTCCCGGTGCCGACGATGATGCTCACGAGCCCGGTTCCTTCGCGAGGGCGACGACCATCTCGGCCGCCTCGTTCATCGTCGCGGCGGAGTGGACTCCCGGCAGGTCGGCTTCGGCGAGCAGCTTGCGGCCGGCCTCGTCGTTGGTGCCGTCGAGGCGCACCACCATCGGTACTGAGGGAGGGGCGGTGCGGAAGGCCTCGATGAGGCCGTTGGCCACGTCGTCGCAGCGGGTGATGCCGCCGAAGATGTTGATCAGCACCGCCTTGACCTTCTCGTTGGAGCAGATCACCTCGATCGCCCGGGTGATCGCCTCGGGCTTGGCGCCGCCGCCGGCGTCGAGGAAGTTGGCCGGCTCGCCGCCGTACTGGGCGACCACGTCGAGGGTGCTCATCACCAGCCCGGCGCCGTTGCCGAAGATGCCAATGTCGCCGTCGAGCTTGACGTAGACCATGCCGGCCTCCCGGGCCATCTGCTCCTGGGGATCCTCGGCGCTCGGGTCGCGCAGCTCGGCGTTCTCCTTGTGGCGAAAGAGGGAGTTCTCGTCGAGGGTGACCTTGGCGTCGAGGGCCTTGACCTCGCGGCCCGAGGTGACGATCAGCGGGTTGACCTCCACCAGCATGGCCTCCTCGGAGACGAAGGTGTCGTAGAGGCGGGCGAGGAAGTCGCCCACCGCGCGCACCACGTCGGCGTCGACGCCGGCCTCGTAGGCCAGGCGGCGACCCTCGTAGGGCTGGAAGCCGAGCAGCGGGTCGACGTGCAGGGTGGCGATCGCGTCGGGGTCCTCCTCGGCGACCGCCTCGATGTCCATCCCGCCCCTGGTGGAGAGCATGACCAGCGGCGCCTTGGCCGCGCGGTCGAAGATGATCGAGGCGTAGTACTCGGCGTCGATCTGCGAGGCCTCCTCGATCCACAGCTCGTGGACGGTGAAGCCGCGGATGTCCATCCCGAGGATCGCCTCGGCGTGCTCGCGGGCCTCGGCCGGGTCCTTGGCGATCTTGATTCCGCCGGCCTTTCCGCGCCCGCCGATCTTCACCTGGGCCTTGATCACCGCCGGGAAGCCGATCTGCTCGGCGGCGGCCACCGCCTCGTCGACGGTCCGGGCCGGGATGCCGGAAGGAACCGGGATCTCGTGGCGGGCGAAGAGCTGCTTGCCCTGGTATTCGAGGAGGTCCATGAGGCTCGCGGAACCGTAGCGGAGAGTCCCGGCCGGGCGCGCCTTCCTAGAATGCGGGGTCCGATGCCGCTTCCCAAGAAAGTCAACTGGGTCACCTTCGACGTCTACGGGACCCTGATCGACTGGGAGACCGGGGTCATCGACGCCTTCCAGAAGGAGGCCGCCGCCCAGGATTTCGAGATCGAGGACACCAGCGTGATCTTCCCGCGCTTCCTCGAGCTCCAGCACGAGATCGAGGCCGGCTCCTACGAGCTCTACGCCGAGGTGCTGCGCCGCGTGGCGGTGCAGATCGCCGAGGAGATCGGCTGGCCGCTGGAGCCCTCCCGGGCCGGCTTCCTGCCCGACTCGATCCCCTACTGGAAGCCCTTCAAGGAGACCAACCTCCAGCTCAAGCGGTTCGACAAGAAGTTCGAGACCGGGCTGATCTCCAACATCGACGACCGCCTGCTCGGCGAGACGCGCCGCTACATCCCGCTCAACTTCGACCTCGTGGTCACCGCCCAGCAGGTGCGCTCCTACAAGCCCGAGCGGGCCCACTTCACCGAGTTCGCCCGCCGCGTGGGGGGCAGGAAGAACTGGGTCCACATCGCCTGCGGCATGCACGCCGACATCGAGCCCTGCCTGAAGGCCAGGATCCCGGTGATCTGGGTCAACCGCAACAAGGTCAAGCTCGAGCCGAACGCCAGGAAGCCGACCGCCGAGGTCAAGTCGCTTCTCGAGGCGGCCAAGCTGCTCGGCGCCGCCTGATCGCAGCCGCGCCGTGAGGGTCGTCGCCGTTCACGAGGACGTGCTCGTCGGCACGTCGGCGATCTGGCAGACCAACTGTCTCCTCATCCACGCAGGCGAGGAGTCCTTCCTGGTCGACTCGCCGCTCCTGCCCGAGGAGCTCGAGGCCCTTCCCGGGGTGGCCGAGCACGTCGGCTGGCCGGTGAGCGGGCTGCTGGCCACTCACGGCGATTGGGACCACCTGCTCGGGCGCCTGGCCTTCCCCGGGGCCGCGCTGGGCTGCGCGGAGACCACGGCCGCCCGTCTCACCGCCGAGCCGGGCGCGGCAGCGCGCTCGCTGCGCTCCTTCGACGACCAGCACTACCTCGAGCGGCCGGCCCCGCTCTCTCTCGGGCAGGTGCAGGCGCTGCCGGTGCCGGGCACCCTGGAGCTCGGAGAGCATGAGATCGAGCTCCATCCGGCCGACGGCCACACGAAGGACGGCATGGCGCTCCTGGCGCCGTGGGCCGGGGTGCTGGCCTGCGGTGACTACCTCTCCGAGGTGGAGATCCCGACGTTCTTCGAGGCCGGCGGATCGCTCTCGGCCTACCGCGCCACCCTGGAGCGGCTGCGGCCGCTGGTCGAACGGGCCGAGCACGTGGTGCCGGGCCACGGGCCGGTGCTGGGGTGCGAGCGGGCGCTCGAGCTGCTCGAGGAGGACCTGCGCTACCTCGATGACCTGGTGCCGCCGGCCGGGCGCAGCGGCGAGAGCCAGATGCGCAACCACGAGCGCAACCTGGAAGCGCTCGAGAGCTGATCAGTCGTCGAGGACCAGGCAGAGGTAGAGGTCCCGGCCGCCGTGCCGGTTCTTCACCCCGAAGCCGAGCGACTCGTAGAGCTTCACCGCCGCCTCGTTGGCCTCGTTGACGTCGAGGTCGATCCGCTTGGCCCCGCGCTCCTCGCCGGCGTAGGCCATGGCGAACTCGACCATCGCCCGGCCCAGGCCCGAGCCGCGGGCCGGCTCCTCGACGAAGAGGTCCTCAAGCAGGCAGTCCGGGCCGGCCCGCCATAGGCCGTGGCGGAAGCGCAGCTGGGCGACGGCGGCCGGCGGGCTGTCCGGGTCCGGGGAGCCGAGCAGGTAGACGGTGCTCTTGCGGTCCTCGATCAGCTTCTCGACGCCGGCCAGGAAGGCGTTGTCGCTGGGCCAGTCGTAGCCCAGGTCGTCGCGGAAGGCGATCAGCAGCCGCGCGACCGTGGCCGCCTCGGCCGGCTCGGCGACCCAGACCGAGAGCTCACTCACCGGCGTCGCCGTTGGCGGCGGCGATACGGGCGATCGGGTCGCCGGCGGAGATCGGCGCGCCCTCGGTGATCGCCAGGTCGGCGATCACGCCGGCCTTGTGGGCGGTGATCTCGTTCTCCATCTTCATCGCCTCGATGATGCAGATCAGCTGGCCCTCGTCGACGGTGTCACCCTCGGCGACGAGCACCTTCCACATGTTGCCCTGCAGCGGCGACTGGAGCAGGTCGGGACCTCCGGCGCCCCCGCCCTTGCGCTCGCCGCGCCTGGAGCGCGGGCCGTCTGCTCCGGCCGCGGCGGCCGGAGCGGCTCCGGCGACCGGGGGCGGGCCGACGACGTTCACGTCGAAGCGCCGGCCGGATACCTCGACGGTGTACTGCTGCTCGACCTTCTCCTCGTCCCCGGAGTCGACCGGGACGGTCTCGGCGGCGGTGGCCTTCAGCCACTCCTCGTCGGTGACCAGCTCGCGGCAGGTCGTCCCCTTCGCCCAGTCCTCGGTCTGCAGGAGCGCGGTGTGGAAGGGGATCAGCGTGGTGAGGCCCTCAATCTCGTACTCGCCCAGGGCGCGGATCATGCGGCGCGTGGCCGCCTCGCGGTCGACGTCCCAGACGATCAGCTTGGCGACCATCGGGTCGTACATCGGCGAGACCTCGCCGTTCTCGCCGACCCCGGAGTCCACGCGCACGCCCGGGCCGGCCGGCTCGACGTAGCGGCCGATCGGGCCGGGGGCCGGGGCGAAGTTGGCGGCCGCGTTCTCGGCGTTGATGCGGCACTCGATCGCGTGGCCGGTCAGCTCGATGTTCTCCTGGGTGTAGGAGAGCGGCTCGCCGGCGGCGGCGCGGATGCCCTCCTTGACGATGTCCACGCCGGTGGTCATCTCGGTGACGCAGTGTTCCACCTGGACCCGGGTGTTCATCTCGAGGAAGAAGTACTCGCCGTCCTGGAGCAGGCCCTCGACCGTGCCGGCGCCGACGTAGTCGACGGCCTTGGCGGCGTTGACTCCGATCTCGCCGATCTTCGCGCGCAGCTCCGGGTCGACGATCCATTCGGGGGCCGGCGACTCCTCGATCAGCTTCTGGTGGCGGCGCTGGATCGAGCAGTCGCGCTCGCCGAGGTGGATCGTGTTGCCGTGCTGGTCGGCGAGGATCTGGACCTCGACGTGGCGCGGGTCGGGCAGGTAGCGCTCGAGGTAGACGCGCCCGTCGCTGAAGAACTTCTCCCCTTCGCGGGAGGCGCCCTCGAAGGCGTCGGGCAGCTCCTCGGGCGTGAGCGCGACGCGGAAGCCCTTGCCGCCGCCACCGCCGGTGGCCTTCACGGCGACCGGGTAGCCGATCTCCTTCTCGGCGATCTTCGCGGCCTCCTCGAGGGTCTCGACGGTCTCGGTGGTGCCCGGGACGATCGGCACGCCGGCCTTCTCCATCAGCTCGCGGGCCGAGGTCTTGCTGCCCATCGCCTCGATCGCCGAGGCGGGAGGGCCGATGAAGACGATCCCCTCCTCCTCGAGCCGGCGGGCGAAGTCGGCGTTCTCGGCCAGGAAGCCGTAGCCGGGGTGGACGGCCTCGGCGCCGCTCTCGCGGATCACCTCGAGGATGCGGTCGACGTTGAGGTAGCTCTCGGCCGCGGGCCCGGGGCCGAGCAGGTAGGCCTCGTCGGCGGCCTTGACGTGGAGGGCGTCGCGGTCGATCTCCGAGTAGACGGCGACCGTCGAGATGCCCAGCTCCTGGCAGGCGCGGATCACCCGGATGGCGATCTCCCCACGGTTGGCGATCAGGATCTTCTCGAACATCGGCGCTGGAGGTTATCCCTCAGGAGCCCCAGGGAGCGGTCGGTCGGGGGGCATGGTTTACGCCGTCCAGGAGGGCGGCCTGGAGCCACGGGCTCATCTGCGGCCCGGCGTCGGGCGCCGGCGCGGCAAAGGAGCCCCGGAAGGCCTCGAGGGCGGCGGCGATGGCGGCCGCCTCCTTCTCGTCGGGGGCCGGGCTGACCCGGGAGATGGCGGGCTCGGCCATCAGAGCGGGATGTTCCCGTGCTTGCGCCGCGGCTGCTCGACGCGCTTGGTCAGTAGCGTCTTCAGGGCGTTGATGACCTTCGGGCGCGTCTCGTGCGGGACGATCACGTCGTCGATGTAGCCGCGCTCGGCCGCCGAGTACGGGTTGGCAAAGCGCGCCTTGTAGTCGGCCATCAGCGTCTCGCGGCGGCTGTCGGGCGTGGGGGAGTCGGCCAGGTCACGCCGGTAGATGATGTTGACCGCGCCCTCGGGGCCCATCACCGCCACCTCGGCCTGGGGCCAGGCGAAGTTGAAGTCGGCGAGCAGGTGCTTGGAGGCCATGACGTCGTAGGCGCCGCCGTAGGCCTTGCGGGTGACGACGGTGATCTTGGGAACGGTCGCCTCGGTGAAGGCGTAGAGGAGCTTGGCGCCGTGGCGGATGATGCCGCCCCATTCCTGCGAGGTGCCGGGCAGGAAGCCGGGTACGTCGGTGAAGGTGAGCAGGGGAATGTTGAAGGCGTCGCAGGTGCGCACGAAGCGCGCGCCCTTGGCGCTGGCGTCGATGTCGAGCACGCCGGCCAGCTGCGCCGGCTGGTTGCCGACCACGCCCACGGCGTAACCGTCCAGCCGGGCGAAGCCGCAGACGATGTTCCTGGCCCAGTGCTCGTGGATCTCGAAGAACTCCCCGTCGTCTACGACCGCCTTGATCACCGTGCGCATGTCGTAGGGCTTGTTCGGGTTGTCGGGGACCAGCGTGTCGAGTTCGGGATCCATCCGGTCCGGGTCGTCGGTCGGCGGGATGCGCGGCGGGGTCTCGAGGTTGTTCTGGGGCAGGAAGCCCATCAGGAACCGTGTGTCCTCGAGCAGAAGGTCCTCTTCGTCGGCTGCCAGGTGGGCGACGCCGGACTTGGAGTTGTGGGTCATGGCCCCGCCGAGCTCCTCGAAGCCGACCTCCTCGCCGGTGACCGTCTTGATCACGTCGGGGCCGGTGATGAACATGTGCGAGGTCTCCTTGACCATCAGGATGAAGTCGGTGATCGCCGGGGAGTAGACGGCGCCGCCGGCGCAGGGGCCCATGATCAGGCTGACCTGGGGGATGACGCCCGAGCACTCGACGTTGCGCACGAAGACGTCTCCGTAGGCGCCGAGCGAGACGACGCCCTCCTGGATCCGCGCGCCGCCGGAGTCGTTGATGCCGATCACCGGGCAGCCGATCTTGGCGGCCAGGTCCATGACCTTGCACATCTTCTCCGCCATCACCTCGCCGAGCGAGCCGCCGAAGACGGTGAAGTCCTGGCTGAAGACGCAGACCGGGCGCCCGTCGATGGTGCCGTGGCCGGTGACCACGGCGTCGCCCCACGGGCGGTTCTTCTGCATGTCGAAGTCGTAGGTGCGGTGGCGCACGAAGGTGTCGAGCTCCTGGAAGGAGCCCGGGTCCAGCAGCTTCTCGATCCGTTCGCGGGCGGTGTACTTGCCCTTGGAGTGCTGTTTCTCCTCGGCCTCGGGCGAGGAGTGCATCGCCTGCTCGCGCAGCTCGGCCAGCCGGGCGAGCTTCTCTTCGAAGGTCTCGGGGTTTTGCTGGCGGCTCATCGCAGCGGCAGTCTAGTTCAGCCGCCGCTGCGGGCTGCGCGTGCCTTTGCGCCGCTCAGGAGCGCGAGAAGGGGCGGTGGTGCGCAGCGCCGAGGTTGTCGAGCGCAGCTTCGAGGGCGGCCTCGAGCGCGGCGCCGTCGAGTGCGGCCGATCCGGCCGGCTCTTCGGGCTCAGGATCCTCGGCGGAGACGGTCGGCTCGACCTCCGGGGGGCGCACCGGCTCGGCTTCGGGCTTGGATGCGGGGGCGGGCACCGGGGCGGTGCCGAAGAGGCGGGCGAAGAAGCCGCCGCCGCCCGCGGACGGGGCTTCGGCTGCCGGCTGGGGCGCGGCTTCGGGCTGCGGCTCCGGCTCCGGCTCGGGCTCGGGCTCGGGCTCGGGCTCGGGCTCTGGTTCGGGGTCTGGCTCGGGCTTGGCTTCGGCCTCGACGAGGCTCGCCTCGATCGTGACCTTCGTTCCCCACCCGGACGGCTCGAGCACCACCGTGCCGCTCACGTTCTCGCCCTCCCAGGCGACGGTGGTCTCGGGCTCGGTCCGGGTGATGGCGATCTCGCCCAGGGCGTCGAGCCGGCGGCCGAGCGACTCGGGGTCGCTGACCTCCGCCCAAAGCTCGGGCGGCGACTTTACGAGGGTGCGCTGAACCTTGTGTTCGGACATCGCCCCTAGGGTTTCGCGCACCGCCGCGCGGCTCCTTCGCGCCAGGAGCGCCTGCAAGCCCGCGCCCGCGGGCTCCCGGGCCTAGAAAGTGGGGCGGTAGCTGCCGAAGACGTCCTTCATGGCGCCGCAGACCTCGCCCAGGGAGGCGCGGTCCTTCAGCGCGGCGCGGATCGGGGGCAGGAGGTTCCCGTCGCCCCGGGCCACCTCGCGCAGCTCCTCGAGCCGGGTCTCGACGAGGGCCTGGTCGCGGTTGGCCTTGAACTCCGCGAGCCGCTCGAGCTGCTCACGCTCGGATTCGGGGTCGACCCTCAGCAGGTCCGGAACCTCGAGCTCCTCCTCGACGTATTCGTTCACGCCGACGACGATGTCCTGGCCGGTGCGGTAGCGCTCCTGGTAGCCCCAGGCCGACTCGTCGATCTCGGCGGTGATGAACTCGATCGCGTTGACCGCCCCGCCCAGCTCGTCGACCTTCTCGATCAGCTCGCCGGCACGCGACTCGATCTCGTCGGTGAGCGCCTCGACGAAGTAGGAGCCGGCGAACGGGTCGACGGTGTCGGCGGCGCCGGATTCGGCGGCGATGATCTGCTGGGTGCGCAGCGCCGTCTTGGCCGCCTGCTCGGTGGGGAGCGCGAGCGCCTCGTCGAAGCCGTTGGTGTGCAGCGACTGCGTGCCCCCGGCCACCGCGGCGAAGCCCTGAAGCGCGACGCGGACGATGTTGTTCTCCGGCTGCTGGGCGGTGAGGGTGACGCCGCCGGTCTGAGTGTGGAAGCGCAGCATCATCGACTTCGGGTCCCTGGCACCGAAGCGGTCGCGCATGATGTGGGCCCACATCCGGCGGGCGGCCCGGAACTTGGCCACCTCCTGGAAGACGTTGTTGTGGCCGTTGAAGAAGAAGGCCAGCCGCGGGGCGAACTCGTCGACGTCGAGGCCCCGGTTGACGGCGGCCTGCACGTAGGCGATGCCGGTCGAGAGGGTAAAGGCGACCTCCTGCACGGCCGAGCAGCCCTTCTCGCGGAAGTGGTAGCCGGAGATGGAGATGGTGTTCCACTTCGGGATGTTTTCGGCGCAGTAGGCGAAGATGTCGGTGGTGAGCCGCATGGTCGGCTCGGGCGGGTAGATGTAGTTGCCGCGGGCGATGTACTCCTTGAGCACGTCGTTCTGGACCGTGCCGCGCAGCTTGTCGCTCGGCACGCCCTGCTCCTCGGCGACCAGGTCGTAGAGCATGAGCAGCACGGCGGCCGGGGCGTTGATCGTCATCGAGGTGGAGACCTCGTCGAGCGGGATGTCGTCGAAGGCGGTGCGCATGTCGTCGATCGTGTCGATCGCCACGCCGGTGCGGCCGACCTCGCCCTCGCAGAGCGGGTCGTCGGAATCGAGGCCGAGCTGGGTGGGCAGGTCGAAGGCCATCGAGAGGCCGGTGCCGCCGCGGGAGAGCAGGTAGCGGTAGCGCTCGTTGGACTCTTTGGCGCTGGCGTAGCCGGCGTACTGGCGCATCGTCCACTGGCGCGAGCGGTACATCTCCGGGTGCACCCCTCGCGTGTAGGGAAACTCGCCGGGCTCGCCCAGTTCGAGCTCCCCGGGAAGGTCGGCCGCGTCGTAGAGGGGCTTGACCTCGATCCCCGAGTCGGTGAAGCGTCGCGGGTCCTCGGGCCCGACCACGGGGGCGATGGTGAGCCGCTCGTCCTGTCCGGATGTCGCCATGGGCCAAACCGTACCGCCGCCCGCCGGGCGGGGTGGTGCCGTAGCCTGCGCGCCGTGGAGCTGAGGGTTCGCCTCTTTGCCGTGGTCCGCGAGCGCGCCGGCGCCGGCGAGATCACCGTCGAGCGGCCCGAGGGCGCCACCGTCGCCGACCTGCGCCGCGAGCTGGCGCCGGTGACCGGCCCGGTGGAGTGCCTGGTGGCGGTAAACCGCGAGTACGCGGCCGACGAGTCCCCGCTCGCGCCCGGCGACGAGGTGGCACTCGTGCCCCCGGTCTCCGGGGGCGGCCCGTTCGTGGCGATCGGCCCGGAGCCGGTCTCCGTGGACGAGCTCCTCGCCCGCGTGGCCGACCCGCGCGCCGGGGCGATCGTCACGTTCTCCGGCGTCACCCGCGAGGTCGAGGCCCTCGAGTACGAGGCCTACGAGGAGATGGCCCGGCGGGAGATGGAGGAGATCGTGAGCGCGGCGATCGAGGCGCACGGCCTCTGCGCGGCGGCGGCCGCCCACCGCACCGGCAGCGTCGCCCTCGGCGAGGCGAGCGTGGTGGTGGCCGCCAGCGCGCCGCACCGCCCGGAGGCCTTCGCCGGAGCGCGGGAGATCATCGACCGGCTCAAGGAGCGGGCGACGATCTGGAAGGCCGAGGTGGAGGGCGCAGAGCGCCGCTGGGTCGAGGGAGAGCTGCCCCCGGGGCCGGGAAGCGATGGCTGAGGAGAAGAGACACCGGCTGCGCGACGGGCTGCTGGTCGCGGCCGCGGCGATCGCCGCGCTGGTACTCACCCTCGTCCTCGTGCTGGCGATCTCCGGCATCACCGGCTCGGTCGACACCTCGGCGGCCGGTCTGCGGGTCGGTCGTCAGGTAGAGGACGCGGCGCGAGCGGG
>JBJTBE010000068.1:0-7878 GCA_046091165.1 Solirubrobacterales bacterium | reverse complement strand
CTCCTGCGGCGAGTGTGGCCACTGCGTGTCCGGCAGGGCTGCGCTCTGCGAGTCGGGGGCCGCCGCCAACACGGCCGGCACCCTGGTCTCGGGGGAGAGCCGCTGGGAGGGCGACGGCGAGGAGATGATCCATCACCACCTGGGGGTGAGTGCCTTCTCCGAGGAGGCGATCGTCTCCGAGCGCTCGGCGGTGCTGCTCCCCGACGACATGCCGTGGGAGACCGCCGCGGTCTTTGGCTGCGCGGTGCTCACCGGCGTCGGTGCCGCATTGAATGCCGCCGGCATTGAGCCGGGCTCGACCGTTGCGGTTTTCGGCCTGGGAGGCGTAGGCCTCTCGGCGGTGATGGGAGCCAGGCTGGCCGGCGCCGGCGAGGTGATCGCCGTCGATCCGGTCGCCTTCAAGCGCGAGAAGGCGATGGAGCTCGGGGCGACCGCGATGGTCGACCCGGGCGAGGACGCCGTCGAGGCCATCCGCTCGGTTACCGGGGTGCTGCCAGTGAGCGTGATCGAGAGCGTCGGCTCGGCCGATGTGCTCCGGACCGCCTATGAGGCAACGGCGCGCGGCGGCACGACGGTCACCGTCGGCCTCCCCGCGCCGGACGCCATGCTCTCGATCCCGGCCGTCTCCCTCGTGGCGGAGGAGAGGACGCTTCGCGGCTCCTACCTCGGCTCCTCGGCGCCGCGCGAGATGCTTCCGATGCTCTTCGAGGCCTGGCGCAAAGGGGAACTCCCCGCCGAGCAGCTGATCACCGACCGGCTGACGCTCGACCACCTGAACGAGGGCTTCGACCGCCTCGCCGCCGGCGACCAGATCCGCCAGGTCGTCACGCCCGGCTGACGGCGGCTTGCCGCAGTTATGGTAGAAGCAGCAGGCGATGGCCACCGTGACCCCCAGCCCGGTAATCGAGCGGCTCGACGCGATCCGCGTCTGGCCCTACCACCGCCGGGTGCTGGTCGCCCTCGGAGCGGCCTACTTCTTTGCCTTCTACGACGTGGTCAACATCGGCGATGCGCTGCCCGAGATCGCCAAACAGTTCGACGTCAGCACCAAGACCTCGGGCTACGCGGTGAGCATCGGCCTGCTCGGCTACGTGGTCGGCTCGCTCTCCGATTCGGTGGTCGCCGACCGGCTCGGGCGGCGCCCGGCGCTGATCGTCTCGGTCGTCTTCATCGTGATCGGCTCGCTGATCACCGCCTTCAGCGCCTCCTTCGACATGCTGATGGTCGGCCGGTTCATCAGCGGCATGGGCATCGGGGCGGAGATCGCCTCGGCGGCCGCCTACCTGAACGGGATCTCGCCGACCCGCCTGCGCGGCAAGGCCGGCTCCCAGGCCGTGCTCTGGGGTTACGTGGGCATTGCGGTCACGCCGTTCGTCGCCCTGGCGCTGGTCCCGACCTTCACCGACGGCTGGAGGGTGATGTTCCTGATCGCCGCCGTCGGCGGGATCGCCGTTCTCCCCTTCCGGCGCAAGCTGCCCGAGTCGCCGCGGTGGCTGGTGATGGAGGGCCGCGAGGACGAGGCGCTCGCGCTGGTGGAGGAGGCCGAGAGCTTCGCCGCCACCCAGGGCCCCGCGCCGCCCCAGCCCGAGCTCAAGCCGGCGACCGCCCGGCGCCCCTTCTGGACGGCGGCGCTCCTCTTCCTCGCCATCTGGCTCATCTACTACGTGGCCAACTACGGCTGGCTCACGCTCGCGCCGACCCTTCTCACCGACAAGGGCTTCTCGCTGTCGACGAGCCTCACCTTCCTCTGCATCAGCGGGATCGGTTTCGTCGTCGGGGCCTGGGCCTCGGTGCGCTTCAGCGAGCGCTTCGAGCGCAAGTTCACGATCTGCGTGGGCCTGGTCGTCTTCTCCGTCAGCCTGGCCGTGATCGGCCTGGCGCCCGTCGGTGCGGTGATAACGATCTTCGGCTTCATCGTCTCGGCGACGATCGGCTTCGCCGTGCCCCTGATGTACGTCTTCACCGCCGAGCAGTTCTCCAGTGCGACCCGGGCCCGGGGCGTGGCGATGGGAGACGGTGTAGGGCACATCGGCGGGGCGGCCGCGCCGCTGATCATCCTGCCGGCCGCCGCCGCCGGCTTCTTCTGGGGGATGGCGGTGATGGCGCTGGCCGGGCTGATCTCCGCCGTGCTCGTGCTCTTCGGCCAGCGGATGACCGGCCGCGCCCAGTAGCGGCCGCGCGCCGAGCGGCCGCCGCGTCGCACCGGAGCACCGGCAGGGTGGCGCAACAAAGTGGTTGGCGGGCGAGCGGGCTGGTAGGTTGAGTCCGATGACGCCGAACAAGATCCGGAACTTCTCCCGAGTGTTGATTCTCGTCTCGGCGTTCGCGTCGATGCTTCTCTCGATCGGCCTCTGGTTCCTCGGCGACGACAAGCTGGCCGGCATCTTCGTCGGCCTCTGGGTCCCGAGCATCCTCGCCTTCGGCGTGATCTTCCTCGACTGGACCGATCGAAGCCGCTCGTGAGCAGCGGAGCGCTCTTCGCGGTCGGATTCGCGATTACTGCGCTCGTCGTTTTCGCCATCGGCGGCCTCATCTACGGCGCCATCCTCGACCAGCGCTACCACGATGAGATGAGCTCCTCGTCCGGCGAGGCCGCCGACCGCCCCGCCGACGGCCAGTAGCGGTCGCGGCCCAACTCAGCGCGCCAACGTTCCCCATTTCCGGTAGTTTGCCTCCGCAAGTGACCCCTGGAGAAAGGTTCAGCATGAAGAAGATGGTTCCGGCAGTGGCCGCTGCCGTGGGGGTCGCGCTCGCGATCTCCGCCTGTGGCGGATACGACCCGACCGAAGCGGTCAACTCGCTCAACAAGGAGGTAAACCAGAACCTCCAGACCGGCCTGTCCGCCGCCGGCGTTCCCGAGGCCGACGCCTCGCAGGCCGGCATCACGATCAAGTGCCCGGACAACGTGCAGAAGAACGAGACCTTCACCTGCACCGCCACCGGCAAGCTGACCGGCGAGTCGACCGACGTCAAGATGAAGGTCAACGACAACGACGAGCTGACCACCGCCGACGGGGCCGAACTCGGCACCGCGCTCGAGAAGGTGATCACCGCGGAGAGCAGTCAGTCCGCCGGCCAGTAGGCCCGGAGGAGCTCACGGGCCCGACCAGTGGGCGATGCCGGATTCGAACCGGCGACCCCCTGTGTGTAAAACAGGTGCTCTAACCAGCTGAGCTAACCGCCCGCAGGGATGATGGCAGGTCCCTGCGGGCGGGTCGCTGGAAGTGCGCCCGGCTGGATTCGAACCAGCGTCTGACCGATTATGAGTCGGGGGCTCTAACCGCTGAGCTACGGGCGCCCGCTGATTATGCCGTCCGCGAGCGCCTCGCCGCCGGCCAGCGCCCCGTCCACCCCGCCGCCCGGGCCGCACCAGTCGCCGGAGGCGCCGATGCCGACCAGCTCGTCAAGCAGGAACGGCTCCCCAAGGGCCCCCGTCACCCGCGAGTAGCGCCAGCGGTGGGCGGCGAGGAAGTCGGGCGGGGGGAGCGCTCCCCCGGCCTGCAGGGCGCCCCCGAGCGCGCCGAGCAGGTGGCGCTCGACCTCGATCGGTTCGGCCTCGAGGTGCTCCTCGCTCCACCGGGGGCCAGCCTGGAGGGTCCAGCGCTCGCCGGGCTCGCGACCGGGCTTGGCCGACTCGCGCACCGCCCATGCCAGCTCGGCCTCGGGGAACGGGTCGCGAACGAGGTCCACGTCGCCGGGAAGCCGCTCGTCCTCCCACGCCGCCATCACCGCCCAGCAGGGCGAGAAGCGGGCCTGCGCGGCCCGGTCGGCCAGCGCCGGCGCCACGTCGGCGAGCAGGTTGGCCGCCTGCGGGGCCGGCGCGGTGACCACCACCCGCTCGAAGACCCCGGCACTCCGCCCGCCCGCGAACAGCTCCAGGCCGCCGGGGGCCCCGGCCACGCGCTCGACCTCTACCTGGCTGCGAACCTCGATCCCCTCGGCGAGCGCCTTCGCCCCGGCGTTCATCGCCGGTGAGCAGACGACGCCGTCCGCGAACCGCTCCACCTCGGCCCCGGCCGCGCGGAATGCGCTCACGGCGGCACCCTCCTCCAGCATCGGGCAGCCGTGGTCGAAGCGCAGCTCCCCGGCCCGTCGGCTGGACATGCGCCCGCCCGGGCCCCGGCTCTTCTCGAACACGACGACCGCGTGCCCGCCCGCGGAAAGCGCCCGGGCGCACGCCAGGCCGGCCGGTCCCGCCCCGATGACCGCAATTTCCATACATCCGGAGGCTATCCGGGGATAGGATGCTGTCCTTCCCAAGGAAACCGTAAGGAGCGAGCCGGAATGTCGGACGAGACGACCAAGTACCTGCTGGACGAGGACCAGATCCCCACCCACTGGATCAACCTCATGCCCGACCTGCCCGGCGAGCCGCTGCCCCCGCTCAGCCCCGCCACCAAGGAGCCGGCCGCCCCGGAGGAGCTGCTGGCGATCTTCCCGCCCGGCCTGCTCGAGCAGGAGATGACCCCCGAGCCCGAGGTCGAGATCCCCGAGGAGGTGCGCGACGCCTACCGGCTCTGGCGCCCGACCCCGCTCTACCGCGCCCGCCGCCTCGAGAAGGCGCTCGATACGCCGGCGCATATCTATTACAAGTACGAGGGCGTCTCGCCGTCGGGCTCGCACAAGCCCAACACCGCCGTCCCGCAGGCCTTCGAGAACGCCAAGGCCGGGATCAAGAAGCTCGCCACCGAGACCGGCGCCGGCCAGTGGGGCTCCTCGCTGGCCTTTGCCTGCGGGCTGTTCGGGCTGGAGTGCGAGGTCTTCATGGTCGGCGGCTCCTACGACCAGAAGCCCTACCGCCGCTCGGCGATGGAGACCTGGGGGGCGACCGTCCACCGCTCTCCCTCCCAGCTGACCCAGGCCGGGCGGGACAACGCCCAGCACGACTCCGGCTCACTGGGCATCGCGATCTCCGAGGCGGTCGAGGTGGCCGCCCAGGACCCGGACACCAACTACGCGCTGGGATCGGTCCTCGGTCACGTGCTGCTCCACCAGACGGGGATCGGCCGGGAGCGCATCCTGCCGAGGGAGATGGCCGGCGAGGAGCCCGACGTGATCGTTGGCTGTGTCGGCGGCGGCTCCAACTTCGGCGGCCTGACGATCCCGTGGCTGAGGCGCAACCTGCGCGACGGGACCAAGACGCGGTACCTGGCCACCGAGCCGGCGGCCTGCCCGACCCTCACCAAGGGCGTCTACGCCTACGACCACGGCGACATCGCGGGGATGACCCCAATCATGCCGATGTACACGCTGGGCCATAAGTTCGTGCCGCCGTCGATGCACGCCGGCGGCCTGCGCTTCCACGGCGACTCGCCGCTGGTTTCGGCGCTCGTTCACGAGGGGCTCGTGGAGGCCCGCGCCTACAACCAGAACGAGTGCTTCCGCAACGGGACGACCTTCGCCCAGACCGAGGGGATCATCCCGGCGCCCGAGCCGACCCACGCGATCAGCGGGACGATCGAGGAGGCGCTGGCCGCCAAGGAGGCCGGGGAGGAGCGGGTGATCCTGTTCGGGCTCTGCGGCCACGGCAACTTCGACCTGGCCGCCTACGATGCCTTCCTGGCCGGAACCCTTGAAGATCCGGAGTTCTCACAGGAGGATATGGACGCGGCAGTGTCGAATCTGCCCGAAGGAGTTCCGTCCCTCTGAGATTCAGAGGGCCTATAAACCCTGAAATCAAGGAGATTTCAACGAAATGACTACCGCAGGCAGCAGTCCGTCGGGCCACTTCGACATCAGTGGAATATTCAGCGAGGCCACCGATACCTGGAAGAAGGCCTTCAGCACGATCTGGATCATTGCCCTGATCTTCCTCGTCCCGGTCGCGATCCTCGGATACTTCGCGGACAAGTCGATGATCATCAACCTCATCTACTCGCTCGCGTCGCTGGTGGCCTTCCTCTACATCCAGGGTGCGTTTGCGCGGGTCGTCCAGGACGTTCGCGAGGACGGCAAGGTCGACTGGTCGGTCGGCGA
Organism: Solirubrobacterales bacterium; assembly: GCA_046091165.1. Taxonomy (GTDB): domain Bacteria; phylum Actinomycetota; class Thermoleophilia; order Solirubrobacterales; family Solirubrobacteraceae; genus F1-60-MAGs163. The sequence goes on along the minus strand of JBJTBE010000068.1, from coordinate 1,902 downwards.
GCTCATCAAGAGCATCAACCCCCGGCTCCTTCCGCTGCTCGGGCTCTCGATCGTGACCGGAATCCTGATCTTCATCGGCTTCATCTTCCTCATCATCCCGGGGATCATCCTGAGCCTGATCTGGTTCGTCGCCGTCCCGGTCCTGATCATCGAGGACAAGGGCGTCTTCGAGTCGATGAGCCGTAGCGGCGAGCTCACCAAGCACAACCGCTGGCGGCTGCTCGGTCTGTCCATCCTGATCTACATCGCCGTCTTTGTCGTGTTCATCATTGCGGGGCTGATAGCGGCTGCCGTCCCGATCCTCGGGGTATTTGTGTTCGTCTTCCTGGCGGTACTCATCTACCCGTGGATTGCGGTGATCGTCCCGACGGTCTACTACGCGTTGCTCGGTGCGCACGGCCAGGGTTCAATGGGCATGCCGGCTCCTGGCACGGCCCATCCCGGCGGCGAGCCGCCGGCCCCGGCCGCCTAGCCGCCGAAGAACTCCTGCGGTCACGCGAGCCGGCGTCGGGATTCTTCCCGGCGCCGGCTTTCGCGTCTCCGGAGTCGGTCGTGCGGGCGCCCGGGCGTTCAGGCGACGGCCGGCTCTACCGCCGGCTCGGAGCTCGAGTCGAGGATCGGCGCCGGCCCGGCCGCGCACACCGTCATCGGCATCCCGCGCCGCGGTGAAAGGGTCGGCGCCAGGCGGGTGTCCAGCTCGTAGCCGGGGATCAGCTCGAGGCGGAAACGCTCGAGCACCGAGCGCATGATCACGCCGATCTCCGCCTGGCCGAAGCGCATGCCGATGCAGGTGCGTGAGCCGCCGCCGAACGGGATGTACTGGCCCTTGCGCAGGGCGGCCTTGCCCTCCTCGGTGAAGCGCAGCGGGTCGAAGCGCTCCGGCTCGTCCCACACGTCGGGCAGGTGGTGGCTGGCCCACGAGCAGTAGTTGACGTGGACGTTGCCGGGGACGGTCACGCCGGCGAACTCGTAGGGATCTACCGACCTGCGCGGGCCGATGTAGGCCGGCGGGTACATGCGCAGCGTCTCGTCGAGGATCATCTCCGGGGTTATCTGCGGCGACTCCAGGAGCTCGGGGTTGCGCGAGAGCTCGTAGAACATGAAGGCCACCGTCGAGGTGGTCGTGTCGTGGCCGGCGAAGAGCAGCGTCATCACGTGGTCGCGGATCTGCTTGTCGCTGAGCGGCTCGCCGTCCTCGAAGGACGAGTCGAGCAGGAGCGAGAGGACGTCGTCGCCCCGCCGGCCGCTCTGGCGGCGGCTGGCGATCTCGGCATAGACCAGCTCATCGAGGCGGGCGCGGCTCTTGAGTACCTGCGCGTAGGGGGTGCCCGGCCCGCGCGCCAGCTGCATGGCCACGTCGCGGGCGTGGAAGGAGAGGGCGGCCTCGAACTCCTCGGCGGCGTCGAAGTCGCCGGCGCGGGCGAGGTCCGGATCGAGCCCGAAGAGGGCGCGCATCGCGATCCGCAGGGCCAGGTGGCGGGTCCAGTCGTATAGGTCGATCACCTGGCCGGGAACCAGGGTGTCGACCGCGGCGGCGACCTCCTCCTCCATGATCTCCGTGGCCGAGCGGATCTTCTCGCGGTGGAAGGCGGGGATCATCAGCTTGCGCGAGGAGCGGTGGAGCGTTCCGTCGATGGTCAGCAGGCCGTCACCCAGCAGGGGGATCAGGTCGCGCATGTGCCCCTCGCGCCAGCGGAAGTTGGAGGCGCTGGAGACGAGCATGTAGTGGTTGGCCTCGGGCCCGAGCATCATCACGACGTTGAAGTGCAGGACCTTCAGCGTGTAGACGGGCCCGTAGCGCTCGTAGAGGTCAATCATCAGCGGCAGGGGGTTGCGGGCGTACTGCCGCGTGCGCGGGAGGCTGAAGCCGCGCGGCCCCGGAGGCCACGGCACGGTCGCCGC
>JBJTBE010000067.1:0-8814 GCA_046091165.1 Solirubrobacterales bacterium | reverse complement strand
TCCTCGCGCTGGGCGCGCTGGCGCTCGGTGTCATGGTCGCGGCCTTCATCGCGCTCACCAGCGACGACCCGCCCCCCGCCCGGACCACCACCCAGACCATCACCGTGCAGCCCGGGGAGCCGCTCGCTCCGGGCGTCAAGCCCGCCCCGACGACCGCCACCCCCGAACCGGCTCCGGCTCCCGACGCGCCGGTCGACCCGGTGCCCGACGCGGGCGCTACCACCCCAACCGTCCCCTAGCCGAAGCCCGGCGACCCTCCGGGTGCCGGGCCCGCTACCCGCGGGAGAAAGCCGGCCGGCCGAGCACCTCGGCGGCCATCCTGGAAACCGGCTCGGGCGCAGGCGCCTCGTCCTCCGGTTCCTCCCTGACCGCCTCGAGCGTCGCGGCGACCGAGGCGGCAAGGGCATCGACGTCGTAGCCGCCTTCGAGGACCACGCCGACCGGTACCCCGAGGCGCCGCCCGGTCGAGCCGATCCTGCGGGCCATCGCCGCGAAGCCCGCCTCGTCGACCATGCACTCGGCCAGCGGATCGGCCCGGTGGGCATCGAAGCCCGCCGACACGAGCACCAGGCCCGGCGACCAGGCGTCGGCCACCGGTTCGACCACGTGGGCGACCAGCGCCTCCCAGACCTCGTTTCCCGACCCAGGGGGCACCGGGAGGTTCACCGTCAGGCCCTCCCCTTCACCGCTGCCGGCGTCGGCAAGGGCACCGCTTCCGGGCCACAGCGGGGACTGGTGGATCGACACGAAGCAGACCCGAGGGTCCTCCCAGAAGATCGCCTCGGTCCCGTTCCCGTGGTGGACGTCCCAGTCGACGACCAGCACCCGCTCAATCCCGTGGGCCGCACGCGCATGGGCCGCGGCGATCGCCACGTTGTTGAACAGGCAGAAGCCCGAGGCGCTCGCCCGGCCGGCGTGGTGGCCGGGAGGCCGGTGGAGCGATGCGCCAACCGCCTCCCCGCCGAGAAGCGCGTCGACCATCGCCGCCGCGCCCCCGGCGGCGTGGCGCGCCGCCTCCATCGTCGCCGGGACCGTCGGGGTCTCCGGGTCCAGCGCCTCCCCGGCCGTGCAGGCCTGCTCGATCCGGCTCACGTACGCCGGGTCGTGCACGAGCTCCAGGAGAGCGTTGGCGGCCACCGGCGAATCCAGGGGCTCGTAACCGCACCAGTCGCGAGCGCGGAGAAGCTCCTCGATCGCCTCGATCCGGGCAATCCGCTCCGGCACCTCCGGCATCGCCGAGGTGTCGTGGAGCCGCGAGGCATCGCTTCGGAAGAGGGGGTCGGCCACCGGGCCGCAAACTAATCGATGGCGCCCGCCCGCAGGGGCGGCGTGCGGGTACGGTAAGCCCGATGGGCGCGCCCGAACCGATCGACGCGGACGTCGTCGTCGTCGGCGCCGGTGCCGCCGGGCTCTACGCGGCCCTCGTCGCGGCCGACCTCGGAGGCCGGGTGGCCGTCGCGAGCGCCACACCCCTGGCCCAGACCGCCAGCTACTGGGCCCAGGGCGGGCTGGCCGCCGCCCTGGCCGTCGACGACTCGCCGGAGCTTCACCTTGCCGACACCGAGCGGGCCGGGCGGGGGCTGGTCAGGAGGTCCGCGGCCGAGGTCCTGACCGGGGAGGCGCCGGCGATGATTGCCGACCTCCAGCGCCGCCGGATGCGGTTCGACGCCGACCGCCACGGGAACCTCGTACTCGGGCTGGAGGGCGGCCACTCCCGGCGCCGGATCGTCCATGCCGGCGGAAGCGCCACCGGCCGCCGCCTGGCCCGCCAGCTCTCGGCTTCGATCGTGAGGGAGGAGTCGGTGACCGTCCTGGAGGGAGCCCGTGCCTGCCGGCTCTGGCTCGAGGATGGCCGGGTGGTGGGCGCCGTCTGCGAGGACGGCCGCACGATCCGGGCCGCGGCGACGGTGATCGCCACCGGAGGAGCAGCGGCGATGTGGAGCCGTACCTCCAACCCGCCCGGCTCGGCCGGGGTCGGGATCATGCTCGCCCGCCAGGCCGGGGCTCCGGTCGCCGACCTCGAGTTCGTCCAGTTCCACCCCACCGCCCTTGCCGGGATTCCCGGCCGCGAAGGCTTCCTGGTGACCGAGGCGATCCGGGGCGAGGGAGCCCGGCTGCTGGATTCACGGGATGAGCGCTTCGTCGACGAGCTCGCCCCCCGCGACGAGGTGGCCCGGGCGGTCTGGGAGAAGATGCTGGCCGAGGGGGCCGACTCGGTCCGGCTCGACATGCGGGAGATCGACCCGACCCTGTTCCCAAACGTCTTCGAGACCCTGGTGGCCGCAGGCCTCGACCCGGCGGCCGATCCGGTGCCGGTGGCCCCGGCAGCCCACTACATGATGGGCGGGATGGTCACCGGCCTGGACGGCGCCACCGGGGTTCCCGGCCTCTACGCCATCGGCGAGAGCGCGTGCACCGGGCTCCACGGCGCCAACCGGCTGGCCTCAAACTCGCTTTCGGAGTGCATGGTCTTCGGGGCCCGGGCCGCCCGTGCCGCCCTCGCGCTGCCGTCACCCGGCGCGGCTGGCGCGCCTCCCGAGCCCGTTCCGATACCGCTCCCCGACGCCTCGACCCGCGAGGCGGTCTGGCGCCTGGCGGGCATCGTGCGCGACCGGGAGGGGCTCGAACTGCTCCTTGACGACCCGCACCCGCTCGCCGGGATGATCGCCGCCTGCGCCCTGGCGCGGGAGGAGAGCCGTGGCGCGCACCTGCGCAGCGACTTCCCGCAGACCGACCCCGCGCTCGACGGCCACCACACCGTGATCGGGGATTCGGGCCCCCGGCTGACCGCCTGGAACTAGCCCCCGCGCCCGGGCATGCGGGGCGTGACCGGGGCGTGACCGCGGTATTCCCGGGCCGCCGGCGCGGCATTTCCGCGGCTTAACAAGAACTCAATACAGGCGGTGTTTTGGCTTTACACAGGCGCCCAATACTCGCCCCCAGCCGTTGATGTGGCGGGCGCCGCAACCGGCCAGACAGGAGAACGCCACCGCATGTACCAGGTAAGCAGGGCCATCTACCGCGAGCTTTCGCCGAGCATCGCCACCGGCCGCCGGGGCCACGAGTCGGTCCTCGGAGCCTGCGAGCGGGCCGTCGAGCGCCTGGCCACCGACCGCCACTACTTCGCCCAGCCGGCACGGAGCCTCTTCCGCGAGATCCGGGTCCACTTCCCCATCGGCTCCCAGGCCCGCGTATGGGCCGTCGTACGCGACTACCTGGCCACCGCCGACCGCGCCTTGGCCACGCTGACCAGCAACGGTCACGACGCCTTCGGCAACCGGCTCCAGTGCCGGGCTTCCACGCGCCGCGGAACCCCGTGCCGCAGGATGCCCTCGGCCCCGAACGGCTACTGCCCGTCCCACCAGCACCTGGCCGACACCGAAGAGCTCGAGTTCGCCAGCGCCGCCTGAGCGCCCGCTTCCCGCGCTCCTGACGGCCCCGAGGCCGCGCCTCCGGGGCCCGGGTGAGTCCCGGCCCGCCGGTGAACCGCCACCTGCACCCCGAACCACCGCTGTGTGATCGGTCACACAACCCGGGTACAGCTCACGCGGGCGTCAGACAACCGGCGACACAAACCCCGTATTTCCGGGTTTCTCTCGGGATGGTCCCGATCCAACGTGTGGCAAAAGACCCTGATTTGCAGGGATATTTGGGGTTTCCCCGGGATTTTGCGAGAATTCGCGCCCCGCAGGCCTCCGGAAGCTGAAACTTTTCCGTTTCGCAGGCCGCGTGGAATCTGCAAACGACGGGAAGAAGTTGAATCGATGCCGGTAGCAATCAGCGAGTGGGCCGTAACCGTACGCGCCCTGTCCGAGGGAGAGCAGCTCGTGGTGTTCAGGCCCCCGCGAGCCGGCGAGGACCCCGAGGATTTCGCCCTCGAGCACGACCGCTTCTTCCTCTTCCCCGCCTTCGAGTACCGATGTAACGACGTTGTCCGCGAGGCGCACGTCCCCGAGCTGCGCCGGGCCCTCGAGGAGGGTGTCTGGCCCGACGGAGACCCGCCGGTCCGCGCCCTGACCCAGCCCGGCGGCATCCCGCAGCCCGAACGCGTGCGGGTCCGCGCCTGGGCCGAGGTCGCCGCGCGCTACACGGTCACCGAGCCGCGCGCGATCAACGAACTCTCACCCTTCTACGTATGGACCACCGACTACGCGCAGAAGCGCCTCGGGTGGCGCCCCCGCCAGCCGCTGCATGTCGTGCTGCTGCGCACCTACCGCATTCCCAGGCCGGTAACCATCCGCATGCGCGGAGCGGCGCCGCTCGGGGGTCCGTGGCTCCAGATCGCCCGCGACCTGCCGTTCGAGGGAACCCCGGTCCTCTCCGACGAGGAGTTCGGCTTCGTCCAGGAGGAGATCGAGTCGAAGGTTGCCGGGCGCGTCCCGGCCATGGCCTGAACGGCCCGGCGCCGGCGCCGCCCGAAGTGCGCCGGGCTCACCGGTAAACCTGAGGCATGGCCTGGGTCGAATCGCGGTCCGAGCACTTCACGGCCCGCCACGACGACCGTGAGGCGCGGGACGCCGATGAGGTGCTCGACCTGCTCGAGCAGGCCCGTGAGGAGCTCGCCCCGCTCGTCGGGCCCCCTCCCGGGGAAGTCGCCGCGGTGATCCATTCCGGCTTCGCCGGCCTGGCCCTCTCCCAGCCGATCGTGCCGGTCGTCCGGGCGATTGCGGCGCCGGCCAGCCGCCGTTACCTGGCCGGGTGGCCGACGCGCACCGAGATCCACCTCCTGGCGCCGCGGGTGCTCGCCTCCCGGGCCTCCAGTGTCCCTGGCTCGCTCGAGATGCTCCTGCTCGCCCCGGCGGCGCTGTACGCACAGCTGGCCTGCGGCCTGCTCAACCCGGCGCTGCCCCCGCCCCTGCGCCCGCGGACGGCCCTCTCCGCCGCCCGCAACGCCTGGGTCGCCACCGGCATCGGCCAGTGGCTCTCCGGCCAGACCGCCCACGCCCGCCCGGCGATCTCCCGGCGCCTGAAGGAGGGTGGGCGCCCGGCCTTTCCTCCCGGGGCGCCGGACGCCCTCCTCCTGGGGGGAAGCGTCTTCGACCTGTTGGCCTCCGAGCGGGGTAACGAGGCCGCGGTCCAGCTGGCCACCGCGGAGCCCGCCCGGGACCACCGTGAAACCATCCTGCGGGCCTTCCCCGGCCGGTCGTTCACCGACACCGAAGGCGTCTGGAGGGCGCACCTGGCCCGGCTGGCAGGAGGCTGAGCGCCGTCAGGCGGCCAGCCAGGCGACCAGGGCGACGACGGCCAGCCCGGCCAGCAGCGCCGCGGCGATCCGAAGGGCCGGTGGCCCCTGCGAGCGCTGCGGGAGGTCTATTCCGCCCTCGAGCAGGACCTGCCGGGCGTCGGAGAGCGCCGACCGCGGAACCATCACGTCGCGCGCCCCGGCGGCCAGCATCTCCGGCACGTCGGCGGCCGGCGAGCGGCGCACCAGGCTCGGGATTCCCTCTTCGAGCAGGAGGCCGGCGATCAGGTCGGCCTCGGCCTGGTTGCGCCCCCCGGCGACCCGCACCAGGTCCCCCTCGGTGTAGCGGCGCTCGATCTTCCGGGGGTCGCCCGCGGCGCCCTCAGGCGCCATCGCCCGTTACCGGCTGTTCGACGACCGTCCCGTCGGCGTCGATCATGAAGCTGCGCAGCTCGGGCTCCTCGCCGGCCAGCCCGATGATCAGCCACTCCGTGCCGGGCCAGAAGCGGGCGAAGTTGATGTCGGTCTGCGAGGGGTAGGGCTCAGACCGGGTATGCGAGTGGTAGATGGCCGGGCGCTGGCCGGAATCCTCGATCTCCATCAGCAGGGGCGCGAGCCGGGCGCCGTCCACCTCGAATCGCATAGGGCTGGCGGCAAGGTTTTCCAGCGGATGGATCCCGGCGATCCGGTCGCCGTCCAGCGCGATCAGGCCGCAGCACTCGTTCGGCGCCTCCTCCCGGGCGTGCTCCAGGAGCCGGGCGCGCGACTCTTCACCGATCAGCATCGCCGCTCGGCGGCCGGGAAGCCCGGTCAGTCGGTCTTGAGGACCGGCTTCTCGTCGATCTCGGCCACCGGCTCGGGCTTCTTGTCCTCGCCGGTGATCGAGGCCTTGAACTCACGCATCCCCTTCCCGACCGAGCGCCCGACCTCGGGCAGCTTCTTCGGGCCGAGGACGATCAGCGCGATGATCAGGACGATCACCAGTTCCATGGGGCCAATACTGGGCATGCTCAGAGTCTAGGCGAAAGCGGGCCTCGCCGCTACCACCAGACCGTGGAGTCGAGGTTCTCCACCTCGTCCACGGGGAGTGTGTAGAGCCCGGACGAGAGGTAGCGCCAGCCGTCGTCGCAGACGATGGAGACGATGTTCCCCTCGTCCATCTCGTCGGCGATCCGGGCCGCCACGCGGGCGATGGCCCCGGAGGAGACCCCGGCGAAGAGGCCTTCCTCGTCCAGGAGCCGGCGGGTCCAGGTGACCGAATCGCGGTTGGTGACGAAGATCTTGCGGTCCAGGAGGGAGAGATCGATGATCGGCGGGATGAAGCCGTCGTCCAGCGAGCGCAGGCCCTGGACCGGCTCGCCCTGCATCGGCTCGGCGGCGACGATCGTGACGCGATCGCCGAGCTCCTCCTTGAAGCGCCGCGCGCAGCCCATCAGCGTGCCGCCGGTCCCCAGGCCGGCGACGAAGGCGTCCACCTCGCCGTCGAGTTCCTCGAGGATCTCCGGGGCGGTACCGTTGTAATGGGCGAGCGGGTTGGCCGGGTTGCCGTACTGGTAGGGCATGTAGAAGGAAGGGTCGCCCTCGGCCATCTCCAGCGCCATCGCCACGGCGCCGTTGGAGCCCTGGTCGCCCGGCGAGTAGACGATCTCGGCGCCGTACATCCGCAGCAGCTCGGTGCGCTCCGGGGTGACGTTGTCGGGCATCACGACCTTGAGCGGGTAGCCCTTGCGCGAGCAGATCATCGCCAGCGAGATGCCGGTGTTCCCGGAGGTGGGCTCCAGGATCGTCTGCCCGGGGGCGATCAGCCCGCCGGCTTCGGCCTCCTCGATCAGCGAGCGGGCCACGCGGTCCTTCACCGAGCCGGTCGGGTTGGCCGACTCGAGCTTGGCCCACACCCGCACCCCGGGCTTGGGCGACATGCGCTTGAGCTCGACCAGCGGCGTATGGCCGATCGACTCGACGATGTCCGAGTAGCGGCCGCCGCAGGGCCGCCTTTCCAGCGGTGGAATCGCCATTACTTCATTCAGGATAGCGGGGCGGGCAGGGCGTGTCTATCGGTGCACGAGCCGCAGCGCCGGACAGGCCAAAGGCCCGCTTTCAGGCCGATCCGCCGGCCATCGCCGGCAGGATCACGAGCTCGTCGGCCTCTCCCACGGCCGTTCCCAGCCCGTCGAGCACCCGGACGTCCTCGTCGTTGAGGTAGACGTTGACGTAGCGGTTGAGCTCGCCGTCCTCGGCGAAGATCTGCTCGCGGGTCTCCGGGTGGGCCTCGACCAGGGCGGTCAGCACCTCGCCGACGCTCGCGCCGGAGGCGCTGACCTCGCGCTCACCGCCCACGGAGGGGCGAAGGACGGGTGGAATCCGGACGACAGCCATGGCGCCAGACTATCCAGAGGCCGCGCAGAACGCCTCGTAGTCGGGGAAGACACCGAGCTCCTCGTCCCCGATCGCGTCCGGCTCGCGCGAGCAGATCGGGCAGTCCGGGTCGCGCCGGACCTTGAGCTCGGTGAAGGTCGCCGCCAGGGCGTCGTACATGAGCAGCCGACCGATCAGCGGCTCGCCGGCACCGATGATGAGCTTGATGACCTCGGTGGCCTGGAGAAGGCCCATGGTGCCGGGCAGGACGCCCAGCACGCCGTTGGCCCCGCAGGAGGGAGCGAGCTCGGCCGGTGGGGGCTGGCGGAAGAGGCAGCGGTAGCAGGGCCCCTCGTAGGGGGCGAAGACGCTCAGCTGCCCCTCGAACCCGAGGATCGCCGCCGAGACCACAGGGATCTTCAGCCGCACGCTGGCGTCGTTAAGCAGGTAGCGGGTCGGGAAGTTGTCGACGCCGTCGACGATCACGTCCCAGCCCTCGATGATCTCCACGATGTTGGAGGCGTCGAGCCGCGTCTGGTAGCCGACGACCTCCACGTCGGGGTTGAGGGCGCGGATCGCCTCCGCGGCCGAATCGGTCTTCGGGACGCCGATCCGCTCGCTGTTGTGGATCACCTGGCGCTGCAGGTTGGAGAGGTCGACCACGTCGTCGTCGACGATGCCGATCGTGCCGACCCCGGCCGCGGCCAGGTAGAGCGCCGTCGGCGAGCCCAGCCCGCCTGCGCCCAAGAGCAGCACCCGGGCGTCAAGGAGCTTCTGCTGGCCTTCCAGGCCGACCTCGGGGACGAGCAGGTGGCGGCTGTAGCGGTCGCGCTGCTCGGGAGTCAGGGAGCGGGGCACCTCGACCTCGTAGCCGCGGTCCTTCCAGAGGGTGAAGCCGCCGGTCATCGACTCGACGTCGTCGTAACCCATCTCGGCCATCAGGGTGTGCGCGCCGAACGCCGAACGCACCCCGGAGGCGCAGTAGAGGATCACGCGCTGGCTGCGGTCCGGGACGGTCGCCTCGATGCGCGTCTCGAGGTAGCTCCTCGGGATGTGGACCGCGCCGGGAATCATGCCGGCCGCCAGCTCCTCGGTCTCGCGGCAGTCGACCACGACGACCCCCTCGCCCAGAAGCTGGGAGACCTCGGACGGGTCGACCTCGCGGATCTGCTCCATGACCTGCTTGAGCAGGTCGGCTCCGGAAACGCTCAACGTTCTTTCTCCTGTCGTGCCTGGGCGACGTACGTTACTTCATTAATGATAGCGCCCGCGTCGTG
>JBJTBE010000066.1:0-3529 GCA_046091165.1 Solirubrobacterales bacterium | reverse complement strand
GGAGCTCGCCACCTCGTTCTGGCTCCTCTTCAGCCGCCCCACCGGCACCTCGATGGCGCTGGTGGCGGCCGGCTTCCTGCTCGCGCTGGCCACCTGGCTGGCCACGGCGCTGCTCGCGGTGCCGCGCCACGCCGAGCTCGGCGCGGGCTTCGACGCCGGGGTCCACGCCCGGCTGGTGCGCGCCTCCTGGGTGCGCACGGTGGCGTGGAGCGCCCACGGCGCAGTCGTGGCCGTGCTGGTCGCCCAGGCGGCCTGAGCCTTCGCGGGCCGGGGCCGGCGTCCATTAGAGTCAATGGCCATGAGCACGCCCGAACCCCCCGAGAACCCTGAGCAGCCCGAGGGCGCCCAGGAGTCCTCGCCCCACGAGCCGGCCCAGCAGGCGCCCCCCGCTGCGCAGGAGCCACCCCCAACCGGCCAGCCGGTGGCCGTGGCCGCCCAGCCCGCGTCGGACTCCGACGCCCGCAACCTCGCCGTCCTCACCTGGCTGCTCGGCCTCTTCTTCTCGATCATCGGTCCGCTGATCATCTGGCTGATCAAGCGCGACGAGTCGCCGTTCGTCGACCAGGCCGGCAAGACGGTCCTCAACTTCAACATCTCCTACACGATCTGGATCATCGTCACGGCGATCCTCTCGGTCATCCTGATCGGGATCCCGTTCCTCATTGCCGCCGGGGTGATGTACCTGGTCTTCTCCATCGTCGGAGCGGTCAAGGCCAACCAGGGCGAGGACTTCACCCCCTGGCTGACGATCAGGTTCCTCAAGTGAGCATCCGTCGCGCCACCTGCCTGCTCGCCCCCGCGCTCGTGGTAGCCGCGCTCGTTGCCGCATCGTCGGCCTCGGCCCAGGCGCAGGCCGCGACTACCTGGCTCTGCGAGCCCGGCCAGGCGAACGACCCGTGCCGCGACTCGCTGAAGTCGACGCTGCTCCTGGCCGACGGCGGGAAGAAGGCGCAGAAGACGCCCTCGACGAAGAAGACGCCGCCGGTCGACTGCTTCTACGTCTACCCGACGGTCAGCCAGCAGCCGACCGGAAACTCCACCCTCGAGATCACGCCGGCCGAGACCGGGGTGGCCCGCGCACAGGCCTCGCGCTTCCAGACCAGGTGTCGGATCTTTGCGCCGATGTACCGGCAGGCAACCCTCGCGGGAATCTTCGGGCGCGCTACGACCCCCGTAGACCGTGAAATCGGCTACGCCGACGTCAAGGCCGCGTGGCAGGAGTACCTCTCCCGTTACAACAAGGGGCGCGGCGTCATCTTCATCGGCCACTCCCAGGGCACCGGCGTCCTCACGCGGCTGATCTCCGAGCAGGTCGACCCGAACGCGAAGCTGCGCAAGCGGCTCGTCTCGGCGCTGCTCATCGGCGGCGGCGTGCTCGTCCCCGTAGGCAAGGACGTCGGCGGCAGCTTCCAGAAGATCCCCGCCTGCCGCAAGGCCTCCCAGGTCGCCTGCGTGGTGGCCTACAACACCTTCCCGGCCCAGCCGCCGGCCAACGCCCGGTTCGGCCGCACCACCCAGCCCGACCGTGAGGTTCTCTGCACCAATCCCACCGGGCTCAAGCGGGGGGCCTCCGGCCTGGCGCAGACCTACGTGCCGACGGTCCAGTTCTCGTTCGATTACCCGAACCTGGCCTCGACCCCGTGGGTGAACATGGACGGCGAATACCGCACCCAGTGCCGCAGTGGCGACGGCGCTAGCTGGCTTCAGGCCACGCTCGAGGGAGGCGCCTCCGACAAGCGCCCGCAGTTCGGCGAGCCGCTGGGGCCCACCTGGGGCTTCCACATCCCGGACATCAACATCACGCTGGGCAACCTGGTCGACCTGGCCGGGCGCCAGTCGGCGGCCTGGCGCAACTGAGCCGTAGACGCCGCTGGCCGCCGCCGCCCTTCGGTGGCAGACTGGGGCCGTGGAGGCAGCGCAGCCGCCCCGGCGCCCGATCACCGAAGAGTTCCGGCACCTGCACCGGCCGCTCGACTTCGGCTCCGAGGACCTCTGGCGCCGACTCCTGGACGACCCGTTCACCGCGCTGATTCCCTGGATCATCTTTTCGTTCACGGTAAGCGACTTCGACACCGCCGCCCTCTACGCGTTCATCTCCGCCGCGGTGCTCGTATCGGTCTCCGCCGCCCGCGGCATGAAGCCCCGCTCGCTCGAGCTCGTCGACTTCCTCCTCTTCGGCTCGCTCTTCCTGATCGGCCTGCTCGACTTCCGCGACACCAACCTGTGGCTGGACAACCATGCCGACGAGGTCTCGAACCTTGCCGTCACGGTGATCGCCTTCGGCACGCTGGTCGTCGGCCGCCCGTTCACCGCGCCGTACACCAAGGCCCGCCTCGGCGATGCGCCGCAGAGCCTGCTCGACCGGGTAGACCGGCTCGACACCACGATCTGGGGCCTGGGCTTCCTGGCCGCCTTCCTGCTCGGGGGTTACGGGGAGTTCATCCTCGGCGAGCCGAACGACCCGTGGACGGCGTGGATCCTCCAGCTCGCCCCGCTGGTGATCGCCTTCCAGGTGACCCGCTGGCTGGACTGGCGGGCGTGGGCCAACGAGCCCGGCCAGGAGGCCGAGGCACCGAACGCCTTCGAGCTCGCCCGGGACCTCTTCTTCTGGCTGATTCCCACCGGCCTCTTTGCCTGGATCCTCGACGCCCAGCCCGCCTGGCTGCCGCCGGTGCTCTTCAGCCTCGGGATCACCGGGTTCTCCATCTGCTGGGTGCTGGTCCTGCGCTCGGAGGAGGGCGAGCCGCTCTGGCACGAGGGGCTGGAGATCGTCAGGAACCGCCAGAAGCCCGACGCCAGCCGGTAGCCTGCGGCCATGGCCGACGGAGAGCTGGTGCGGGCAACCTGGCAGGGAGCGACGATCGCCGAGTCCGATGACACGGTGGTCGTGGAGGGGAATCACTACTTCCCCGTCGCGTCGGTCAACGGCGACTACCTGTGCGAGTCGGCGACCACCTCGGTCTGCCCCTGGAAGGGGACCGCCTCCTACTACACGCTCGAGGTCGGAGACTTCGTCAACGAGGACGCCGCCTGGTTCTACCCCGAGCCCAAGCCGGAGGCCGAGCAGATCCGCGACCGGGTCGCCTTCTGGAAGGGCGTCGAGGTCGGCCCGGCCTGAGCGGCCGGAACGGTGGCGGTCGCCGGCAGCGTTCTCGAGGGTGAGGCCGGCGGCCTTCCCGCGCTGACGCTCGTTTCGCCCGAAGAGCTGGAAGCGACCTTCGTCCCCGGCGCGGGGATGGTCGGCTGCTCGCTGCGCGATCGCGGTGAAGAGCTTCTCGGCCCGCGAGGCGGGCTGGCGGCGTGGCGGGAGAAGAGCTCGACCTTCGGCATCCCCCTGCTCTACCCGTGGGCCAACCGGCTCGGCGCCAGCCGTTACGAGGCCGCCGGACGCAGCGTGGAGATCGGGCCCGACGCGCCGCTGGTGCACCGCGACGGAAACGGCCTGCCGATCCACGGCCTGCTCTTCGCCGCGCCCGACTGGGAGGTGGTGCAGGCCGGGCCGCAGCCGGGCGGTGCCGGCCTGCTCGCC
>JBJTBE010000065.1:0-26736 GCA_046091165.1 Solirubrobacterales bacterium | reverse complement strand
GCCGGCCGAGCCCACCCCCGCGGCCCCGGCTCCCGCTCCGGTCGCTCCGGCACCCGAGCCCGCGCCGGAAGCCGTGCCCGGCGCACCGGCCGACGCTCCGGTTCCGGCTCCCGCCCCGTAGCCCCCGCCGGCCCTACCGGCTGGCGAGCTTGACCGAGCGAAGGGTGCGCAGCAGCGGATCGGCCTGCGCGACCTCCCAGACGGTCATCGGGGAGCCCTTGTCGGGCCGGAGGGCCTGGGCGTTGACGTCGACGCCCACGTTGTCCTCGAGGTTGTCGGAGAAGAGCAGGACCCGGCGCCCGGACCAGGTCTTCCCGTCGCGCTCGGTCTGGTAGTAGATCTGGAAGCGGGCCTGCCCGCCGTAGTTGACCGCCTGCTCGCCCCGGACGACGAAGCTCGGGTCTTCGCGGCGCATCTGCTCGATCAGGCGCTGCGAGACGAGCGGGAAGGCCGCCTCGCGCTGGCCCTCGGTAGGCGCGAGGCCGGCCGGCAGCTCGACCTTGCTGAACTCCAGCTCCACCGGGTTGGGCGTTCCCGCCGGCGAGGCGAGCCGGACGACCTCGGCACCGCTGGCCGGGAGGCGGTTGAGGCTCTCGCTCGGGTAGGTGACCGAGAAGGCGACCGGCGACTTGACCTCGATCGTCCGGGTCGGCGTGCGGACGACCATCCAGCCGGCCACGGCGAGGACCACCAGGAGGGCCGAGGCGGCCACCGCGGCCCAGAGCACCCAGCGGGGCAGCGCCCGCAGCCGCGGGCCGGCCAGCTCGGGCAGCGAGGGGCCGAACTCGGGTTTGACCAGCGCCGGCACGGTCGCCCAGCCTAGCCCTCGTCTCCCCCGAAAACCTCGTCGAGGTCGGCGGTGGAGATAGCGGCGAAGGCGACCATCGTCTGCTGGCGGGTCACGCCCTCCAGGCTGGCCACCGGGCCGGCCAGCACCTCGGAGAGCTGCTCGTGCCGGGGCACCCGGACCATCGCCACGAAGTCCCACTGGCCGGTGACCGAGTAGACCTCCGAGACCGCCTCGATGGCGGCGATCTTCTCCCCCAGGGTGGAGAGGGCGTTGCGGTCGGCCTCGACGAGGAGGATCGCGGTGAGCATCAGAGCTCGAGGCTTTCGCCCGCCTCGAGGATGATCGCCTCCCGGCCGTCGGCCTCGAGGTCGGCGGCGAAGGCGCCGGCGTCGGTCTCGATCGGCGGGAAGGTTCCGAAGTGGATCGGCAGCACCTTCGGCGCGTCGACCAGCCGGGCCGCGGCCACGGCGTCGTGGCGATCCATCGTGTAGTGGCCCCCGATGGGGATGCAGGCGAGGTCGATCGAGTCGCGCTGGGGCACCAGCTGCAGGTCGCTGAAGAGCGCCGTGTCCCCGAGGTGGTAGATCGTCTTCCCGCCGATGTTGATGACGATCCCCGCCGGCGTGTTGACCGTCCCCTTCGGCGTGGTCGAGGTGTGCCAGGCGGGAACCCACCGTGCCCATCCCCAGTCGAACTCCACCGTGCCGCCTAGGTTCGGGTCGATCACCGGATGGCCGTCACCGAGGTCCTCGCCGACCTCGCCGGCGACTTCGACGATCGCCGCGACGGTCGCGCCGGTCCGGCGCGCGATGTCCACGGTGTCGCCGATGTGGTCGGCGTGGCCGTGCGTGAGCAGGATGTAGTCGGCCTCGATGGTCGCCGGGTCAGCGCCCGCGTCGGGGTTGCCGGTGAGGAACGGGTCGACCAGAACGGTCGTCCCGTCGCTCTCGATCGCCAGGCCGGAATGGCCCAGGAAGGTCACTTTGGCGCTCACTGCGTCTCCTCTCTCTTCTCCTGCGGCCCGGTCGCCGCCTCCAGCTCGGCCGCCAGCTCCAGGCCGACGGCAACGCCCACCAGCATCGCAACCCGCGACTCCTCGGCCATCAGCACGGCGATCGCCGGGCGGCGCTCCTCGGCCGGCTCCAGGGCGGCCACGCGGTCGATCTCGCCCTCGTGCGCCGGCTCGAAGAAGCCGCCGGCCTGGAGGGCCTCGCCGAGGATTCTCTGCAGGCCGGGCGCGGCGTGGGTGACGATCTCCTGGGCGTGGGCGAAGCGCTCCCCGTCGGCCAGGGCCGCGACTGCGGCGTCGACCTCCTCGGCGCTGTAGCGACGCTCGGGCATTGGCGCCAGAGCCTAACGCCGGCCGAGCGTTGCGCCGATCGCCAGCCCCAGCGCGAGCCCGACCAGGCCGGCGGTCGGGCTGGCCTCCGGCGCGGCGAGCGGAACCAGCAGCATCACCGCGGCGCAGATCCCGGCCGGCAGCAGCTCGGGCCACTCGCGCCCGCCGGAGCCGACCGCCCGGGCCTCGGGCAGCGCCCAGGCGCCGATCAGCCCGAGCACGGCGCCGTTGGCGCCAAGGGCGAAGGGGACAGTCTCCAGCGCCGCCGCGGCCGCCACCCCACCCATTCCGCAGGCCACGAAGACCACCGCCACCGCCAGCGGCCCGTCCCGCCTCTCGACCAGGGTCCCGAAGCAGGCCACGCCGAGCACCCCGAGCGCCCCGTACCAGACGTTGGGCGCCAGGAACGGCGCCACCGCGACCCTCCACCACTGCCCGTCCACCGGGCCGACCACGCCGGCATCGCCGGGCGAAAGGGCGCCGGGGACGAGGATCACCGTCCCCACGGCGCACAGGGCGGCGAGGACGGTCGAGACGACGGGACGAAGCGAGCCTTCCAGGCCGGGGACGCGAAGCGGCCGGCGCCGCTGCCGGGGCGCCTGCGGGGGAGAGCCGCCGGCAGGAATCTTCGGGGCGCGCTTCTGCACCCGGGAGCCGCAGTACGGGCACTCGGTCACGTAGCGGGACACCTCTGCGCCGCAGGACCGGCAAACCACGAAGAGGTCGGCATCCTCGGCCATTGGAGCGCGATGCTAGCCCGCCGGCCGCCGGCCACCGCGGGCGGCCGAGGGTCGGTAGCGTGTATCGGACCGCGTTCGCGGGCAGCCGAACCCCAAACCGACACGGAGACTGAGCAAGTGGCCGATTCAATGACGCTTTCGCAGATCGAGGAGCTCCTCGGAGACGACGCCGGCGAGCTGCTCGGCCACACCTGCACGACGATCGACGCCTCGCAGCTCCACCTGCCGGGCCCCGACTTCACCGACCGGGTCTTCATGGAGACCGACCGCAACCCCCAGGTCCTGCGCAACCTGCAGCAGCTCTGGGGCAACGGGCGCCTGGCCGGCACCGGGTACGTCTCGATCCTCCCCGTCGACCAGGGAATCGAGCACTCGGCCGGGGCCAGCTTCGCCCCGAACCCCGCCTACTTCGACCCGTCGGCGATCGTCGAGCTGGCCATTGAGGGAGGCTGCAACGCCGTCGCCTCGACCGTCGGGGTGCTCGGCGCCGTCTCGCGCCGCTACGCGCACCGGATCCCGTTCATCGTGAAGATCAACCACAACGAGCTGCTCACCTACCCGAACAAGTTCGACCAGATCATGTTCGCCTCGGTCCAGCGCGCCTGGGAGCTCGGCGCCGCGGGCGTGGGCGCCACCATCTACTTCGGCTCCGAGGAGTCCGGGCGCCAGATCGTCGACGTGGCCGCCGCCTTCGAGGAGGCCCACCGCCTGGGCATGTTCACCGTGCTGTGGTGCTACCTGCGAAACAGCGCCTTCAAGGCCGACGGCACCGACTACCACGCCGCCGCCGACCTGACCGGCCAGGCCAACCACCTGGGCACCACGATCGAGGCCGACATCATCAAGCAGAAGCTGCCGGAGAACAACGGCGGCTACCTCGTGCTCAACAAGGACGGCGTCTCGTACGGCAAGACGAGCGACCTGGTCTACGAGAAGCTCACCACCGACAACCCGATCGACCTGACCCGCTACCAGGTGGCCAACTGCTACATGGGCCGCTCGGGGCTGATCAACTCGGGCGGCGCCTCCTCGGGCGCTACCGACCTCGCCGAGGCCGTCAAGACGGCGGTGGTCAACAAGCGGGCCGGCGGGATGGGCCTGATCTCCGGGCGCAAGGCCTTCCAGAGGCCGATGGCCGAGGGGGTGGAGCTCCTGAACGCGATCCAGGACGTCTACCTCTCGGACGAGATCACCGTCGCCTGAGACGGCAGGCGTTACGGAACGCCGGCGGCGCTCGCCGGCCATTGCCCGGCCGCCGGCCTCCCGCCGGGCGCCCGGTAGCGTCGCGGACGTGAGGGTCCCCGCTACGGCACTGCTCGTCACCGGCTGCGCCTTCGCGCTCGCGGCCTGCGGGCAGGGCTCGGGGGAGTTCACCGGCCGCGTCGAGCGGGTGGTCGACGGCGACACGATCATCGTCAGCGCCCCCGGGGGGAGCGAGCGCGTGCGTTACATCGGGATCGACACGCCGGAGTCGGTGGCCCCGGGCCGCCCGGTCGAGTGCTTCGGCCCGCAGGCGAGCGCGGCCAACCGCCGCCTGGTGGCCGGCCGCGAGGTCAAGGTGGTGCCGGGAACCGAGGAGCGCGACCGCTACGGCAGGCTGCTGGCCTACGTCTACACCGACGACGGCCGGAGCTTCGTCAACGCCCGGCTGGTGCGCAGCGGCGCCGCCGACACCCTGGCGATCGAGCCCAACACGAGGTACGCCGCCGAGCTTGCCGCGCTGCGCCGCAGGGCCCGGGCCGAGGGTGCCGGCCTGTGGGGGGCCTGCCGCTAGGATCGGCCCCGATGGCCTCGCGCATGCGCCAGAGCTTTCGCGAGTTCGAGCAGCGGTTTCACCAGGAGACCCGCGACGAGCGCGAACACCACGAGCACGTCTACCACCGGGCCGCGCTGCGGCTGCGCAGCCGCAGGGTCGAGCGCTCGCACCGCCATGGGACGGTGCGCTTCTTCTTCCTGGTCCTGCTTCTCGTCGCCGTCGCGGTGATCGTGGCCGTGGCGATGTTCGAGACGCTCTACATCGTCATGGGCTGACCGGGGCGGCGTCGCCGCCGTCCCCCTGCGCGCCCCCGGCGGCCCCTGCGGCCTGCTCCGTCGTCCCGGTGACCTCCTCGCGGAAGACCGGCACGTCGCGCGGCGCCCTGATTCCCAGGCGGACCTTCTCGCCGGAGATGGAGAGCACCGTCACCTCGATCCCGTCCCCGATCCTGATCGACTGGTTGGTCTTCCTGGTGAGAACGAGCATGATGCCTTTCGCTGGGAGGCCGGGCGGCCGGAACCGGTGACGCTACCGGCGCGCGCCCGCGATTGCCAGCCCGGCTGCGGACGCCGCCCCTCGGGCCTTCGCTACTCTGCCCGGCCATGGCCCGAAAGTCGCTCAAGCCCCAGCTCAACCAGATCCGCATGTGGGTGCGCCAGGGCCGGACCGACGCCTGGATCGCCCACCAGCTCGAGGTGCCCGTCGGCCAGGTCGAAGGCTTCAAGAAGGAGTTCGACCTCGACGAGGAGGCGGGGGCCGAGAACGGCTCGTCCGGGTTCGAGTCCGAGGTGGACCTGCGGGCCGAGGACGAGGCCCTCGTGGCCGCCCGCCTGGAGGAGGAAGAGGCGGCCGCCGCCGAACGCCGGGCGCTCGGCGAAGAGGAGGAAGAGGTCGAGGACGCCGAAGAGGAGGCTGAGGACGATGGAGCCTCCCGTCGCTCCCGCCGCTCCCGCCGCGGACGGCGGGGTGGCCGCCGGCGCACCGGGGGCCGGGAGCTGGAAGGGACCTTCGACCACGGCGAGGAGGGTTACGGGCTCTGGCTCGACCCCTCGATCGCCGATGACCCCGTCTACGCCGAGTACTGGGCCGGGCAGAGGTCGGTGACCGTCAAGGTCGAGGCCGACCGCATCGTCATCCGCCGCGCCGACTGAGTCAGGGGCCGGCTTCCAGCCGCCGGCCACCCGCGAAGTCGACGGCGCCGCGCAGGTACCGGGCGAAGGCGGCGTCGAAGAGGCGTCCGTCCCAGCTCCACGGCTCCTTCGGAGCGGTCCTGCGGGCCAGCTCCAGGCACCAGGCGGTGCCGGCCTCGTAGCCGGTCACGAGCTCCTCGGCGGTGAAGGCCCCGCCGTAGCGGCGGCGCAGCTCGGAGACGATGGCGTCCTCCACGCGCTGGGCGGTCCGCTCGCGCTCGGGCGGAAGCTCGGCCACGAACCGCGTCCCCGCCCGCCACTGCTGGATCGCCGTCTCGTACGACACGGCGCGCAGGTTAGCGGCGGGCTCAGGGCGCGTCGGGCAGGCCCTTGATCACGTAGGCGCGCTCGCCGGGCTTGACCATCCCCAGGCGGCGGGCCTCGAG
Source organism: Solirubrobacterales bacterium (assembly GCA_046091165.1). GTDB lineage: Bacteria > Actinomycetota > Thermoleophilia > Solirubrobacterales > Solirubrobacteraceae > F1-60-MAGs163. Next base: position 20,535 of record JBJTBE010000065.1, on the reverse strand, counting down.
CTCCAGGGCGGCCGGGCTCTTGAGCACCTCAACGCGCTTGGTGAGCCGGTCGTTGACGACCTGGAGGCGCTGGACCTCGGCGCGGCGGTCAGCGGCCTCCCCGCGGGCGGAGACGATCGAGACCAGCGGGCGGATGTAGAGGATGGCGATCAGCAGGCAGACGCCGATGATCAGCGCCCGGCCGATGCGGTCCCAGCGGATCGGGCTCGAGCCGTCGGGGCGCCCGGCCACCAGCTTGGGGCGCGGGATCAGCCCGGTACTGGAAAACGACCTCCCGGCCCGCCCCTGAACGTCCTGATGGCCCATATCCACGGCGCTTCCACGCCGGGGGCGATTCTCCTTCCCGCTCAGCGGCGGAAGACCGAACGCCCCGGATAACGGGCCCGTTCGCCCAGCTGCTCCTCGATCCTCAGCAGCTGGTTGTACTTGGCCACGCGGTCCGAGCGGGAGGGCGCCCCGGTCTTGATCTGCCCGCAGCCGGTGGCCACGGCCAGGTCGGCGATCGTGGTGTCCTCGGTCTCGCCCGAGCGGTGGGACATCACGGCGGTGTAGCCGGCCTCCTGGGCCATGGCGACGGCGTCGAGCGTCTCCGAGAGGGTGCCGATCTGGTTGACCTTCACCAGGATCGAGTTGCCGACCCCGAGCTCGATCCCCCGGCCCAGGCGCTCGGTGTTGGTGACGAAGAGGTCGTCGCCCACCAGCTGGACCCGGTCGCCGAGCTTCCCGGTCAGCAGCGCCCAGCCCTCCCAGTCCTCCTCGGCCATCCCGTCCTCGATCGAGAGGATCGGGTAGCGGTCCACCATCTCGGCCCAGTACCCGGCCATCTCCTCGGCGCTCAGGCGCCGGCCCTCGTGCTCGAGCACGTACTCGCCGTCGTCGAAGATCTCGCTGGTCGCCGGATCCAGGGCGATGGCCACGTCGGCGTCCGGCTCGTAGCCGGCGGCGGTGATTCCCTCGACGAGCATCTCGAGGGCCTCCTCGTTGGAGGCGAGGTCCGGGGCGAAGCCGCCCTCGTCGCCGCCGGCGGTCCCCAGGCCGCGCCGGGCCAGCGCCGCCTTCAGGCCGTGGAATACCTCGGTCCCCGTCTGCAGGGCCTCGGAGTACGAGGACGCCCCGCAGGGGACGATCATGAACTCCTGGAAGTCGACCCGGTTGTCGGCGTGGGCGCCGCCGTTGAGCACGTTCATCATCGGTACGGGCAGGGTGGTGGCCCCTTCTCCGCCGAGATGGAGCCAGAGCGGCCGGCCGGTGTCGGCCGCGGCGGCGTGCGCGGCGGCGAGCGAGACGCCGAGGATCGCGTTGGCGCCGAGCCTCGACTTGTTCGGGGTGCCGTCGAGGTCGATCATCGCCAGGTCGATAGCCCGCTGGTCGGCGACCTCCATCCCGGCCAGCGCGGCGGCGATCTCCCCGTTCACCGCCTCCACGGCGCGGGTGACCCCCTTCCCGCCGAAGGCCTCGCCGCCGTCGCGCAGCTCGGTGGCCTCGAACTCGCCGGTCGAGGCGCCGGAGGGCACCGCCGCGCGGCCGAACGCCCCGGAGTCGAGGGTCACCTCGGCCTCGACGGTCGGGTTGCCGCGGCTGTCGAGGACCTGGCGTGCGTGGACGGAGGCGATCGTGCTCAAGGGTTCTCCTTCAGTCGTGACTCCACATAAAACTGGAGCTGCTCCTCCGGCGTCAGCTCCCCCCAGGAGCGCCCGGCGCCCGAGGCGGCCTCTTCGGCCGCCTCGACCCGCTCGCGGAAGCGTTCGCTGGAGGCGCGCAGGGCGAGCTCCGGGTCGACCTTCAGGCGCCGCGCGAGGTTGACCGCGGCGAACAGGAGGTCGCCGACCGCCTCGAAGGCCTCGGGCGAGCGCGGCTCGCCGGCCAGCCCGCCGGCCAGCTGGGCCTGGGCGCCGACCGCCGCGGCCGCGTCGGCGGCGTCCCCCGGGTCGAAGCCGCTGGAAGCCGAGCGCCGCTGGACCTTGCGGGCCAGGAGGGTGGCGGGAAGGTTCTCCGGGACGTGGCTGAAGATGCCGGGCCGGCGACCCGGCTCGCCCCGCTTGATCTCGTCCCAGTTCTCCAGGACCTCGTCGGGGCCCTCCACCTCCACCTCGCCGAACACGTGCGGGTGGCGGCGGACCAGCTTCACGCGGCAGGCGTCGGCCACGGTGGCGAGGTCCCCGGCGCCGCGCTCCTCCATCAGGAGCGAGAGGAAGTGGACCTGGAAGAGGACGTCGCCCAGCTCGTCCAGGAGGGCCGCGTCATCCCCGGAGTTGGCCGCGTCGGCCAGCTCGAAGGCCTCCTCCACGGTGTGCGGGACGATCGAGCGCTCGTCCTGCTCGCGGTCCCACGGGCACTCGCGCCGCAGGGTGCGCGTCAGCTCGTCGAGCCGGCCGAGCGACTCCTCGATCCGCTCGCGTCCCGGACCGCCCATCGCCGCCCCGGGGCCGGCTCAGTTGCCGTTCTGGGGGGCCTGCTGCTGGGGCGCCTGCTGCTGGCCGCCCGGGGCCTGCGTCTGGCCCTTGGGCGCCTTGTAGTTCTTGCAGTCGGGCACGATGTAGCCCTTCTGGCAGTCGGTCTTGGCGCGCCACTTCTCCTGGTAGCCCTTGCCGAAGGCCGCGAGCGCCTTCTGCTGCTTCTCGGAGGCGACGATCTGGCGGATCGACTGCTGGGTCTCCTTGAGGCTCTGGGTCTTCTTGGGGGTCTCCTTGGTGACCTCGAAGACGTAGTAGCCGAGGCTCGTCTTGACCGGGCCCTCGACCTTGCCCTCGGGGGCGCTGAAGATCGCCTTGTCGAAGGCGGTCTCCTGAGAGCCCTGGGCCACGGCCGGCAGCTTGCCGCCGTTCTTCCTGGAGGCCGGGTCGATCGAGTACTCCTTGGCCACGGTGGCCCACGACTGGCCGCTCTCCAGCGCCTTCTTGGCCTTCTCGGCGGTCGCCTTGTCCTTGGTCAGGACGACGTTGAGGTCGCGCGTCGCCGGCTGGACGAACTGCGCCTTGTTCTTCTCGTAGTAGGCGTCGATCTCTTCCTGGCTGACGTTCTTGGAGGCCTTGTTGACCTGCTCGGTGATCCTCTGCTCGAGGAGCTGCGAGCGCTGGCGGAAGAGCAGGTCGGCCTCGGTCTGGCCCGAGTTCTTGAGGAACTCGGCGTAGGCCTTGTTGTCCGGGAAGGCCTGCTTGCGGGCCTTATCGAACTCGGCCTTGATCTTGGCGTCGGGGATCTCGATTCCGAGCTCCTTGGCCTGGAGCTCGAGCCACTCCGAGCGGATCAGGAACTGCATGACCTGGGTCTTGAGGGCCTCGTAGGCCTCGGAGCACTGCTTCTTGAAGTCGGCGTCGGTCTGCTCGGGCTGGCCCTTGACCGGCTTCGGGGCGTCCTTGCGCTTGGCCGCGATGCAGTTGGTGAAGTTCGGCGGGTCCGGGACGGCAGCCTTGGCGGTCGGGTCCTGCGAGGCCGAGGAGGCACCGGCGACCTTGACCCAGCGGTCGAAGGTGTCCTTGGAGATGGTCTGGCCGTCGATCTTGGCTACGTCACCACTCGGCACACCGCCGCAGCCGGCGATTGAGACCGAGGCGGCAATCACTGCCGCGGGGACCAGGAGGCGAATTGAGAGGTTCATGACTCCGGCGATAATAGGCATTCGGGCCTTCTCACGCGCCATCGGGCGGCCTGGCGGCGGCCAGCGAGGCCAGCAGGCCGGCAAGCTCGTCCACCTGGGCCAGCTGCGCGGCGGGCTCCTCGCCGGCCTCGAGGGTGAGCAGCGAGCGGCCGGGCTCGTAGCGGGCCGCCGGCAGCTTACGGGCCAGTGAGGCCGCCGCGGCCTCCTCGAGCACCACCGGGGTGGCCGAGAGCCTTCCCCCGCGCAGGCCGACGTTCCTGACGCCCGCCTCGCCGAAGCGCACCCGCGCCTCCTGGAGGGCGAGCAGGTTGAGTACCGGCTGCGGTGCGGGCCCGAAGCGGTCCTCGAGCTCTTCCCGGAGCATCCCCAGGTCGGCAACCTCGGCCGCGGCGGCCACGCGGCGGTGGATATCGATCCTCGCCTGCTCGAAGGGCACGTACTCGCCCGGGATGAAGACGTCGACGTCCACGTCTACGCGGACCGGCTCCCGCGGCTCGGCCTCGCCGGCCGGGCCGGCCTCGCGGACGGCGTCGTCGAGCATCGAGAGGTAGAGCTCGAACCCGAGCGCGGCCACGTGGCCGGACTGCTCGTCGCCGAGCAGGTTGCCCGCCCCCCGGATCTCCAGGTCGCGCATGGCGATCTTGAAGCCGGCCCCGAGCTCGGTGTAGTCCGAGAGGGCGCTCAGCCGGCGCGTGGCCTCGTCGCTCAGGGCGGCCGCGCTCGGGTAGAGGAGGTAGGCGTAGGCGCGCTGTCGGCTGCGGCCCACCCGGCCACGGATCTGGTAGAGCTGGGAGAGGCCGAAGAGGTCGGCACGCTCGACGATCAGCGTGTTGGCCTGCGGGATGTCGATGCCCGACTCGATGATGCTCGTGGCCACCAGCACGTCGACGTCGCCGCGCAGGAAGGCCATCATCCGGTCCTCGAGCTCGCCGTCGTCGAGCTGCCCGTGGGCCACGGCGAAGGTCAGGTCGGGGCAGAGCCCGCGCAGCCGGGCCGCCGTCTCCTCGATCGTCTCGACGCGGTTATGGAGGAAGAAGGCCTGCCCTCCGCGCTCCTTCTCGCGCTCCAGGGCGGTCCGCACCAGCTCCTCGTCGTATTCGCCGACGTAGGTCCTCACCGGGCGTCGACCCTCGGGCGGCGTCTCGATCACGCTGATGTCCCGCACCCCGGCCAGCGACATCTGGAGCGTCCGCGGAATCGGGGTGGCGCTCATCGAGATCACGTCGACCTTCAGCTTGAGCTGGCGCAGAAGCTCCTTCTGGCGCACGCCGAAGCGCTGCTCCTCGTCCACCACCAGGAGGCCGAGCTCCTTCGGCCTCAGGTCGCGGCCCAGGAGGCGATGGGTCCCGATCAGGATGTCGGTCCTGCCTTCGTTGAAGGCCTCCACCGAGGCCTTCTGCTCGGCGGCACTGCGCAGGCGGCTTACTACGTCGACGGTGAACGGGAAGTCGGCCAGCCGCTCGGAGAAGGTTCCGAAGTGCTGCTGGGCGAGGATCGTCGTCGGCGCCAGCACGAGGACCTGGCGGCCGTCGTCGGCGGCCTTGAACGCGGCCCTCAGGGCGACCTCGGTCTTGCCGTAGCCGACGTCGCCGCAGATCAGCCGGTCCATCGGGCGCGGGGCCTCCATGTCCTCCTTGACGGCGTCGATCGCCTCGGCCTGGTCGACGGTCTCCCGGTAGGAGAAGCGGCCCTCGAAGTCCATCTGCCAGGCCGAGTCGGCCGGGAAGGAGTGGCCCGAGTGGCGGCGGCGGTCGGCGTAGAGGTTGAGCAGCTCGCCGGCCAGGTCCTGGGCCGCCCTGCGGGCCCGGGCCTTGAGGGTCTCCCAGGCCTTGCCCCCGAGCTTGGAGAGCTTCGGCTCGCCGTCCCCGGCGCCGACGTACCGGCCGACCTTGGTCAGCTGCTCGACCGGCAGGAAGACGCGGTCCGAGCCGGCGTACTCGAGCTGGAGGTAGTCGCGCGTGACGCCGGCGACGGTCTTGGTCTCGAACCCGGCCAGGCGGGCGATGCCGTGGTCCTCGTGGACGACGTAGTCGCCCGGGGCAAGCTCGCCGAAGGCCGCCAGGCGCCCGCGCCTCGACGTGCCGCCGTGGCGCGCGGGCCGGCGGCGCAGGAGCCGGTGGTCGGGGATGACCGCCAGCCGCGCCCCGGCGGCGACGAAGCCGCTGCGCAGGGAGGCCTCGGCGAGCGAGAAGCTCCCCTCTCCCGGCGGGGGCGACGGCTCCCCCTCCCCGAGCCACGAGGCCCCGAGGCGCGCGAGGTTGTAGGCCGCCCGCTCCCCCTCCCCGCGGTGGCCGAAGGTCACGACCGTCCGGTAGCCGCCCCTGACGAGGGTCTCGAGCTCCGGTTCGGCGGCAGCGATCGAGCGGGCGGCAAAGTCGGCGGCCTGGGCGTGGAGCTCTACCGGCTGGCCGGAGGCCAGGGAGGAGAACGACTCGCCGGCGCGGGCCTCGATCGCCCCGGATACCTCTTCGGGCGAGAGGTAGAGATGGCGCGCGTCCTCGTCGTGGATCGAGGCACAGACGTCCTGCCAGTGGTCACCCAGCGCGGGGGAGATCTCCTCCTCGGCGGCGACGACGACCTTCGCCTCGGGGCCCACCAGCTCCAGCGGCGCGACGAAGCGGTCGACGGGAAGCAGTTCGGAGATGTCGGGGCGGTCCTCGGCGTCGACGACGGTGGCGATCTCGGCCTCCTCCCGGTACTCGGCCGAGAGCTCGGCGGCGGGGGCGATCCTCACCTCGTCGACCTCCTGCAGCGAGCGCTGGGTGAAGACCGAGAACTCGCGTATCGACTCGATCTCGATGTCGAAGCAGTCGACCCGCACCGGGTGCTCGCCGGTGGCCGGGAAGCAGTCGAGGATGCCGCCGCGGATCGCGAACTGGCCGCGCTCGGTCACCTCCTCCCCGCGCCGGTACCCGGCCTCGACCAGCGCCCGGGCGACCTCGTCGAGGTCGATCAGGCCGCCGCGCTCGAGCGTGAACGAACGGGGCCGCAGCGACGGGTCGGGGAGCTTCTCCGAGAGGGCGACCGCCGAGGCCACCACCACCGGGGGCTCGCCCGGCTCGGGGTCGAGCAGGGCATCGAGGGCGGCGACGCGAAGGCCCACGAGGTGCGGCGGCGGCGAGAGGTGGGACTCGTAGGCCACCCCGCGGCTCGGGTAGAAGAGGACCGGCCGCGGGGCCAGCCACGCCGAGAGGTCTTCGGCCAGCTCCTGGGCTTCCCGGTCGTCGCCGGCCACCACCAGCCCGGGGCGCTCCGGCTCGGCGCCCAGGACGGCGGCGATCGCATAGGGGCGCATCGCCGAGGAGACGAAGGCCCGCCCGCCTTCGGCGATGAGCTGCGCCCCGGCCGGATCCTGCGCGAGGCGCCCGAGGAGTGACCGCAGGGCCATCGGCCGAGCCTACGCCGGGCCGGGAGCGGAGATGCCCTCGAAGACGACCCGCTCGGCCTCGTCGGCGGCGGCGGCCACGAGGGCCGCGACCTCCTCGTCGGACTGCTGCCAGCGGCCCAGCACGTAGGCGCTGACGACCTCGGGGTCGGTCGAGTCGGGGCGCCCGACGCCCACCCGAAGCCGGGCGAAGCCGTCACCCCCGAGCCCGCGCTTGAGCGACTTGAGGCCGTTGTGGCCGGCCAGGCCGCCGCCGAGACGGGCGCGGACCTCGCCAAAGGGCAGGTCGATCTCGTCGTGGACGGCCAGGACGTGGTCGAGCTCGACCTTGAGCTGGCCGCGGGCCGGGCCGGCCGAGCGCCCGGACTCGTTCATGTAGGTGAGGGGGGCGAGCAGCGCGACCTCCGGCCGAGGGCCGCCGGGCTCGCCTACCCGCCCGCGCACCAGGCGCCCGTCAAAGGCGGTCTTCGCGCGGCCCAGGTCCCAGCGGCGCACCAGCTCCTCGAGGACGAGCCAGCCGACGTTGTGGGGGGTCCACGCGTACCCGGGGCCCGGGTTGCCCAGACCGACGATCAGCCAGTCGGCAGGGCCCGATCCGGAAAACAAGCGCCGCACTTGAGCGCAGCCGCCGCCGGGCCGCTAGTCGGAGTCGCCGCCGGAGGCCTCGCCGGCTTCGGCGCCGCCGGACTCCTCGCCGCCGGACTCCTCGCCGTCCTCCCCGGCGGCGCCCTCCTCGCCTTCCTCGCCCTCGCCGACGAGTTCGGTCTCCTCCTCGACGGTCTCCTCCACCTCGACGCGCGGGGCGAGGATCGAGGCGACGACGATCTCCGGGTCGTCGACGAGCTCGACGCCCTGCGGCATCACGGCGGAGGCCAGCGAGGCGTTCTCGCCGATCACCAGGCCCTCGACCGAGACCGGGATCGACTCGGGAATCTCGTTGGGCAGGGCCAGCACGGTGACCTCCCTGACCGGCTGGTCCAGGACGCCCCCGTCGCGCAGGCCGGGGCAGTCGTCGACCCCTTCCACGGCGATCGGGACGACGGCCTCGATCGCCACGTTGAGGTTGACGCGGACGAAGTCGACATGGGTGATCTCGCCGCGGACCGGATGGCGCTGGGCCTCGCGCAGGACGGCCGGCGAGCCGTCTCCCCCGAGCTCGAGCTCGATCACCGCGCCCGAGGCCTGCAGGGCCCGGCGCAGTTCACGGCCGTCCACGGCAAAGGAGAGCGTCTCCCCCTCGCCGCCGTAGAGCACCCCGGGAACCTTGCCCTCGCGGCGCAGGCGGCGGGCATCGCGCGAGCCTCCGGGCTCGCGGGGCACGGCGGAGAGGGTGGTGGAGTCGGTCTTGGCCATGAGCGGGGCGATGGTAGCGGGAACCGCGTGCCGTCCGGGGCCCGGGCGCCCCTCCGGGGCGGGCGCTCAGCCGCCGAACTGGTTGGCCTTGCGGAAGCGGTCCCTCAGGTGGTCGAAGTTGGGCCGCTTGTTGCCGTCGAAGTCGAGCACGCCCTTCTCGTGGATCGGCGACTGCGGGAACGGATTGCCCCCGTCCCAGTTCGGCCGCACCCGGAAGCTCTGCAGGGCCCAGTAGAACTGGCCGCTCAGCCAGGGCTTCGAGTCGAAGAGGTCCATGTAGTAATCCATCAGCTCTCGCTGGAACTGGTAGGTGCCGCGCTCCTCCGGGGCGCCGTCCCGGTTGGCCTCGAACCCGAACTCGGTGATGGCGATCGCCTTCTTCGGGTAGCACTTGCGCAGCTCGTCGAGGTCGGGACCCAGGAGCTCACGGTCGGCGATGTACCCGTCGGAGCCGATGTACCAGCCGTAGTAAACGTTCGCCCCGATCACGTCCAGGGAGGAGTAGCCCTCCTGGCACTCGGTCGTCGGCGAGGGCGCCATCGCGATGCCGATCGGCCGGTCCGGGTCGATCCTGCGGGCCGCCGCGGTCGCCGCGTCGATGTACGCCTCCTGTCCGGAGCCGACGCGCGAGGACATCTCGTTACCCACCGACCAGATGGCGATCGACGGGTGGCCGTTGAGCCTCCTCACCATCCCGGTGAAGGCCGAGACCGCCCGGCGCCGCACCTCGTCCTTCCTGAGCACCGAGGCCGAAAGCTGGAAGACGGGGACCTCCGACCACACCAGGAGGCCGTTGCGGTCGGCCCACTCGAGCGAGTTGGGGTGGAGCGGGTAGTGGGCGCGGACGAGCCCGGCACCCAGCTCCTTGACCCGCTGGAGCTGGCGCTGGCGGTAGGCGTTGTCGACCGCGAAGCCCTTCTCCCGGGAGTCCTCGTGCATCCCGACGCCACGGAGGTTCACGAGCTTCCCGTTGAGGGTCAGCCGGCCGGCGGAGTTGACCGCGATCGAGCGCACCCCGACGCGCCGGTTGAAGCTCTGCAGCTGGGTTCCTGCCGAGCTGACCGATGCGCCGGCGGCGTAGAGGGTGGGACGCGACGGCGACCAGAGCTTGGGCCGGGGAACCTTCAGCGAGGCGGTGAAGCTCTTCGCCTGGCCGGGGCCCAGGCGGCCGCTGCCCACCCGGATGTTCCGGGCGCCGAAACGCCCGGCGATGTCGATCGCCCTGGCCTTCGGCGAAAGGTTGCGGGCGGTAACCCGCCAGCGGATGGTGGCCGCGCAGCCCGCACACGGCAGGTCGGGCAGCACCGACACCTCCTCGAGGTCGACGTCGTTGACCTGGCGCAGGTAGACCTCGCGCAGGATCCCCCCGTAGTTCCACCAACCTCCGCGGGGGCGCCCGCGCGCATCGGTGGTAGCCGGGGGGATGTCGGCCTCGGTACGCCGCGTGTCGATGCGCAGGACCAGGCGGTTTACTCCGGTCCGGCTCAGGATTCCGGAGGGAAGCCTCACCTCGAAGGGCTCGTAGGCGCCCCGGTGGAGGGCCAGGCGCCTGCCGTTGAGCCAGACGGTCGCCGCGTAGTTGACCGACTCGAAGCGCACGACCCACGACGCCGAGGCCGGCGATCCGGCGGGCAGCCGGAAGTCCCTGCGGTACCAGCCCACGCCGCCGAGGTAGGAGGCCATGCTCTCGTCGGTGGCGTTCCAGGCTTCGGGAACCGTCACCCGGTCCCAGCCGTCGGTCGAGCCGGCCGAGGCCCAGCCGGAGCGCAGGCCGGTGTCGCCCGGGTCCAGGCGCCGCAGCCAGGTTCCGTCCAGCAGGAAGCGGCCGCTCGGTCCCGACTCGTAGAGCACCTTCTTGGAGGGCGCGCTGGATGGCGACTCGGACTGGGCCAGCGCCGGCGAGGCGAAGGCCAGGCAGCCGAGCGCGGCGAGCGCGGCGACGCGGATCAGGCGGGGCACGAGGCCTCTCCCCCGATCGGCGGGCCGATGCGCTCGAGCTCGACCTTCCCCCCCAGGAAGGCGACCCCGCTGCGGCTCACCTCGACGCACTGGACCCAGATCCGTGAGGTCGGGCCACCGGCCTGCCAGGCGACGCGGGTCGGCCCCCGCTCGGAGCCCAGCGCCCGGGCGGTGCGCGAGTCGTAGCGGACGATGTTTACCTTGCCGCTGCCTTCGAAGCGGGAGGCGAGCGCCCCGGCCTCCCGGCGGCAGCCGGCGCTTGCCCCGCAGGACGGCATCAGCTCGAGCATTCCGCGGGGGTTGCCGGCGGCCTGTTGGGATAGGAGTTCGGTCACGAAGCTGCGTTCACGGTTGTCCGCGGTCAGCCAGCGGGCGAGGAAGAACGAAATCACCAGAAACAGCGCGGCAAGCAGGGCGATCACCGCAATCCTCATCGCCACCGGCACGAACATTCAGGTTAGAGGCCCCGGTGGCGGCGACGCGCCGGTTCCCCTTCAGGCCTATACGCTTGCCGGGTGATCGCGCGAATCCTCTTCCTGCCCATCGGGATCCTGCTGGGAACGGTCGTCGCCAGGAAGGTTGGGGCCAACGCCTTCGAGAAGGGCTGGGCCGGCTCCCGGGGGACGCTGCCGCCCACCGCGACGACCGAGCAGGCAACCTGGCCCGAGGTCGTCGGGGCAGCGGCGCTGCGCGGCTCGATCATCGCCGTTACCGCAGCGGCGTTCACCCGGGTCGCCGCCTCGGCCTTCCGCTACCTGTTCGGCTACTGGCCCGGGCAGAAGACCACCGCCCCCGCCCCGCAGCTGCGCCAGCGCCCGGAGTGAGCGGGGCCGCACAGGCGGCGCAGCTGATGGACCGCCTCGGCCTCGACGAGGCCGAGCTCTGCACGATGCTGGACGCCGACCCGATAGAGATCGTCGCCGGCGCCCTCGACCACCGCCCCGAGCTGGCGATCCTCCTGGAGATGACCGGTGAGGTGGAGGGGCAGCTCGCCCCCGGGGTGCTGCCGCGGTGGGTCCGGACCTCCGGCCCGGAAGGGCGCCCGCTGGAGCTGCTGCTCGCCCGCGACTTCGCGGGATTCGAGACGGCCCTGGAGGCGCTGGCGCGCCGGGGCTTCGTTATCGGCGGCTAGAAGAGCTGGTTCTCGCCGCCGAAGACCTCGCTCACCGAATCGTCGGTGAAGATGCGGCGCACGGAATCGGTCAGCAGGTCGGCGCAGGTGAGCACCCGGATGTTCTCCGGCGCCCCCGGCCGCAGCGGGATCGTGTCGGTGACGACGATCTCCTCGAAGCCGGCGCCGGCAAGGTTCTCGTAGGCCGGCCCGCTGAAGATGCCGTGCGTTGCCGCCGCGTAGACGCGGTCGGCCCCGGCCTCGAGCACGGTCTGGCCGGCTGCGGCGAGGGTCCCGGCGGTGTCGATCATGTCGTCGACGATGATTGCCGTCTTGCCCTTGACGTCACCGATCACGTAGCCGATCTCGGCGACCTGGTGGGCCGGGCGCTCCTTGTCGAGGATCGCCAGTTCGGCACCGATCATCGAGGCGAATTTCTTGTTCAGCTTCACGCGGCCGGCGTCCGGCGAGACGACGACCAGGTCGTCGAGGCCGAGGTCCTGGAAGTGCTGGGTGAGCATGAAGATCGCGGTCATGTGGTCGACGGGGATCTGGAAGAAGCCCTGGACCTGGCCGGCGTGGAGGTCCATGGTGAGGACGCGGTCGGCCCCGGCCGACTCCAGCATCCTCGCCACCAGGCGGGCGCTTATCGGCTCACGGGGCGAGGACTTCTTGTCCTGGCGCGAGTAGCCGTACCAGGGGGTGACCGCGATCACCCGGTGGGCCGAGGCGCCGACCGCGGCGTCGATCATCACCATCAGCTCCATCAGCGCGTCGTTGGCCGTGACCCCGGTGGCCTCGTTGCCGCAGGTCGGCTGGACGATGAAGACGTCGGCGCCACGGATCGACTCCTCGAAGCGGCAGTAGACCTCGCCGTTGGCGAAGGTCTTGAGCGTGACCGGCCCGAGGTCCACGCCGAGCCGGTCGCCGATGCGCACCGCCAGCTCGGGGTTGGCGCGCCCCGAAACGAGCATGAGGCGCTTGTCGTACTCGATCGGGAGGCTGGTGGTCATCAGCGAATCGGCCCGGGATTCCGGGTCGTCGGGGAGTCTAGGCGCGAGGTCGGTCACCCGCCACCGTCCCCGGTGCGCTTGCGTTCGTCGTAGCCCTCCTTGTTCTCCTGGCGCTCGCGGCCGATGGCCAGCGAGCCCTCGGGCACGTCGTCGGTCACCACGGTTCCCGCCGCCGTCCAGACGTCGTCGCCGACCGCGACCGGCGCCACGTAGGAGACGTGCACGCCGCCGTGGACCCGTTCGCCGAAGACCGTCCGGTGCTTGCTGGTCCCGTCGTAGTTGGCGGTGATCGTGCCGGCCCCGAGGTTGGCCTCGGCCCCCACGTCGGCATCGCCCACGTAGGAGAGGTGGGGCACCTTGGCCCCGGCGCCGATGTTGGCGTTCTTGACCTCGACGAAGGCACCGACCTTGGCGCCAGGCCCGACGGCGGTGCCCGGGCGCAGGTGGCTGAACGGTCCAACGCTGGCTCCGTCACCAACCTCGCAGTCGGAGAGGTGGCTGCGCAGGATCGTGGCGCCGTCGCCGACCCGGACGCCGTTCAGGGTCGAGCCGGGGCCGATCCGGCAGCCGGCGCCGATCACCGTCGGGCCGGAGAGGACCGAGAAGGGCTCGACGACGGTGTCCTCGCCCACCTCGACGCCGACGTCGATGACCGTGGACGAAGGGTCGACGATGTCGACGCCCTCGAGCATCAGCCTCTCGGCGATCTGCCGGCGGGCGATCTCCCGGACGGCAGCCAGCTCCAGCCGGTCGTTTACCCCGAGCAGGAGGTTTGGATCGTCGGCCTGGACGACCTCCACCCGGCCGCCCGACGACACGATCACGCTCAGGGCGTCGGGCAGGTAACGCTCTCCCTGGGCGTTGTCGGTACCCACCTTCGGCAGCGCCTCGGCCAGCGCTGCCGGGTCGAAGACGTAGACGCCGCTGTTGACCTCGCGGATCGCCATCTCCTCTGCGGTGGCGTCGCCGGGGTTCTTGGTCTCGACGATCTTGTCAAGCGTCCCATCGGCGTTGCGAACCACTCGGCCGTAGCCGGTCGGGTCGTCCAGGACGGCGCTGGCAATCGTCGCGGCAGCTCCCGACTCGCGATGGGAGGCGACCAGTCCGGCGATCGACTCCGCCGCCACGAGGGAGAGGTCCCCGTTGAGCACTACTACGGGCCTGTCGGCGGGAACCAGGTCGATCGCTGCGGCCAGGGCGCCGGCGGTGCCGTCCGGCTCGGGCTGGACGGCAACCTCGACCCCTTCGGGCAGGTGGCCGTCGAGGGCCCGCGCCGGGGAGTCGACGACGATCACCCTTCCCGCACCCGCCTCGCGCGCCGCGGCAATGGGCCAGCCGACCAGCGGAAGCCCGCAGAGGTCGTGCAGGAGTTTCGGCGTGCGGGAGCGCATGCGGGTTCCCTGCCCGGCAGCGAGGATCACCACGGTCGGCGCGCTCACCGGGCCATCGTAGACCCCGGGGGCGGCGTGCGGTGGGCGAAGCGGTTCGCCGGCCGCTTACTGGGGGGCAGGGATTCGAACCCCGACCTGCGGCTCCAAAGGCCGTCGTGCTGCCGTTACACCACCCCCCACCGGCAGTGCCGATGATACGGCCGCCGCTCAGCCCCGGCCAGGAACCCGGCCGGCGCCGGTGCCGGCCTCGGTCGCCGGGCCGCCGCGCCGGGAGATGCCCAGCACGCGCATGGCCTTGAGGCCCAGGCTCAGCTTCTCGCGGCCGTCGCTGGAGCCCACGTCGAGCCCGGAGAGCTCCCGCACCCGCTCGAGCCGGTAGCGGACGGTGTGGCGGTGGGTGAAGAGCCGCTGCGCCGTGCCGGCTACGTTCCCGTCGGCCTCGAGGAAGGTCTCGACGGTGGTGAGGAGGTCGGTCTCGTACTGCTCGTCGTAGGCGACCAGCGGCTGGACGGTCTCCTCGTAGAAGCGCTGGAGCTCGTCGGGGTCGTCGGCCATCGCAGGGAGCAGCAGCCGGTAGGCGCCGGTCTGCTCGAAGGCCAGCGGAGGTCGGCCGGGCTCCCCCTCGGCCACGTTGACCGCCAGCGTCGCCTCGGCGGCGGCCCGGGCCAGCTCGCCGGGGTCGGTACAGGGTCGGCTGATCCCCACCGAGACGCTGTTGCCGCTCATCCCGCCCAGGAGCTCGGCCTGGACCGAGTCGGCGGCGCGGGCCGCGGCGGTCTCGTCGGCCGCCGGCAGGAGCACGACGATCTCCTCGCCCGGGGGGCCCGGGCGCCCGGTCGGCGCGCAGAGGGCGCCGGTCACCGAACCGCGCGCCGCGCGGTCGACCAGGGAGAGGGCGCGGGCGCGCCTCCCGTCATCACCGGCCACATGGGCGTGTACACGCACCATCAGCATCGAGGAGCCCTCGGCAAGGTCGACCCCCACCTCGCGGGCCGCCTCGGCAACCGCCCGGCTGCCGGCCAGCGCGCCGGAGAGCAGCGCGGTGAAGAAGGCCTCGGCAGCATCGGCCGAGGCACGGGCCGGGGCTCGCACCCGCTCCACCTCGGAGGCCACGAGCGTGCAGACCAGCCGCAGGACCACCGGGTCAACCGGCCCCCGCGGCCGCAGGCGCAGGACGCCGACATCCTGGTCACCGACGCGGAGCTCCTGGAGCTCGACCCGCTCGCCGTCGGCCAGGAGGGTCGCCTCGTCGGTGCTCGAGCGGGCGGCCACGGCCAGGACGCTCCCGCCCCGGTCGCTGACCGCGACGCTGGCGTCCAGCGCGCGGGCCGCCGCCCGCACCACTTCGGGCAGGCCGGCGCCGGACTCGACGGCGGCGGTCACGGCGTCGAGCGAGCCGAGATCTACCCGACCGGTGGCGCGCTGAGCCGCGGAACCCATTCGCCGATTGTATGTCTGCGGCGCCGGCGGTGCTCAGGTCGCGAAGCGATCCCAGAACCAGATCACGGCGATCCCGAGCCCGAGGCCGACGATCATGAATGCGGCCAGCGAGTAGAGGGTCAGGAAGACGGCGGCCACCCGCTCCCAGAGGCGGCTGTAGGACTGCCAGGCCGGAGCAGCCATCAGGCCGATCCAGGCGACGAGTCCGAAGACGCCGCAGCAGGCGGCGATCAGGAGGCTTAGGGATTCACTGTCCATCGGTGGTTGCCGCCTCTCTTTTTCCTGCGGCCGGTGGATTGTGCCGCACGAAGTCGACGACCAGCGCGACGACCGCGACCAGGGAGAAGGACATCGCCGCCACGCCGGCCCCGGCCAGCACGTCGGAGAGCCAGTGGACCCGCAGGTAAACGCGCGTGAGGGCAACGATGGCCGCCACCGCGATCGCGGCCGCCACCACCCACCAGCGGCCCCTGAGCGAGGGCACGAGCCGCATCGCGATGATCGCCAGCGCGACCCAGGCCACCGCGTAGGCGGCATGGCCCGACGGGAACGAGTAGCCGCTCGCGTCAACCAGGGCGTCGGCCGGGCGCGGGCGTTCGAGGACGCTCTTTCCGAGCCGCACGAAGAGGATCGTCAGCACCATCCCGGCGCCCAGCACTGCACCCTCGACCCAGTGGCGCCGGAGGAACAGGAGAATCGTCACCAGGCCGACCAGCGGCCAGACCAGCGCCGGCGCCCCGAGCACGGTCACCACCTCGGAGACGGAGGCGACCGCCGGGTTGTAGAGGTCGACCGCCCAGCGGTTGACGGTCAGGTCCAGCGCCCCGTAGCCGCGATCGGCAACGGCGATCCAGTAACCGAAGTAGCCGAACGAGCCGACGGCGGCCACGGCGAGCAGCGTCGTCAGCTCGAGCCCCAGCTCGCCGGGCGTGAGCCGGGCGATGAAGAAGCGCAGCGGGCCCTGGACCCACCGCACCGCCGGCCGCAGGAAGCGCAGGCCGGGGCGGTCGACGGCCCGGTCCATCCGCGCGGCCAGCTCGTGCCGGTTCTCCTCGTGGCTCAGCCAGCGCACGGCGACGACCAGCCCGACGATCACGCTGATCGTGATGCCCAGGCCGAGCGCCCCCTTCTTGGCGTACTCCAGGACGGTCCCCAGGCTCTGCCAGAAGACGTAGCCCAGCAGGATGAAGGTCGTCGCCCAGAGGCCGGCGCCGAGGATGTCGTAGGGCAGGAAGCGCCGGAAGCTCATCTTCCCCGTGCCGGCCAGGAACGGGGCCACGGCGCGGACGATCCCCACGAAGCGCCCGAGCAGGATCGCCTTGCCGCCGTGCTTCTCGAAGAACCCCTCCACCCGCTCGATCACCTCGGGCGTGATCCTGAACCTCGGCCCGTGCCGGACCAGGAACTCGCGCCCGAGCCGGCGGCCGAGCCAGAAGCTGAAGCCGTCGCCGAGGATCGCCGCGATCCACACCAGCGCGATCAGCGTGATGACCGAGATCTCGCCCTGCCCGGCGACGACCCCGCCGAGGATCATCGCCGTCTCGCCGGGGGCCAGCAGGCCGATGAAGGCACCGGTCTCCAGGAAGGCGAGCACCGGCACCAGCAGGTAGGTCCACGCCCCAAGGGTCTGGCCCACGGTTAGCAGGACCTCCTCGATGTTGGGCAGCTGCACCAGGCCCGACCCGTAAACGCAGAGGCCGATCGCCACGAGGACCCCGCCGACGAGCAGCGGCGGCTCCAGGTGGCGCCGCCGGCGCACCAGGAAGGCGACGAGGGCCGCGGCGGCCACGAACGGCCAGATCTTCATCGCCGGCGGCCCCCGAGGGCGCTCGGGTACCAGGGCTCCACGGCGACGGGGCGCGGCTCCCGGCCGGCGAGCGCGGTAGCGGCGGCCACCGCGCTTCCCAGCCCGTCGAAGAGCCCGACCACCGTCGGCCCCGAGCCGCAGACGAAAGCGCGCAGGGCCCCGGCCCCCCGGACCTCGTCGAGCGTCCACTCGAGCTCGGGCAGCAGCGAGACCGCCGCCGGCTCGAGGTCGTTGGCCATCAGCTCCTCGGGCGGGAAGGCGGCGCCGGCGGCGAGGGCGCCGACCAGCTCGGCCTCACGGGCCTCGACCTCCGCTCCGCTGCAGGGCAGGCCCAGGCGGTCGGCCTCGCGGAAGACGTCGGGAGTGGAGAGGCGGTGGCTGGAGGGAACGACCAGCACCCCGAACGGCGCCGGCTCGGGCAGCGCGTGGAGCACGTCGCCGGCGCCGGTGGCCAGGTAGCGGGTGGGCCAGAGCTGGGCCGGCACGTCGGAGCCCAGGCCGGCGGCCACCGCGTCGACGGCCTCGTCGTCCTCGATGCCGGAGAGCCGCTCGGCGATCCGCAGCGCGGCGCCGGCGTCGGCCGAGCCCCCGGCCATGCCCGCGGCCACCGGGATCCTCTTCTCGATCTCCAGCCTCAGCGGCGCGCCGTCCCACCCGGTGGCCTCCCGGAAGGCGCGCAGGGCGGCCAGGGCGAGGTTCTCCCCCTCCACGCCCTCGCAGAGGCACTCGTCCTCGCCGGAGCCGATCGTCGCCGGCACCGCGCTGACCCGGTCGCAGAGGTCGACCGGCTGCATCACGGTCACCAGCCGGTGGCGGCCGTCCTCGCGCAGCGGCCCGAGCGTGAGCCCGAGGTTCACCTTGGCCGGCGCCGGTTCGGTTATCGCGGTCATCGGGAAAGCATCGCCGCCAGCTCCCTCAGCTGCGCCGGCGTGAGGCTCTCGGCTCGCGCGTCGGGCGCCAGGCCGAGCTCCGCCAGCGCCTCGCGGGCGCGGGAGCGCACATCTTCCCCGCCCCAGCCGGCGGTGTCGAGGGAGCGGGCCAGGGCCTTGCGCCGGTGGGCGAAGGCCGCCCGCACCATGGCGACGACCTGCGGGTCGGCGGGAGGGCCGGTCCGCTCGAGCCGCAGCAGCACCGAGTCGACGTTGGGAACCGGGTGGAAGACGTTCCGGGAGACCCGCCGCTCCACGCGCACGTCGCACGAGAGCTGGGCCAGGACCGAAGGGATCCCGTAGGCCTCCTCGCCGGCGCCGGCGGCGAAGCGCTCCCCCACCTCGCGCTGGACCATCACCACCCAGCGCCTCATCGCCGGCAGCTCGGCGACCGTCCGCAGGATCACCGTGGCCGCGACCCCGTAGGGCAGGTTGGCGACCATCACGGTCGGCTCCGGCTCGAGCGCCGCCAGGTCCACGTCCATCGCGTCGGCGACGGTGAGGGTCACGTTGTCGAAGGGGGCCAGCGCCGCGGCCAGCGCCGGCTCGAGCTCCGGGTCGACTTCGATCACGTGGAGGTGGCCGCAGCGCGGGGCCAGGTACTCGCTGAGCACACCGAGGCCGCCGCCGACCTCCAGCACCGTGTCCCCCGGCCCGGCGGCGGCCAGCGAGCCGATCACCGAGAGCATGTTCGAGTCGACCAGGAAGTTCTGGCCCAGGTCGTGGCGCGGCCTCACGCCGTACTCCCGCAGGCGGCGCAGGCTCGCCTGGGTGGGTTCGCCGCCGGCCGGCCGGCCCTCCGGCTTCACCACCCGAACAGCTCCTGCGCGTTGGCCTCGACCGACCCCTCGAGCTCTTCGTAGGGGACGCCGCGGAGCTCGGCCAGGAAGCGGGCGGTCTCGACGACGTACGCCGGGCAGTTGCGCTCGCCGCGGTGGGGCTGTGGGGCCAGGTAGGGCGCGTCGGTCTCCACCAGCAGGCGGTCGGCCGGGACCCGGCGCGCCGCGGCGGCGAGGTCGGCGGCCGACGGGTAGGTGACGTTCCCGGCGAAGGAGATCCACCAGCCTTCGGCCAGGCACTCGTCGAGCCGGTCGGCCATGGAGAAGCAGTGGAGGATCACCGCCAGCCCCTTCGCGTGCTCGCGCAGGAAGGTGATGGTCTGCTCTTCGGCGGCCCGCGTGTGAATCACCAGCGGCTTGCCGACCTCCCGCGCGATCCGCGCCTGGGCGGCGAAGGAGCGTTCCTGGTCGGCCAGGGGGGCCGCATCCCTGTACAGGTCTATCCCGGTCTCGCCGACTGCGGCGCAGGCCGGATCGGCGGCCAGCTCCAGCAGCGCGGCCTCGGCCCCGGCATCGAAGCCGGTCGCGGAGTTCGGGTGACGCCCGACTGCCGCCAGGGCACCCTCGTTCTCCCGGGCGTGCTCGAGCGCGCGCCGGGATGACTCCTCGTCGATTCCGACGGTGAGCATGCGGCTGACGCCGGCATCACGCGCCTGTTCCACCAGCTCCGGGACCTCTCCGTCGCAGAGCTCCAGGTGGGTATGGCTGTCGATCACGGCGCCCGCCTGCCGCTCAGGTAGCTGCGGGGCCGGGGTCCTTGGGAAAGAGCGGCTCGAGCTCGGCGATCGTGCCCACCTGCCCGGCCCCGAAGGCCGCCATCGCCCACGACTCGTCGCCGGCGTCGAGTGCCGCGAGCAGCTTCCCCGTGCTCGCGGGCAGCCAGGGAGAGAGGAGAACGGTCAGCGCCCGCACGCCCTCGATCAGGGAGGCGAGGACCACGTCGAGCCTCTCCGCCTGGCCCTCGTCCCTGGCCAGCTGCCAGGGGGCCTGCTCCTCCACGTAACGGTTACAGCGGCGCACCCGCTCCCAGATCTCGTCTAGGGCCTGGGAGATCGAGCCTTCGTCGATGAGCCCGGCCACGCGGTCGGGGAGGCCCTCGAAGGCCGCCGCCAGCTCCGGGTCGGGCGCGACCTGCGGCACCGCGCCGTCGCGGTATCGGTGGACCATCGCGATCGACCGGCCGGCGAGGTTGCCGTACTCGTTGGCCAGCTCGGTCTCGTAGCGCGCATCGAAGGCGGCCGGGGAGACCGAGCCGTCCGAACCGAACGGCACGTCACGCATCAGGTAGAAGCGCAGCGCGTCGGCGCCGAAGCGATCGACCACCTCGACCGGGTCGAGGACGTTGCCCAGCGACTTGCTCATCTTCTCCCCGTCCATCAGCAGGAAGCCATGGACGAAGAGCCGCCGCGGGACCTCCAGGCCGGCCGCCATGAGCAGGGCCGGCCAGTAGATCGCGTGGAACTTGAGGATGTCCTTGCCGATCAGCTGGAAGTCGGGCGGCCAGAAGGTCTCCTCCAGGCCCCCGCCCGGGTCGGCCACCCCGAGCCCGGTGTAGTAATTGAGGAGGGCGTCCCACCAGACGTAGGCGACCTGGCCGGGGTCCCACGGGAGCGGCACCCCCCAGTCGAGGCCACGGCGGGAGAGCGAGACGTCCTGAAGGCCGCCGGCGATGAACGAGCGCGCCTCGTTGAAGCGCGACTTCGGGCTGAC
>JBJTBE010000064.1:0-16114 GCA_046091165.1 Solirubrobacterales bacterium | reverse complement strand
CGAAGCGCCTCGTCGGTCGTGAACGAGCGGTACTCGTCGGTCAGGGCCGCGCCTGCGGCCGAGATGGTGCTGTAGTTGGCGAACTGCGCCCGGACGATCGCCCTCCCGACCTGCCGGTAGGCGGTGAAGCCGCCCACCCAGCGCGAAAGCCCGCCGGGCGTTCCGGCGGCAACGCTGGCCGAGACGTTCTGCTCGAGCGTGTAGCCGGGGAGGCCCGAGGCGGTTCGAAGGGTCTTCAGCTCCTGCCGTGCGTCCACCTCAACGTCGACCCCCTGGAACGGGACCGTCGTGCCGGCCTTCGGCGCACAGCGGCGGCGGTCGCGGTTGAGCTGCTTCCAGGCCTTCAGCGCGCCCGACCGGCTCGAGTACGCGTAGATGTCGGAGCTGACCACCCGCTCGGCCTTCACGTCTTCCCCTGAGCCCTCGCGGTATAGCTCGACCACCGAGTTCTCGCGCTGGGCCGGCCTCGTGCCGAACACCTTGTTGCCGTCCTTGTCGACACACGCCTCGAAGCGCTTGGTCTTCGAACCCGAGGAGTAGCTGAGCTGTCGCTCGCGGGCGCCATTGACGAAGAAGGAATCCGGGACGTCGGACACCTGCAGCGAGGCGCGCTCGAGGGTGGTCGGGAAGTACCAGTCGGCAAGGGCGACCCCCGGAGCGGCGGCGCAGGCGGCGGACGCCAGGAGGGCGGAGGCAAGGGCTCGTCTCAGGGGCGCCATGCCTGCAAGCTAGCGGCCGCCGGGGACCGCCGCGCCGCTACGGCTGGCAGGACGGGCACCACCAGGTGGTCCGCCCCCCGACCTTGCCGCGCTCCATCGCGGTGGCGCAGTGCGGGCAGGAGGCGCCGCGGCGCCGGTAGCGGATCACCTCGCCCTTGTGGACGCCTCCCAGCCGGTGGGCCCGTCGCGTGGCGGCCCGCAGCTCGCGGCGCAGGTGGTCGAGCTCCGCGGCCTCGAGGTCGCCGGCAGGGTGAAGGGGGGAGATACCCGCCTGCCAGAGGGTCTCGTCGGCCAGCAGGTTGCCCACCCCGGCGACCTTCGACTGGTCCATCAGCCGCGCCTTCACCGGCGCCCTGCCGCTCCCGACGAGGCGGCGGAACTGCTCGCGGGTGATCCGCTCGGCGTCGGGGCCGAGGCTGGAGCGGTCGGGGTTGAGCACGGCGCGCGAGAGCCGGCGCTTGTCCCTCATCACCAGCGCTCCGCCGTCGGCGAAGGCGATGGTCAGGCGGTCCCACGCCGGGTTCCGCAGCGGCTTCGGGTGGCCGGCCCCTTCCCCGGCGACGATGATCCGCCCGGCCATGCCCAGGTGGAGGCCCAGCTCGGGACCGTCGCCGCCGTCGGTCTCGATCCAGAACGACTTGCCGACGCGGCCGGCGCCGGTCACCGTGCGGCCGGCCAGGGCGTCGTTTATCTCCCCGGGTGCGTGGGGGCGGCAGACGTACGAATCGGAGTCGTCGACCGACGCGATCACCCGGCCGCCTGCCTTCTTCTCGACGAGGGCCCGGGCCCGTTCGACTTCCGGAAGCTCGGGCATGTGAACAAGTTACGCGCATGCCGGCGCGTTCGGCTCAGCTTCCCGCTAGCGTTCCGTGAGCATGAGGAACGCGTTCTTCGCAGGAGTCTCAATCTTCGCCTTCCTGGCCATGGGCACGGTGGCGCAGGCCGGTGTGGTTCCGCGTACCGGAACATGGGCCGGCAGCGAGCAAACGACCGCCTACTTTGAGGACGGCTCCCAGGTCAGGGCAACCGAGCAGGCCCTCTTCGAGCTGAAGAACCGGGCGATCCAGAACTTCGAGATGCAGGTCATCCTCGCCTGTTACAACCGCGAGACCCGTGACACCTACGACGTCTACTACGGGCCGCTGAAGCGTGAGTCGCTGGGGCGGCTTGCCCCCGGACTCGATGTAACCAGGCGATTCACCGCCGATGACGGATCAGGCCGGCGCGCCAACGTGACGGCTCAGTTTGACTATCGGGGCAGCCGGGCGAAGCTGGGGCTACGCGTCAGCTGGCGCGGGCAGGTCGAGCGCTGCTCCGGGCGCGTCACGCTGCGGCTTTCGCGCGGGCCCCTGCTCCCGGCGCCTGCGCCCTAGAGCTCGGCGTCGCCGTCGTAGCGCTTGATAATCCTGACGGCGCCGGCCGGGGCGGCGTCCAGGCACAGGCGACACAGGACGCACTCGTCGACGTTCTCGTCCACCAGCTCCAGGGTGCCGCCCTCGTTCACGGCGAAGATGTCCACCGGGCAGACCTCGGCCAGCTTGGCGGCCATCTCCGGGTCGGCGGCGACCGGGTCCTCGACCTCGACGGCGATGAAGATTCCCTCGGCACGCATCACGAGCTCCTCTCGTCGATCCTGGCCTGGATCAGGGCCGGTATCTCGCTGATCTCCTCGGCAACGGTGATGCCGGCCTCGCCCAGCCGCGCGATCTTCTCGGTGGCGGTGTCCTCCTTGCCCTCGACGATCGTGCCGGCGTGGCCGAAGCTCATGCCGGGCATCTCGTCCATGAAGCGCCCGGCCATGAAGGCGGCGATCGGCAGGCGGGAGTTGTTCTCGGTGACCCACTGCGCGAGCTGGGCCTCCATCCGCCCGCCGGGCTCGGTGTAGATGACGATCCCCTGAGTCTGATCGTCGGCCTCGAAGAGCGGCATCAGCTCGGCATAGGTGGAGCCGATGATCGCGTCGCCGCCGATCGAGACGGCAGTCGACTGTCCCAGCCCGGCGGCGGTGAGGGTCGAGCTCATCTCGGTGGTCATCCCGCCGGAGCGGCTGATCACGCCGATCGGGCCCGGCGTGTAGGCCTTGGCGGCGTCCTTGGCCGGCCCGCCGATGCCGCCCATCTTGACCACGTCGGGGACGATGATCCCCAGGCAGTTGGGCCCGATGATCCGGGCGCCGCTGTCACCGGCCAGCTCGACCATCTCGGCGACGTCCCGGCGGGGAATCCGCTCGGTGACGATCACGATCAGCTTGATCCCGTTCTCGATCGCCTCGAAGACCGCGTCGCGGGTGAAGGCGGGGGGCACCGTCACGACCGAGCCGTCGATCGGGCCGCCGTGGTGGGCGACGGCCTGCTCGACGGTGTCGAAGACCGGCACCCCGTGCACCTCGCGGCCGAGCCGGCCGGGAGTGACCCCGCCGACGATCTTCGCCCCGGTGCCGTAGTCCAGGCACTCGCGGGTGAGGTTGACCGCCTCGCGCCCGGTGATGCCCTGGACGATGAAGGTGGTGCCTGAGTCGATGAGGATGCTCACGAGCCGGCCCCGATCTTCTCGACCGCGCGCGCGGCCGCCTCGTGCATCGAGACCGAGCGGTCGGCGTACTCGACCCCGTAGGCGTCGAGGATCTTGAACCCCTCGTCCTCCCAGGCGCCGGGAATCCGGAAGATGGCGATCTTCTCGGCCGGGTCCATGTCGAGCTCCAGGCAGGCCTTGATCACGCCGCGGGCGACGATGTCCACGCGGGTGTTGGAGACGATCGACATCATCACCGCGATCTTGTCCACCCCCGGCTTCTGGAGTACCAGCTTGGCCAGCCCGCAGGCCTTGGCCACCGACGGGTTGCCCCCGATCTCGCAGTAGTTGGCGGGCTCGCCGCCATGGGCGCGTACCGCGTCGAACAGGGTCAGGGAACCGCCCCCGGCGCCGATGACCAGGCCGAGGTTGCCGTCGAACTCGGTGACGTTGCCGGCGACTCCGCGGTGGTCCTGGGCGTCGACCTCCTCGCCGGCGAGCTCGAACGGGGTGGGCTCCCGCGCCTCGCGCGTCTCCTCGTCGCCGATCTCGAGGTCGGCGAGCAGGGCCTTGTGCCGCCCGCGGGCCTCGTTCTCGATGTCCATGTGGGCGTCCAGGGCCACGAACGAGCCGTCGGCGAGGCGCCCGATCGGGTTTATCTCGGCCAGCGTCATGTCGTTGTCCACGAACAGCTGGGCGAGCTTTGTGAGGATCGGGGTCAGCCTGTTGAGCTCGCTGCCGGTCACCCCGGTGGAGGCGATCGTCTCCTTGGCCTCGAAGCCGGTTATCGGCAGCAGGTTGGAGATGTGCCGGCGCCCGACCTTGTCGGGCTGCTCCTCGGCGACCTGCTCGATGTCGATCCCGCCGACCGGGCTGAAGATCATGACCGGCCTCTTGGCCGTCCCGTCCCAGACCACGCCGGCGTAGTACTCCTGCTCGACCTCGGCCCTGGGGTCGACGAGAACGCCGCGCGGCACGTGGCCGCCGATCTCCAGCTCGAGGATGTCGGCGGCATGGGAGGCGGCCTCGTCGGGGGTGGAAGCGAACTGGACACCCCCGGCCTTCATCCGGCCGCCGCTGAGCACCTGGCTCTTGATGACCGTCTCGCCGCCTATCCGCTCGGCGGCCGCGCGGGCCTCCTCGGGGGTCTTCGCGAAGCCGAAGTCGGTGACCGGGATCCCGGCGCGGCGAACGACCTCGCGAGCCTCGAACTCGTAGAAGCGCATCAGTCGAGGCCGTAGGCGGCGGCGAGCTCTGGGTCGTCGGCGGCGAGCATCCGCGCCAGCTCGACCATCACCTGGCACTGCTTCCAGGTGGCGTCGTCCTGCATCTTGCCGTCGATCATGTGCACCCCGCGACCGTCGGGGATCGCCTCGATCACCTTGAGGGCGAACCTCACCTCGTCCGGGTCGGGCGAGAAGACCTTCCTGGCCACCTCGATCTGCGCGGGGTGGAGCGACCAGGCCCCGACGCAGCCCATCAGGAAGGCCGAGCGGAACTGCGCCTCGCAGCCCTCGAGGTCCTTGATGTCGCCGAACGGCCCGTAGAAGGGGAGGATGCCGGCGCTGGCACAGGCGTCGACCATGCGGGCGATCGAGTAGTGCCAGAGGTCCTGCTGGGAGCTCGGGCGCTCGGCCTCCGGGCTGTCCGGGTCCGGGTCCTCGACCACCCGGTATCCGGGGTGGCCGCCGCCCACGCGGGTGGTCTTCATCCGCCTGGAGGCGGCAAGGTCGGCCGGGCCGAAGCTCATTCCCTGCATCCGCGGGCTGGCATAGGCGATCTCCTCGACGTTGGCCACGCCGAGCGCGGTCTCGAGGATCGCGTGAACGAGGATCGGCTTGTCCAGGCCGGCCTTGGCCTCGAGCTGGGCGAGGAGGCGGTCGACGTAGTGGATGTCCCAGTCGCCCTCGACCTTCGGGACCATGATCACGTCGAGCCGGTCGCCGATCTCGGTTACCAGGGTCGTCAGGTCGTCCAGGACCCAGGGCGACTCGAGCGAGTTGATCCGGGTCCACAGCTGGGTCGAGCCCAGGTCGGCGGTCTTGCCGATCTTCACCAGCCCCTCGCGCGCGGCCTCCTTGTTGTCGACCGGCACCGCGTCCTCGAGGTTGCCCAGGAGGATGTCGGTCTGAGCGGCGATATCCGGCAGCTTGGCCGCCATCTTCTCGTTGCTCGGGTCGAAGAAGTGGATCATCCGGGACGGGGTGACCGGAATCTCGTAGAGCGGCTCCGGAGCACCGATCGCCATCGGCTTGAAGAAGTCCCTGGGGTGTCTCATGGCCCCTGAAGCTACCTACCTTCGCGCCGTGGCGACGGCTCGTATGAAACCCTTAGCGGGCACCAGGAAGCCAACCCCGATCCGGGAGATCGCATAACCGATGCCAGATGACGGATTCACCACCGACCAGGCCGAGCGCGAGGCGTCCGGCGCCCACGCCTACGGGCGCTACCTCGAGGAGTTCGAGGTCGGCGACGTCTACAAGCACTGGCCCGCCAAGACGGTGACCGAGGCCGACGACCACCTCTTCTGCCTGATCACGATGAACCACCACCCGCTCCACATCAACGACGTCTACGCCGGGAACTCCCAGCAGGGGCGCAACGTGGTGGTCGGCCCGCTGGTCTACTCGCTGGCCCTGGGGATGAGCGTCAGCGACGTATCGGGCAAGGCGATCGCCAACCTCGCCACCGAGGAGCTCAGCCACCCCGCCCCGGTCTTCCACGGCGACACCCTCTTCTGCGAGACCGAGGTGCTCGAGAAGAAGGAGTCCAGGAGCAAGCCCGACCGTGGGGTGGTCAAGGTCCACACCCGGGTCTTTAACCAGGACGGCGTGCTGGTTGCCGAGTTCAAGCGCCTCGTGCTGGTTCCCCGCCGCGAGCCGGGCCAGGCCCCCGGGGAGTAGCTTCCAGGCGAGATGACCGACACGGCCACACCCACCGACAACAAGGCGCTGGTCTCCTGGGTCGAGGAGATCGCCGAGCTGGCCAAGCCCGACTCGATCCACTGGTGTGACGGTTCGGAAGCGGAGTACGAGGAGCTCTGCGGGCTGCTGGTCGGGAACGGGACCTTCCGCAAGCTCGACGAGGCCAGGCGCCCGAACTCCTACCTGGCCTGGTCGGACCCCGGAGACGTGGCCCGGGTCGAGGACCGCACGTTTATCTGTTCGGCCTCCGAGAGCGACGCCGGCCCCACCAACAACTGGGAGGACCCGGCGAAGATGCGTGAGCGTCTCGTCGAGCTCTTCGAGGGGACGATGATCGGCCGCACGATGTACGTGGTCCCATTCAGCATGGGGCCGCTGGGCTCCGACAAGTCCTACATCGGCGTGCAGCTCACCGACTCGCCCTACGTGGTCGCCTCGATGCGGGTGATGACCCGCATGGGCGCCGCCGCGCTCGACGAGCTCGGGAGCGATGGCAGCTGGGTGCCCTGCGTGCACTCGGTCGGCATGCCCCTCGAGGAGGGGGCGCAGGACGTGCCGTGGCCGTGCAACGAGGACAAGTACATCGTCCACTTCCCGGAGACCCGCGAGATCTGGTCCTACGGATCGGGCTATGGCGGCAACGCGCTGCTGGGCAAGAAGTGCTTTGCGCTGCGGATCGCCTCGGTGATGGCCCGGGACGAGGGCTGGCTGGCCGAGCACATGCTGATCCTCAAGCTGACCTCGCCGGAGGGCAACGCCAAGTACATCGCCGCCGCCTTCCCCTCGGCCTGCGGGAAGACCAACCTGGCGATGCTGATCCCGACGCTCGAGGGGTGGACGGTCGAGACGATCGGCGACGACATCGCCTGGATGAAGTTCGGCGACGACGGCCGGCTTTACGCGATCAACCCCGAGGCCGGGTTTTTCGGGGTTGCCCCGGGCACCAGCGAGAAGAGCAACCCCAATGCGATGGCGACGATCGCCGGCAACACCGTCTTCACCAACTGCGCACTGACCAACGATGGTGACGTGTGGTGGGAAGGCATGACCGACGAGTCCCCGGCCCACCTGACCGATTGGCACGGAAACGACTGGACGCCGGCCATGGGTGGCGAGGCTGCACACGCCAACGCCCGTTTCGCTGCTCCGGCAGCACAGGACCCGGCGATCGCCCCGGAATGGGAGGACCCGGCCGGCGTGCCGATCGACGCCTTCCTGTTCGGCGGCCGGCGGGCCACCGTCGTGCCGCTGGTCCGCGAGGCCTTCGACTGGGACCACGGGGTCTTCATGGGCGCGACGATGAGCTCGGAGATGACCGCCGCGGCGGCCGGTGGCGTGGGTCAGCTGCGCTTCGACCCGATGGCGATGCTGCCGTTCTGCGGCTACAACATGGCCGACTACTTCGGCCACTGGCTCGAGCTGGGCGGCCGGGACGGCGTCCAGATGCCCAAGGTCTTCTACGTCAACTGGTTCCGCAAGGACGACGACGGCCGCTTCCTCTGGCCCGGCTTCGGCGAGAACAGCCGGGTACTGGAGTGGGTCTTCCGGCGCTGTGACGGAGAAGGAGAGGCCTCCGAGACGGCGATCGGCCTGGTCCCGGCGCCCTCGGACCTCGATACCGACGGCCTCGAGATCGACGAAGCCGACCTCGAGGTCCTGCTGACCGTCGACGACGCGGCCGTGGCCGCCGAGCTCCCGCAGGTGCGCGAGCACCTCGAGAAGTTCGGCGACGAGCTGCCGGCGCCGGTCAGGGAGCAGCTCGAGGCTCTCGAGCAGCGCCTCGCGGCCTGACCGGCCGGAGATCTAGTGCTGGGTGTCGCCGGTCGCCGCCGGCGGCCGGCTCTCCTCGGCCAGCGAGGTGATGGTCAGCGGTCCCCGGGCGGCCTCCTCGAGCACCTCACCCGCCTCCTCGAGCGAGCGGGCGTAGAGCTCGACGAGCATGTGGACGGCGATCTCGTCCTCTTCGTGCTTGTGGAAGCGCACGTGGACGAAGAACTCCCTCGTACCGTTGTCGCCGAAGGCGGCAAAGGCGAGCGACTCGCCGGCCTCGGGGCCCGAGCAGGCCTCCACCGAGTCGGCGGCAACGGTGACCGTGCACGAGGCCACGCAGGGCGTCCCGGCGACCATCCGCTCCCAGCGGTCCTCGAGCGGCACGATCCGGCCGTCGGCGAATCCGAGGTGCGGCTGGTCGTGCATGCAGTCCAGGCACTGGACCACGGCCTCCTGGAGCTCGTCGATCACCTCGGCGCGCTCGCCGGTGGCGGGGTCGACCCGGTGGATCCCCTCGTAGTGGACCTGCACCTCGAGCTCGGTCGACCAGCACCGGTAGCAGCGCAGCCAGGCATTGGTCTCGGCTCCGGCCTTCACGGCGGCCATTCTAGGCGGCTACCGTGCCTGCGGTGGGAGAAGGGAAACGCAGCGACGTATTGGGCGCGGTGCTTGCCGGCGGCGCCGCCAGCCGGATGGACGGCGGCAAGGCCGGCGCCCTGCTCGGGGAGCGGCCGCTGATCGAGTATCCGGTCGGGGCCCTTCAGGGGTGGCTCGCGGACGTTGCGGTGGTCGCCAAGGCCGACACCGCGCTGCCGGCGCTGCCGAACGGGGTATCGCGGATCGACGAGCCGGCCGAGCCGCGCCACCCGATGACCGGGGTGGTTGCCGCGCTCGGGGCCGCCGGCGGGCGCCCCGTGCTCGTGCTGGCCTGCGACCTGCCGCTGGTCGGCGAGGCAACCGTGGACGCCCTGCTGGCCGAGCCGGCCGGAGGTTCGATGGTGATCGCCGCGGCGGCCCAGGGCCGCGTGCAGCCGCTGATGGCCCGTTACGAAGCCGGAGCGCTCCCCGGGCTGGCCGGTTTCGACCCCGCCGCCTCGGCCACGAGCCTGGCGCTCGGTCTCGGCGCGTCGCTGGTCGCGGTGCCCGATCGGGAGGCGACCGGCGTCAACGACGCTGCCGAGCTGGAAGAGCTCAGCCGCCGATGGCGCTCATCGTCCGGGCCGGCTGGATGAAGCCGGGCTCGCCGACGTGATGCTTGAGCTCCTTGCGCCAGACGGCGGTGCGGATGAGCTCCTCCAGGTCGTCGTCGCCGGCCCCTGAGCGCAGGGGCTCGCGCAGGTCGGTCTCGGCGAGGGAGAAAAGGCAGGTGCGCAGCTTCCCCTCGGCGGTGATCCGGATCCGGTTGCAGTCGGCGCAGAACGGCTCGCTTACCGGGCTGACCAGGCCGATAGAGCCGCTTCCGTCGGCAAAGCGCCAGACCCGGGCCGTCGAGCTGGGCTCGCGCGGGAGGGGCTCGAGCGGTGCGATCGCGTCGATCGCGGCCCGGATCTCCTCCCCGGTCAGGACGGCCTCGGGCCTCCAGGCGTGGTCGGCGTCGAGGGGCATGAACTCGATGAAGCGCACCTCGTAGGGGTTGCGGCGGGCGAACTCGACGAAGGCGGGCAGCTCCTGCTCGGTGAAGCCGCGGATCGCCACCGCGTTGACCTTGATCGGGTGGGCCTCCGGGTGGCGGGCCAGCTCCTCGAGCCCGGCGAGGACCCGGTCGAGGGCGTCGCGGCGCGTGAGCTCGTAGAAGCGGTCGCGCTGGAGCGAGTCGATGGAGACGTTGAAGCGATCGACTCCGGCCTCCACCAGGGCGGCTGCGTCACGCTCGAGCAGGAAGCCGTTGGTGGTTACCGCCAGCTCCTCGACATCGTCGATCGCGGAGAGCATCCCCGCCAGCCTCGGGAAGTCGCGCCGTACGAGCGGTTCGCCCCCGGTGAGGCGCACGTCGGCGACCCCCATCGAGGCAAGGAGGGCCACGAGGCGCTCGATCTCCTCGAAGGTGAGCACCGCATCGCGCTCGAGCCAGGGAAGGCCGTCGGCAGGCATGCAGTACTGGCAGCGCAGGTTGCAGCGGTCGGTCACCGAGATCCGCACGTCCCCGATCGTGCGGCCGTGGCCGTCGACCAGCTGTGCCCGCCGGCTCATGCCACCAGCGCCTCGACCGCCTCGCCGAACAGGCCGGTGTGGAGGTCGACGTCGGACTCGGTGGTGGCCGGGGCCATAAGGGCCATGTTATGGAAGGGGGTGATGATCAGCCCGCGGTTGAGGGCGTGGACGTGCAGGTAACGCTCGAGGTCGTCGTCGTGTGAGTGGTAGGCCTCGGTCCCGTTGCGCGCCGGCTCGGGCAGGAACTGGTACTCGGCCCGGCAGCCGAGCTGGGTGATGTTCCACGGCACCCCGGTCTTCTCGATGACGGCGTTCACGCCGTCGGTGAAACGGGTGGCCAGCGGGACGGTGTGGGCGAAGGCCGCCTCGTCGAGGGTGCTGGTGAGGGTGGCGCGCATGGCCGCGGCCGAGAGCGGGTTGCCGGCGAGCGTGCCGCCGACGCCCCCGGTGTCCTCGTAGTCGCCGTGCGGGTCGTGCAGGACGCGCTCGGTCAGCTCGGCCGATAGGCCCAGCGCGCCACACGGCACGCCGCCCCCGATCGCCTTGCCGATGGTGAAGAGGTCCGGCTCCAGGCCCCACGCGGCGGTGCAGCCGCCGGGGCCCTCGGAGAAGGTGTGGGTCTCGTCGATCAGGAGCAGCGTCGAGTGGCGGCGGGTCAGCTCCCTCAGCGCCTCCATGTATCCCGGCTCGGGGAGGATGATCCCCATGTTGGTCATCGCCGGCTCGGCGAGCACCATCGCCACCTGGCCGGTGGAGAGGGCCGCCTCCAGCGCATCGACGTCGTTGAACTCGATGGCGACCGTGGTCTGCGACGGGTCGACCGGGGCGCCCACGTTGCCGGCCCGCGGAACCGTCCTGCCGCCCTCGCCGACGGCCAGCGTCTCGTCGACCGAGCCGTGGTAGCAGTAGCTGTAGACCAGCACCTTCGGCCGTTCGGTGAGTTGGCGGGCCAGCCGGACCGCCGCACGGTTGGCGTCGGTGGCGCTGAGCGTGAAGATCCAGTGGTCCATCCCGAACCGGCGGCTGAGCTCCTCGGCGACGACCACCGAGTCCTCGGTCGGGAGCATCGTTGTGAGCCCGTTGCCGGCCTGCCCGGCCACCGCGGCTGCGGTCTGGGCGGGGGAGTGGCCGGCCATCGAGCCGGTGTCCCCGAGGGCGAGGTCGACGTACTCGCGGCCGTCGACGTCGGCCACCGTAGAGCCGGTGGCCGACCGGGCGAAGACCGGGAAGCCGCCGGCCCAGCGCATCATCCACGGCATCGGCACCCCGCCGAGCATCGAGCGCCCGGCGCGCTCGTAGAGCTCGCGGGAGCGGGGGTGCTCGTCGGCGAAGCGCACCATCTCGGCGGCGAGGAGCTCCCGAAGGCGCTCGCGGTCGAACGGTGGCGACCCGGCCTGCGGGCGTGCAGTGTCGGTCACCGGGGCGCCCCTGCCTCGAGGGTTGCGTCGAAGTCGGTCCCGGCGACCGGCGCCAGGCAGGGAAGGGTGGCGCCGGCCTCGCGGTAGCGCTCCAGGCCGGCGCGCACGGCACCGTCGTCGCCGATGGCGCACAGGAGATCCAGGAACCCGCCGGAGATGGCCGCGGCCATCTTCTCCGGATCCCCGTCGGCAGCGTCATAGGCGGCGATTTCGTGGCCGAACCCGGAGCGCTCGAGCATCGCCCGGTAGAAGGGAAGCCCGAAGTAGGGGATCAGGTCCCGCCGCTGGGCGTCCAGCGCCTCGGCGGGGTTCCCGGTGCAGGCTCCGGGCACGGCGGCCACGATCTCGAATCCCTCGAGGCCGAGGCCGGCCCGTTCACGGCCTTCGGTCACGGCCGGCACGACGACGTCGCGGATGTAGCCGGGATTGCAGAGCCAGAGCACGACCCCGTCGGCCGCCTCGCCGGCGAGCCGGAGCATGTTCGGGGAGAGGGCGGCGATATAGATCGGCAGGTCGGGAAACGGCCCGATCCCCAGCGCGAAGGCGGTCTTCCACTTCTCGGTCTCGCCCACCGGTTCGCCGCGAAGGATCGAGCGGACGATGCCGGCGTACTCGCGCATTTCGGTCACCGGCCTGTCGATCGACTGGCCGTGCCAGCCCTCGACGATCGGGCGGTGCGAGACTCCGATTCCGAGCATGAAGCGCCCGCCCGAGAGGTCGTCGATCGTGGCCGCCTCCTGGGCCATGGTGGCCGGCGTGCGGCTGTAGATCGGAACCACGCCGGTGCCTATCCCGATGGAGTCGGTGGCCGCCGCGTAAGCGCTGCATACCCCGAGGGCGTCCCGGCCGTTGATGTGCGTGGTCCAGGCCGAGGCGTAGCCCAGCTTCTCGGCCAGCCGCACCCGTTCGATCGCCGGCTGGAAGTGCTTGCCGGTCGATATGAAGCACCCGGTCGCCACGGGAAGACCCTAGCGACGGTGCGGGCTCAGCCGCCGGCCGAACCGAGAGGCCGCAGCCTCCCATCGGTGACCTGGTAGACGGTCACCTTCGCCTTCCTGGAACCGGTCATCGTCTTCGGCGGTACGAGGATCCCGAAGCGGATCCCGTCGGGCGTGTTGTAGCTCTCGCCGACCGCGGCGACCTTGCCGTTGACCGCAACCGCCAGCGGGCGGCCCGAGCCCAGGCCGCTCAGCCGGCCGGCGACGTTGAACGGCAGCACCCCGCTCTCCGGCCGGATGTCCTCGTAGAGGGAGCGGTTGGCGATCTCCGCCTTCGCCTTTCCGGCCGCGGTCTCCAGCGGCGCCGCCTCCTTGCCGATCAGCTCCTGGTTGGGGCCGAGGCGGTAGAGCGACTCGTCTCCGCCGGGGAAGAGCCGCGTCCAGCGGTCGACGATCACCCGGCGCTCGGCCAGCATCTTCTCGAACGGGTGGCTGACCGGGCCCTGCTCTTGGGCGTTGCGGACGGTCACCTCCTTCTCGGGGAACTTGGAGTCGAGCGGCCGGCCCTCGTACTTCCATCCGCTCTCGATTCCCGTCTCCCTGGCGATGGTGGGGAGGATGTCGATCGAGCGGGTGGCGGAGTCGCTGATCTTTCCTTCCTTCTGGCCGGGGTACTTGACGAAGAGCGGCGTGTTGGCCATCTCGGCGAAGTTGGTGGGCTCGATCGAGCGCCGGACCATGCCGGTCTGGAAGGTGGCCCCGTGGTCGGTGGTGACGATCACCAGCGACTTCTGCCAGAGGCCGCTGGCCTTGATGTCGGAGACGAGGGAACCGAGGATGCTGTCGGCGTACTGGGTCTGCAGGAGGAAGCGCTGGAGGCCGACGTCGACCAGGTACTGGTTCTGGCCCCAGGTCTTGTCGGTGAGGCCCGGGATCTTGTTCTCGGCGATCTGGTACTGGGCGCCGGTCTTCTCGAAGCGCCACGCGGGGTGAGGAATCTCGAGGTGCAGGACGAACAGCGGCGGCTTGCTGCGGGGCTGGTCGATGGTCCCGGCGAGCTTTGCGCTGCGGGCGAGAATCTGGTTGGCCTTCGACTCGCCGGCTATCGGCTCGTTGTCGCCGAAGCGGGCGATTCGCCCCTCCGGGTACTGCCCCGGCTTGACGCTGAAGTCGATCTCCCCGCCGAAGTCCTCGAAGTTGGTGTCCACGGCCGGGAGCCGGTCGGCCAGCTCGGGCGGGTAGAGGACCTTGCGCTCGACGACGGTGAGGTCGTTGATCAGCGTGAGCAGCCGGCTGCCGCCGGCGTCGGCCTTCTGGGAGCGGACCCTGACCGGGCAGATCGTCCGCGGGCAGACGCGGGTCACCGGCTCCACGTTGGTGATGTCGTAGCCCGAGCCCAGCAGCGTGTAGACGCTCTGGGGATAGGTGCGCGTCGGGCTCAGTCGATCGGCCGGGCGCTGTCCGGAGAGAATCGCCGGGACCCCGGCGGCGGTGCCGTCGGCGACCGTGGTGTTGTTGCGGTACCAGGTGGATGTCCTGGCCAGGGCCCCGAAGTTGGGGAAGCGGGCCGAGTTGACCAGCTCGCTGCGGTTCATCAGCGCCGCGGCCGGGGCCTCGTCGAAGACGATCAGGAAGACCGGCGTGCCGTTCCCCTTGTCGTCCACGACCCTGGCCTGGCCCTCGGCGGGGAAGAGGATGTCGCTGATCGGCGAGAGGAAGAGGAACAGGATGAGCACGACCAGCGGCGCCGGGCTGAGCCAGGTGAGGACGCTGCGGACCGCGGCCTGCCGTGCGTAGAGGAGCGCCAAGAGCACCCCGATCGCCAGTGCCAGGAGAATCGACGCCGAGGTGAGCGTGGGGAGGAGGTTCTTGGTGAACTGAAGGGCGAAGATGGCCACCAGGGCGGCGATGAACGCCAGGTGGACGATTCTTCCCGCGCGCCGGGAGGCCAGGTCGACCAGGGCCTCTATTCCCACCATCACCAGGGGCGGCAGGAATACGTGGATCAGGGCGTAGAGGATGATGTCGCCGGCGGTGTTGCCGCGGGCCACGAAGAAGTCGGGCTCGTTGCGAAGAACGTCGAAGAGGGGCCAGACGACGGCGATCGACCAGAGCGCCGCAAGCTGGAGCCCGCGAACCGGCAGCGACGGCCACGGGGCGGCTGCCGGGCTCTCCCGAGTCTCGCCGCTGCCCGAGACCTTCGGCTCGGCCCCGCCTGCTGCTGCCTGGTCCTGCGCCATCAGCTGCGGGGCTCGACCTCGTAGAGGATCCGGGTGCCCGAGGGCGTCTGCTCGCGCTCGATGACCGTGAAGCACTCCTCGAGGACGGCCTCGAAGGCCGGGAGGTCGTAGTCGTCGTGGATGCCTTCTCGCTTGGCGGCGATCAGGCTCCTGACCATCGGGTCTTCCCGGGTCGGGAACTCGACCACCATCGACGAGCGGAAGCCGGCCAGCCAGCGGATGACCTCGGCGAGGGGGACGTTGCCGGCGATCGAGATGTGATGGACGACGGCCAGCGCGAGGACCAGGTCGGGATTCATCCGCTCCTCGAAGGAGGAGCGCTCGCGGTTTCGCCAGCCGAGGCTGGGAGACGGGTCGGTGACGTTGCCGGTTAGGGTGAGGATTCGGTCCTGGCCCTGGCTCTTCATCTGGTGGTAGACGCGGTCGGCGGTCTGCAGGTCGGCGTCGACCGCCACGACGTAGTCGGCGTGGGGAAGCGCCAGGAGGCTGTAGCGGGCGTCGTTGGCGCCGACGTCCCAGACCAGCGAGCGGTGGCGCCGGGCGGCGGCGCGGCTCACGAAGCTGTCCTTCACCTCCCGATCGGCATCGGTGTAGGTGTTGACCGTCTCACCGGAGCTGACCGTCCCGTACTCGGTCCACTGCGTTGTCCCGCCCTCGTAGGTCAAGCCGCGGATGAGCTTCTGGAGCTTGCGCACGTTGTTGGTGATCAGCTCGGTCGAGAAGCCGGCGGAGCCGAGGTCCTTCTGGACCTCGCGGCCCCTGGTTTCGCTGTAGCGCTGCTCGAGGCGGTTGTGCATCCGAACGTGCCCGAAGACGCCCTTGCGCCGCTTGTCCTTGCCGCTCGCGAAGATTCCCGCCGTCTCGGCCGGGGTGATCCCGTCAACCGAGCCGCGCAGCCAGGGCTGGAAGGGAACGTTCTTGTAGGCCTGGAGCATCAGCGGGTAGAGGTAGAGCATGCAGAACTGCCGGTAGCCGGCCCAGGGCTCGCCCTCGCGGAGCGGCTCGAAGGAACCGACGTCCACGAAG
The DNA here is from genome assembly GCA_046091165.1 of Solirubrobacterales bacterium. Lineage (GTDB taxonomy): Bacteria > Actinomycetota > Thermoleophilia > Solirubrobacterales > Solirubrobacteraceae > F1-60-MAGs163. The sequence goes on along the minus strand of JBJTBE010000064.1, from coordinate 417 downwards.
ACCGGTCGGGCGCCCTGCCACTGGACGTTGTAGGGGGTCGCGTCCTTGAGCATGAGGCCGGCACCGATCGCCCTCTCGATCAGGCTGAGCTGGAGCAGGGCTGCGTCCTGGAGCATCCCGAAGGTCCACTCGTAGGGCCACGAGAGGAAGGGGATCCGCTCGTGCTCGAGGACGGCGGCGACCTCGCCGACGAGGATCCCCGGCGCCCCGGAGGGGTCGATCTCGGTGGTGGCGACGAGGCTTCCCTCGCTCACCAGCTCATCGAAGAGCTCGCTGTCGCGCAGGGCGCGCCAGTCGGCGGCCCCGCGCTCGCTCAGCGCACGGCGAACGGCCCCGTCGGCGATGAACACGCGGCCGTCCGGATCCCGGAACGAGCCGGGCTCGGCCTCGACCGCGCGGCCTTCCATTGCCTAGGAG
>JBJTBE010000063.1:0-6728 GCA_046091165.1 Solirubrobacterales bacterium | reverse complement strand
CGCGTGCTCCTCGTGCTCGGGACCATCCTGGCGATCGTCTCGATGATCTCGGTCTGGGCCCGCGACCAGGCGCTCGACAACGCCACGTGGAACAGGACCAGCGCCGAGCTCCTGGCCAACCCCCAGATCCAGACCGCGCTGGGCACCTACCTCGTCGACCAGCTCTACGACAACGTCGACGTTCCCGCCGAGATCGAGAAGGTCCTCCCCGAGAACTTCAAGCCGCTGGCCCCGGTGGCCGCGGCCGGCGCGCGTGACCTGATCGACAAGGCGGCGATCGCCGCCCTGGGCCAGCCGGCGATCGAGAGCATCCTCTCCGACGCGACCAACCTCGCCCACTCGGAGATCGTCACCATCCTCGACGGCGGCGGCCAGACGATCAGCACCCAGAACGGTCAGGTGACGCTCGACCTCGGCGCCGCGCTCCAGCGCATAAGCCAGAGGGTCGGGCTGCCGGCGAGCATCTCCGAGAAGCTGCCGCCCGACTCGGCCGTCGTCCCGATCGTCAAGTCCCAGGAGCTGGAAAAGATCCAGAACGTGGCCAGGGCGCTGAAGGCGGTCGCCGTGATCTCCACGATCCTGGCGATCCTCTTCTTCGTGCTCGCGGTCTGGCTCGCCTCCGGGCGGCGCGGGCGCGTCCTCGGGGAGGTCGGCGCCGGCCTGGTGCTCGCGGGCCTGGCGGTGATCGTCATCCGCGACTCGGCCGGCACGGAGATCGTGAACTCGCTGGTCACCGATACCTCGATCAAGCCGGCGGCGACCAGCGCCTGGAACATCACCAGCTCGCTCCTGGGCGACCTGGCCGTGCAGTCGATCGTGCTCGGCGTGATCTTTGCCATCGCCGGCTTCATCGGCAGCCAGGCCAAGGCCGCGGTGGCCTTCCGGCGCCGGCTGGCCCCGATGTTCAATGAACGTCCCGAGATCGCCTTCCTGACCACGGGCATCCTGCTCCTGCTCTTCCTGCTCTGGGGCCCGATCCCGGCCACCCGCAACTGGTGGGCGATCCTCATCTTCATCGCCCTGACCGTGCTCGGCACCTGGGGGCTGTGGAAGCAGTCCTCGGGCGAATCTCCCGACGCGCGCTTCGACGGCGACGGGCTCAAGGCGAAGTTCAGCGGCGCCGGGGCGGCGATCGCCGGCGCGGGACGCTCGGTGAAGGAGAAGGCCTCATCCGCCGCCTCCGACGTCAAGGAGCGGGCCAGCGCCGACAAGACCGTCCGCCAGGAAGACAAGAAGATGGACAAGCTCGAGCGCCTCGTGGCCCTGAGGGACGGCGGCGCGCTGACCGAGGCCGAGTTCGAGGCCGAGAAGAAGAAGCTCCTGGACGAAGGCTGAGGCGGTGGGCGCCGACCCGCGCCGGCCACTGATCTGCGGGGTCGCCCAGGCCACCTGGCACGAGGCCGCCCCCGACCCGATAGCGATGTGCGCCCAGGTGGCGCGCGCGGCGGCCGCCGACTCCGGCGCGCAGGACGCCGTGCTGGAGGGCATCGACGCCGTGGGCGTGGTCGACATCGCCTCCCGGCGCTGGGCCGACCCGGCCGCCCTGGTCGCCGGGGAGCTGGGGATCGAGCCGAAGCTGACGCTGCGCACCGAGCTGGGCGGGGACGGCCCCATCCGCCTGGCCGCCGAGCTCGGGCGCCGGGTCCAGGACGGCGAGCTGGAATGCGCTCTGCTCTGCGGGGCCGAGGCGCTGGCCACCGCGGCGCGGGCGATGGCCGCCGGCGAGGAACCGGCGGGCTGGCCGCCGCTCGACGAGGGTGCTTCGCCCGACGTGGTCGTTGGCGACTCGCGCCTGCCCCACACCGACGCCGAGTTCGCGGCCAACATGATCGCCCCGGTGGTGATCTACCCGCTCTTCGAGTACGGGCTATGGAACGAGCAGGGCGGCACGATCGAGGAACATCGCGGGCGCCTGGGCCGGCTTTGGGAGCGCTTTGCCTCGGTCGCCCGCGCCAACCCGCTCTCCTGGGCGCCCGACGCGCCGGGCCCCGAAGAGATCGCTACTCCGTCGCCCGCCAACCGGCTCGTGAGCCTCCCCTACACCAAGCTGCTCAACTCGAACATCACCACCGACCAGGCCGCCGCGCTGGTCATCTGCTCGCAGGCGTTCGCCGACCGGGCCGGGATCGCGACGGAGCGACGCGTCTACCCGCTGGCCTTCGGCCACGCCACCGACCACTGGTTCGTCACCTCCCGCGAGCGGATCGACCGCTCGGCGGCCGCCGGGATCGCCTCGCGGGGCACCCTGGAGGCGGCGGGAACCTCGATCGCCGAGGTCGAGCACCTGGACATCTACTCCTGCTTTCCCAGCGCCGTGCAGATGGCCTGCCACGAGCTGGCCATCGACCCGTGGACCGACCCGCGCGAGCTCACCGTCACCGGCGGCCTGACCTTCTTCGGCGGCCCGGGCAACAACTACGTCACCCACTCGCTGGCCTCGATGGTCGAGCGGCTGCGCGAGAACCCGGGCCACGCCGGCCTCTGCACCGCGGTCGGCTGGTACATGACCAAGCACGGGGCGGCGGTGCTGAGCTCCGGCGAGCCGGACGGGCCCCTGGCCTTCTTCGACGGCGCGCAGGAGGTATCCCGGCTTCCGGAGCGCGAGATGGGAGCAGGTCGCGAGGGGCCGGCGAGCGTCGAGGCGGCCTCGATCGTCTACGACCGCGGGGGCGAGCCGACGGTGGCCACCGTCACCGTGATCTTCGACGACGGGGCCCGCGGGGTCGGCAAGAGCACCGACCCGGAATTGATGGCCCTGCTGGCCCGCCAGCCGGCCACCGGCACCGCGGTCCGCCTCACGGCCGACGGCCTGGTTGGGCCGGCGTGAGGCCGATTCCCCGGCGGGCTGGCGCCCGGGCTGATAGAAGAGACCGGTGACCGCGCCGCTCTACCACCTGGGCCGCTTCTGCGCCCGCTTCCGCTGGCCGGTGATCGCCCTCTGGCTGGCGGCGGTGATCGGGCTAGGCGCCTGGGCCGGTGCCCTCGGCTCCCAGGAGGCCGACTCGCTCTCGCTGCCGGGGACCGGCAGCCAGAAGGCGACCGACCTGCTCAACGAGCGGTTTCCCTCGCAGAGCAACGGCTCGAGCCCGGTGGTCGTCCACGCCGCGGGCGACAAGAGCCTTGCGACGGCGGCCAGCCAGGCGGCAATCGCCAAGGGGGTGGCGGCCGGCAAGGCCGACCCCGAGGTGGCCTCGGTGGCGGGGCCGACCGACGTGGCCGGCGGGGGCGCCCTGAGCAAGGACGGCAAGACCGCGATCATCGCGGTGACCCTCAAGCAGACGATCACCAACTACACGGCCGAGGAGGCCGAGCGGGTGATCGACCGGATCCAGAAGCCGATCGAGGCGGCCGGCCTCGAGGTGGCGGCCGGCGGCCAGCTCGGCCAGAAGGCCACGCCGCCGGCTACCGACACCAGCGAGGCGATCGGGATCGCCGTGGCCCTGGTGATCCTGCTCCTGACCTTCGGTTCGGCGGTCTCGATGGTCCTGCCGATAATCACCGCGATAATCGGCGTCGGCTCGGCGATCAGCATCATCACCCTGCTCTCCAACGTGACCAGCGTCCCCACCGCGGTTCCGGCGCTCGCGTCGATGATCGGGCTCGGGGTGGGGATCGACTACTCGCTCTTCATCCTCTCCCGCCACCGCGAGCAGCTGGAGGGCGGCATGGAGATGCGCGAGTCGATCGCCCGCTCGGTGGCCACCTCGGGGGCGGCGGTCCTCTTCGCCGGCAGCACCGTGGTGCTGGCGCTCTGCTCCCTGGCTATCGCCGGGATCCCGATCGTCGCCCAGATGGGCGTCCTCTCGTCGATCGCGGTGATCGTCGCGATCCTCGCCGCCACTACGCTGCTTCCGGCGATCCTGGCCGCGCTCGGGCCGAAGGTCGACGCCCTCCGGCTCCCCTGGCTGCACCGCCGCACCAGCCGGGAGGTCGACCACGACAGCTCGGGCTGGGCCCGCTGGGCCCGCGGCGTGGCGCGACGCCCGTGGCCGCCGATGATCGCCGCGGTGGCGATCCTGGTCGTCTTCGCGATCCCGGTCTTCTCCCTCCAGCTCGGCCAGCCCGACACCTCGGCCGGGCCGCCCAAGGCCGACACCACCCGCGCCTACGACCTGGTGGCCAGCGGCTTCGGCCAGGGAGTCAACGGGCCGATCATCGTCGCCGTCGAGCTGCCCGGGAAGGGCAGCGACCAGGCCGACCTCGCCAAGCTCTCGAAGGAGATCTCCAAGGATTCGGATGTCGCCTCCGTCGCCCCGCCGGTGGTCAACGCCGACGGGACCGCCGCCATCCTCACGGTGACCCCGAAGTCGGCGCCTCCGGCCGACGCCACGGTCGAGCTGGTCGACCGGATCCGCAACCAGGAGATACCCAGCGCCCTGGGCAGCTCCGACGTCAAGGCCTACGTCGGCGGGGCGACGGCCGCCTACATCGACATCGCCGACGAGATCCAGCGAAAACTGCCGCAGTCGATCCTGATCGTGGTCGCGCTCAGCTTCGTGCTGCTGCTAATCGCCTTCCGCTCGGTTCTCGTGCCGGTGCAGGCCGCCGCGATGAACCTGCTCGGCGTGGCGGCTTCCTACGGGATGCTCGTGGCGGTGTTCCAGTGGGGGTGGGGAACCGAGCTGATCGGCCTGAGCGGCGACGTACCGATCGTCTCCTTCGTGCCGCTGATGATGTTCGCGATCCTCTTCGGGCTGTCGATGGACTACGAGGTCTTCCTGGTAACCCACATCCAGGAGGAATACGAGGGCGGCGCCGACAACGACACGGCGGTGGTGCGCGGCCTCTCGCGCAGCGCGCGGGTGATCACCTCGGCGGCGCTGATCATGGTCTCGGTCTTCGCCGCCTTCGTCCTCTCCACCGACCCGACCACCAAGCAGTTCGGGCTGGGACTGGCCTTCGCGGTGGCGATCGACGCGACGATCGTCCGCTGCCTGCTCGTCCCCGCCCTGATGGTGATCATCGGCAAGGCCAACTGGTGGCTGCCGGGCTGGCTGCGCCGCATCCTGCCCAAGGACAGCATCGAGGGGACCGAGTACTTCCGCCGCCTTGACGCCGGGCGCCCCGGGGCGCCGACCGCCTGAGCGGCTCCCCTACGGCAGCGAACTGATCGCGCTCACTGCGTCCCGCTCGGCCGATCGGACCTGCAGGCCGAAGGCGATCATCACGATCCCGCGGACGATCAGCACGATCCCGATGATCACCGCCACGAGGGTGAGGGTGATGTCGGGCCAGAAGAGGATCAGCAGGCCGGCTGCGATGTCGATCAGGCAGACGAGCAGGTTCCAGCCGCGGCCGTGGCTCTCCAGCGCGGCGTCCACGAAGCGGGCGATCCCCGCGACGATGAAGACGATCCCGAGGATCAGCACCAGGACGGTGAGGGTCTCGAAGGGCTTCTTGACCAGCAGGAGCCCGGCGATGGCGGTGATCACGCCGATGACCGCCAGGACCCCGCGCCCCTCGCCCTTGCCGAAGATGGAAGTGAGGATCTCCACGACGGCCTGGATGAGCAGGAAGACTCCGAGGATCACCGTGACCGTCTTGAGCGTGGAGTCGTTGCCCACCACGAAGAAGACGCCGACGCCCAGGGCGATCAGCCCCATGACTACCGGAACCCACCAGATGGAGGGGGGCTTGGCGTTGGTTTCGCTTACGGTGGCGTTCATGACTGGGCCTCCTGCGGGTCGGGTACGGGAAGTCGTTCTGCGCCCGGGCGCAGATTCCTGCCCGGTTAGGGCGCCCGGCAAACCCAGCCCCGCACCGACCCGCGGGGCCCACCGCCTGTAGCCTGCGGCCGGCGATGGGCGAGGCGGGCAAGCTGGCGGGGAAGGTGGCACTGGTTACCGGCGGGGCCGGCGGTGTGGGGGGCGCCGCGTGCCGGGCCCTCGCCGCCGCGGGGGCCCGGGTGCTTGTCGTCGACGTCGACGCCGACGGAGCCGAGGCCGTCGCCGCCGAGGTGGGCGGGGAGTTCCTGGCCGCCGACGTCTCGCGCCTGGACGAGAACCTCGCCGCGGTGGCCCAGGCGCAGGAGCGCCTTGGCGGCCTGGACCTCGTCTACCTGAACGCCGGCCTCTCTTCGGGTATCGGCCTGGACGAGAGCTTCGACCTCGAGCGCTACCGGCGGGTCATGGGCGTCAACCTCGACGGCGTCGTCTTCGGCACCCACGCCGCCCTCCCCGCGCTGGAGCGCAGCGGGGGCGGGGCGATCGTGGCGACCGCCTCCCTCGCCGGGCTAACCGCGGTTCCCTTCGACCCGCTCTACGCCGCCAACAAGCACGCCGTCGTCGGCCTGGCCCGCTCCCTGGGACCGGGACTGGCCCCCCGGGGGATCCGTTTCAACGCCGTCTGCCCGGGCTTTGCCGAGTCGGGCATCATCGAGCCGATCCGCGACGGCCTGGTCGCTTCGGGAATGCCCATCATCCCCGCCGAGCAGGTGGCCGAGGCGGTGATGGAGCTCTTCACCGGCGAGATGAGCGGGGAGTGCGGGTTCGTCCAGGCCGGCCGGCCGGCGGCAGCCTTCGAGTTCCGCGGGATCCCGGGCCCGCGGGCCTGAGCGGCCCGCTCAGCGCCCGCGCAGCCGGTTGTTGCGCAGGATCGTCTCGACGACCGCGCTCGGGTCGACCTTGCGCTTGCCGGCGGCCACCGAACCGGGAGCCACCGCCGACATGTCCAGGCCCTCGGGGGGCGTGAACAGGCACACGGTCCGTCGTGGGGCCATCTGCAGGGTC
>JBJTBE010000062.1:0-40972 GCA_046091165.1 Solirubrobacterales bacterium | reverse complement strand
GCGGACCTCGGCCAGCGGGTGGCGCTCGCCGCAGGCCAGGCAGGAGCTGTGTTCGATCGTCCCGTGCACCTCGATCACCTCCCGGCTCCCGGCCCGCCGGTGGAGGGTGTCGATGTTCTGCGTCACGACCGCGTCGAGAAGGCCCCGGGCCTCGAGCTCGGCGAGGGCCGTGTGGGCGCCGTTGGGCTCCCTTGACTGGAGAGCGTTGAAGCGCTCCCCGTAGAAGCGCCAGAAGCGCTCCGGGTCCTCCCGCCAGGCGTCGATGTGGGCGACCTCCATCGGATCGACGTGCTCCCAGAGCCCGGTGCCCGGGCTGCGGAAGTCGGGGATTCCGGATGGGACCGACACGCCGGCGCCGGTGAGCGCCACCGTCGACCGGGACGAGCGGACCAGCGAGGCCAGGGCCTGGGCGGTCAGGACCCCTCCCCGGTGACGGCGAGCTCGAGGCCGGCCAGCGTCCGGCGCAGCGAGTCGGCCTGGGCGCGGCGGACGAAGAGCAGGTCGGTGAGCGCGGTGAAGGGCCCGCGCCGGCGCAGCGCGTAGTCGAGCTCGATCCGGACGGTGGTGCCGCCGGGCGTCCCGGTGAAGCTGACCGCCTGGCGCGCGGTGGTCGACTCGTCCTCCACGTCGCTGGCCACCAGCGAGCCGGGGACGTACTCGACGACGATCTCCCGCACCTCGCCGCGACCGGCCGGGTAGGAGCTCCACTCCACGACGCTCCCGGGCTCCGGGTAGGCGGGGTCGGCCGAGCCGACCCGCGCCAGCCCGTCCACGAACTCGGGCCAGCGGGACGGCGTGCACCAGGTCTCCGCGACCTCGCCGGGCGCGACCCCGGCGATCGTCCGCTCGGCGGCGGCTTGGCTCACGCGAGCTCCGAGCGCAGGCGCTCGAGCGATCCGGCAACCTCGGCCAGCCGCGGGGTAACGACCGAGGCCAGCCGTGCCCGCTCCTTCTCGCCCTCGGGCGTTATCGCGTAGAAGCGCCGGGAGCGGCGCTCGGGGTGCTCCCACTCGCCGGTCACCATGCCCTGCTCCTCCAGCGAGCGCAGGAGCGGGTACATGGTGTTCGGGTTGACGTCGATAAGCCCGCCGGAGCAGACGGAGATCCCCTCGATGAGGGCGTTTCCGTAGGAGGGCCCGGCGCTCAGCAGGTGCAGCACCAGCAGCGGCACGATCCCCGCCCGCCGCAGCTCGCCGGCGACCGGGTCCGCGGTCCCCGGGCCACCGGCACCGGGAACCCCGGCGGCCTCGCGCGCGCTGTCGATCGGCGCGGCCCGGGCCACGGCCTGCTCTGTGCTGCGGCGGCTCACGGAGCGATTATCCCCCGGCCCGCCTCCGGCCGCCTAGCGGTCCAGGAGGTCGTCGAGCGACCGCTGGCCGGGGCTGACGGCCCGGCCGGCCTCGGCCCTCGGCCTCGACGCGCTCTCCCAGTGCTCGAGAACGTCGCCGGGGGCGGCGCGGCGGCAGGAGATGCCGCGCTCGATCGGGTCAACGGTGAGGGAGCCGGCGCCGGCGCCCCGGACGATGGCGTGGAAGACCCTCCCGCGGACCGAGAGGCGGACGATGTCCCCGGGTGAGATGCCGTCGAGCTGCATCGCCGGGCATCATCGCGCACCGGCGGCGGGGCCGCCACCCGGGCGGCCCCGCCTTTCCGGCTTGCGGGCGCGGCTGCGCTCAGGCGGTAGCGACAGCCGGCTCTTCGATGTGGCGCGGAAGCAGCGTCTCGCGGGCGATCACGAGCCGCTGGATCTGCGACGTGCCTTCGTAGAGCTGCATGATCTTGGCGTCACGCATCAGCTTCTCGACCTTGTACTCCTTGATGAAGCCGTAGCCACCGAAGATCTGGACTGCGTCGGTGGTCACCTCCATGCAGGAGTCCGAGGCGTAGCGCTTGGCGTGCGAGCTCTCGATCGTGTTGCGACGGCCCTGGTCGAGCAGGGCGGCCGACTGCCAGGTCGCCAGGCGCGAGAGGTGCGTCTTGGTGGCCATGTCGGCGATCATGAACTGGATCGCCTGGTGCATCGCGATCGGCACGTCGAACTGGACGCGCTCCTTGGAGTAGTCGATGGCCATCTCCAGGGCGGCCTGCGAGATGCCGGTCGCCATGGCGGCAACCCCGGGCCGCGTGCGGTCGAGCGTCATCATCGCGAGCTTGAACCCCTTGTTCTCCTCGCCGATCAGGTTCTCGGCCGGGATCTCGGTCTCGTTGAAGGTGATGGTCGCGGTATTGGATGCCCGCTGGCCCATCTTGTCTTCCTTCTTGTCGACCACGACCGTGTCGTCCTTGGGCACCACGAAGGCGCTCATCCCGCGGTGGCCGGCGTCCGGGTCGGTCTTGGCGTAGACCGTGTACCAGTCGGCGTAGCCACCGTTGGTGATGAAGCACTTCTGGCCGGAGATGACGTACTTGTCACCCTTCTTGACCGCGCGGGTGCGCATGCTGGCCACGTCGGAGCCGGCTCCCGGCTCGGTGAGGCAGAAGGAGGCAAGCTTCGGCGCCTCGGCGAGCATGCCCAGGTACTTCTTCTTGACCTCTTCGCTGCCGCCGATAAGGACCGGCGCCGCGGCGAGGCCGTTGGCCCCGATCGAGGTGCCGATGCCCGAGCATCCCCACGAGATCTCCTCTTCGATGAGGGCGCCTTCCAGGTAGCTCGCTCCCGGCCCGCCGTACTCCTCGGGCAGGTGGTTGTTCATGAGCCCGAGCTCCCAGGCCTTGTCGATGATGTCCTGGGGCCAGGTGCCCTCGACGTCGTACTCCCAGGCAACGGGACGGATCTCCTTCTCGGCGAACTCGTGCGCCATCTCCTTCAGCGCCTTCTGCTCGTCGGTCAGCGTGAAATCGACCATCAATTCGCTCCTTGCGCGGTACTTTCGGCCCGGTGGTGGCCGCTGGCTGATGGCCCCGGGTCCAAAGTAGATTGACTAGTCAGTCAATTATACCCCGAGCGCTCCCGGAAGCCGTATAAGACCGCAGGAACAATGGAACAGGCGCTGATGATCGTGGTCTTCGTGGTGGTGGCGCTGGGCGCCGTCATCGGCGTCGCCAGCTTCGCCGGCTCACGGCGTGCCTACGGCGAGATCGGCGCCGGCGGCATCGAATCCGACCCTCGCCCCCGCAGTCCGGGCACCGGCGCCGGCGCCGCCGAGCAGGAAGCGGAGATCCGCCAGATGCTCGAGGCCCGCAACGCCCGGCGCGCGCGGCGTGGCGAGGAACCGCTGGACGTGGAAGCCGAGCTGGCGGCGCTCACCGGCGCCGCCGGGGCGGTGGCCGACCCGGAGCTCGAGGAGGAGGTGCGGCAGCTGGTGGCCGCCCGCAACGCCCGCCGCGTCCGGCGCGGCGAGGAACCGCTGGACGTGGAAGCCGAAGTCCGCCGTCAGCTGGCGGGCCTGGGCTGATCGCGCCGGTCGGCCCGGACCGAAAGCAGGATGCCGATCGCGAACAGGCCGATCACGATGGCGAGGCTGACGAAGGCCGGCGCCTTGTAGAGGTCCTGGATGAGGAGCTTGACCGCGACCACCCCGAGCACGACGGCAACCGTCTGGTTCAGGTAACGGAAACGCTTGATCAGGTCCTCGACCAGCACGAAGAGCGCCCGCAGGCCGAGCAGGGCGAAGCCGTTGGCCGCCCAGATCACGAGCGGATCGTCGGTGATCGCGAACGCGGCGGGAATCGAGTCGAGCGCGAAGGCGATGTCGGCTCCGACCACGGCCACCAGCGCCAGCGCCAGGGGGGTCAGCACCCTCTTGCCGGCGTCGCGGAAGCTGAACTTCGAGCCGCGGTAGTCGCCGATCGGGAAGAAGCGCCGCATCAGCCTCACCAGCGGCGTGTGGTCCGGGTCGAGGTGCTCGGCCGAGCCCTTGTACATCTTCCAGGCCAGGAAGAGGAGCAGCAGGCCGAGCAGGTAGGTGACGATATGGAAGCGCTCGATCAGCCCCACGCCGACGACGATCGCCACGCCGCGCATCGCCAGCGCCAGGACGATGCCCCAGAAGAGCAGGATCCCGCGCTGGGCTGCGGGCACGGCGAAGTAGCCGAAGATCAGCAGGAAGACGACGAGATTGTCGAGCGAGAGGGTGCGCTCGATCAGGTAGACAGTGACGTAATTGACCCCCTCGGCCGGGGTCGAGATGAGGATGATCGGGATGGTCACCAGCAGGCCCAGGATCAGCCAGCCGATACTCCAGGTGACCGCCTCGCGGCTGGTCGGCTGGGGCCCGCGGGCGAAGACGAGCAGGTCGATGAGCAGCAGGGCGCCGACGCTCGCGATCACCACGCCCCCTGCGAGCGGGTCCGAGCCGAAGGCGGCGATCGGGGGAGGGGTCGGCAGGGGCATGCGGGGCAGTCTCGCAAAGCCGGCGGCACCGCCCGGCCGGCGACGCCTGGCGGGGGTGGGCCCTCAGGCGGTGAGGCGCCCTGGCCCCGGCGCTGGGAGAGGACCTGGAGCGCCGCAGTCAGCTCGGAGAAGGGCCGCGGATTGGCCGGCGGGCCGATGACCTGCTGTCGCCCCGGCTGGGCGACGCCGTAGGCGAAGCGCAGGCTCCCGCCGCCCTTCAGCTCCATCTCGACCGTGAGGCGTCGCAGGCGCCGATCCCCCTCCCCGACCAGCAGGACCGCTTCGGCCGACTCGACGCTCCCCGCGCGGGCCTGGACGCCCGGCAGGCCGGCGATCTGCCCGGCGCCGGTCTCGCCCGCACGCCCCAGGAGCCGGTCCAGCTCGCCGAGCAGGACCGGCACGTCAGGCGTCGCCCGGCTGCGCACGAGCTTCTCGCCGTCAAGCTCGGCCTCTCCGTCGGCCTCGGGGTCGCTGAGCCACGCCGCCGGATCGAGGCCGAAGCTGCCGGCCGAGAGCGGCCCGGCCCGGCCCCCGCCCAGGCGCCTGAGCGCCCCCGACTCGAGCACGTAGGCGGTCTCCCCCACCACCAGCCAGGAACGGCTCCCGAAGCGGATTACCCGAAGCCTCAGCTTCCCGTCCTGCGTGGCGACCAGCAGCGCCATGTCGTAGCCCGGTGGCGGCGACTCCCCCGAGCGGAAGGGGCCTCCGAGGCTGACCAGGAGCCGGGGCGGCAGGCCCAGCGGTTGCGCCCCGCGCGCGTCGAGCGAAAGCAGGAGCCGTCCGCTCGGCGCGGGGCTGGACTTCGACCGCGCGCTGTCGAAGAGGGACCGGGCGTCCGGGGAGCCCCCGCAGCCGGTGATGGCGACCGCGGCGGCCGAAACTGCGGCCAGGGCCGCGATTGCTTTCAAGTGGCTCATCTGGTGCAACCCCTACTGCGACCGGCCGGGCGCGCGGACCGTAGCATCGGCACGGTGCGCCGGCTAGCAACAGCGGCTGGCGCCTCGCTGGTGGCCGTGGCCATCCTCGCAGGCGCCTCCCAGGCAGACGCCGCCCGTGTCCTCGAGGTGGGCCCGGACGGCCGCGCGACCGTGCGCGTCGACCCCGCGATCCCGGCCGAGAGCCCCGTCGAGCGACCCCGGCCGGTGCCGCCCGGGGACCTCCCCACCGCCCCGCTTGCCGCGGCCGCCGGAGCCTCGCGCCTGGAAGCGGCGGTGAACGCCGCCGCGGCCTCGGGCGCGATCGGTGCCGCCACGCGCAGCGAGTACCTCTCGGTGGTCGCCCGCGCCCGCGCCACCGCCAGGCGCCTGGGCGGCTCGCGCCGCTCGGCGATCAACGCGGTGATCGCCAACTTCTCCCGGATGAGCCTGAGCCCCTCGCGGCTGCGCCCGGCGATCGAGACCGTGAGGCGCAACGCGCAGTGGTTCGGCTCGCACGGCGCCGGGGGATGGGGCGGCCGCGTGACCTTCAAGGACAGCTGGCTGGTCTGGCAGTTCTATCCGGGCCAGGGCCTGCAGGTCCAGTGGCTGGGCTCCTTCGGGCGCCTCAACGGCCTCTACCTCTCCAAGTCCCGGGACAGCAAGATCCGCGAGATGGCCCGCGAGATGGCCGGCATGGCCGTCGAACGCGCCGGCGGAGTGGCCTGGGAGTACATGTTCCAGTTCGGCGGCGGACGGCCGCCCTGGGTGAGCGCGATCTCCCAGGGCACCGCCCTGCAGGCACTCTCCCGGGCCGGCCACGAGCTGGGCGACCGCGAGTTCCTGCGGGTCGCCGACCGGGCGCTGGGGATCTTCCGCACCGCTCCCCCCACCGGCATCCGCGTGCGCACCTCGCGCGGCTCGCACTACCTCGCCTACTCCTACGCGCCGGGCCAGCGCATCTACAACCAGTTCTTCCAGGGGCTGATCGGCCTTCACACCTACGCGAAGATCGCCGACGACGGCGGGGCCCGCCGGCTATTCCTCGAGGGCGAGCGGCAGGCCCGCGTCGAGGTCCGCCAGTCGGACACCGGCTCCTGGAGCCTCTACCAGCCGGGCGAGTACTCGACCCTCGAGTACCACAAGCTGCTGCGCGATTTCGTGCGCGGCCTCTGCGACCGGATCCGCGCGGACCGCGAGCAGGCCGTCTCGAGGCTGCGGGAGAAGGAGGGCCCGGACGCCGTGCTCAGGGACTTCACCGACTACCCGGACCCCGAGCCGTACTGCATCACCACGCAGCACTTCTACAACTACGTCTACAAGCGGCTCGGGCGCGGCAGCCGCAACTGACCGGCCCCGGCCGGAGCTGGCCGTCGCCGCGCGGTCGTAGACTCGGGCCATGGCCGAGAAGCCGACCACCTGGATCCTCACCGGCTCGACCGGGAACTTCGCCGCCACGCGCGAGACGGGGTTCGAGCTGATCGGGTTCAAGGAGCGGCGGCGCAAGCAGGCCGAGTCGATGGAGATCGGCGACCGGATCATCTTCTACCTGACCAAGGTCATGGCCTTCGGCGGCGCGGTGACCATCACCTCCGACCTCTTCGAGGACCGCGAGCCGGTCTGGCCCGGCAAGCCCGGCAACCCGGACCCGTATCCCTGGCGCCGCGAGACCGAGCCCGAGCTGATCCTCGACGAGGACGCCTGGGTCCCGGCCGAGAGCGTCAAGGACGACCTCGAACACATCCGCAAGTGGCCGGCCGAGCACTGGAAGCTCGCCTTCCAGGGCCAGCTGCGCACGGTCAGTGACGCCGACGCACGGGTGCTCATGAAGCGAATGAGGGCGGCGGCCGGCGTAAAGGCGTGAGCTCGGCCGCGTCCCGCCTCAAGGGCGGCTGGCGGGAGCTCTTCCCCGAACAGAGGGTGGCGATCCTCGCCTCGGCCGGCATCGTGCTGTCGATGCTGCTGCCCTGGTACCAGCAGAAGGGGCTGATCACCCGGCCCGACGGGTCCACCGTCGGGCTCGACGACCGCCTCAACGCCTTCCAGGCCTGGGGCTTCGTCGAGGCGTCGATCCTGCTGGTCGCCGTCGCCGTGATCGTCATCTGCGTGGCGCGGGCCGACCGGCGCGCCTTCCACCTCCCCGGCGGTGACGGGGCGGTCATCATGGCCGCCGGCGCGTGGGTGATGTTCCTGGTCTTCTTCCGCCAGCTCGACCGCCCCACCGGAAACGAGACCGGGGTCCTGCGCCCGGCCGGGAGCCCCGCCTGGAGCCCCGTCGGGGTCGACTGGGGAATCTTCGTCGCCTTCGCCCTCGGGGCCGTCCTGGCCTGGTGCGGCTGGCGGATGCGCGCCCGCCACCGCCCTGAGCCGCTGCGCGACGGCGACGACCCGCGCACCGGCGCGGTGGAGGGAGACCCGGCGTCGGTCGCCGGGCCTCCGGGCGGGGACGGGCCGGCGCCGGAGCCGGCGCCGGAGCCGCAGACGCGCGCGGGGAAGATCGCTCGCGACGACGGGGAGCCCGGTCCCTAGACTTGGCCGCCGTATGGCGGAGGGACCTGAAAACGCAGAGGCGGTCGGCGAGGGCCTGAGGTCGGTCGGGTACCTGCCCGACGAGTCGACCTCCCTGGTCTCCTTCCTGGCCGCGCGCCTGGGCAAGCCGGTCCTGGTCGAGGGGCCGGCCGGCGTGGGCAAGACGCAGCTGGCCAAGTCCCTGGCCGACCTGCTCGGGCGCCGCCTGGTGCGCCTGCAGTGCTACGAGGGCCTCGACGAGGCCAAGTCGCTCTACGAATGGAACTACCGCAAGCAGCTCCTGCGGATCCAGGCCGAAGCCGACGGGACCGGCTGGACCGAGGTCCAGGAGGACATCTTCGGGCCCGAGTTCCTGCTCGAGCGCCCGCTGATGACCGCGATCGCCTCCGAGGAGCCGGTGGTGCTCCTGATCGACGAGATCGACAAGACCGACCAGGAGTTCGAGGCGATGCTGCTCGAGCTCCTCTCCGACTTCCAGATCAGCGTGCCCGAGCTCGGGCGGATCGAGGCGAGCACGATGCCGCTGGTGCTCCTTACCTCCAACAACTCCCGCGAGCTCACCGAGGCCCTCAAGCGCCGCTGCCTGTACCTGTGGATCGACTACCCGTCGCTCGAGCACGAGCTCGAGATCGTCCGGCTCCACGCCCCGGAGCTCCCGGAGAAGGTCGCCGCCCGGCTGGTGGAGATCGTGGCCATGGTCCGCGACCTGGACCTCAAGAAGCCGCCCTCGATCGCCGAGTCGATCGACTGGGCGCGCGCCCTGCTCCTGCTCGGGGCGACCGACATCGACCGGCAGACCTTCACCGAGACGATGTCGATCATCGTCAAGCACCGCACCGACCTGGACATCGTGGCCGAGCGCGTCGGCGTGAAGCTCGATCCCACGCAGGACGCCGTCGATGCCGCCGCTGCCGGCTGAGGGCGGGAAGCGCCCGGACCCGCGGTCCGCGGCCCTGTTCGCGAACGGCGACGAAGGGCAGTCCGGCGGGATAGCCGGGCGGATCGTCGAATTTGCCGAGGAGCTGCGCGGCGAGGGCGTGAAGATCGGGACCAGCGAGCTGCTCGACGCGCTCGCCGCCCTGCCCGAGGTGGAATGGCGGCAGGCCGGGCCATTCCGCGAGGCGCTCTCGGCCACGCTGGCCAAGTCGCCCGAGGACCGCGCGATCTTCGAGGCCGTGTTCGACCGCTTCTTCTTCCGGGCCACCGAGGTCGCGGCCCTGGAGAACGAGATCGGCGAGGCGGGCGGGGGCATGGACGAAGCCGGCGCCGAGCTCAACCTCGAGACCCTCCGCCAGCAGATCGCCGAGGCGGTGGCCGCCCAGGACGAGGACGCGATGCGCGACCTGGCGCGCCTGGCCATCGCCGCGTTCGGGCGCCAGGCCGAGGGGTCCGGGGTCCTTGGTGTCGACGTCCAGAGGATTCGCCGCCAGCTGGGCCTGCGCAGCGAGGCCCAGCCCGAGCTCCCCCGGGAGGACCCGCGCAGCGAGGGGCTCCCGCGCGAGGGGATCCGGCGGTTCGAGGCCCTGCTGCGCCGCGAGCTGGAACGGCGCCAGATCGAGAGGACCGAGACCCTTCCGGCGGCCCGGCCGCTCAACGAGCTCGACCGGGCGCTGCCCACCGGGCCCCTCCAGGACCTGGCCAGCGTGCACCGGGTGGTAATGCAGCTCAAGCGGCGCCTCAAGACCCAGGGCCAGGAGACGCGCGGGCGCCGGCGCCACGCCCACGTGGACGTGCGCCGCACGATGCGCGCCTCCCTGCAGACCGGAGGGGTGCCGGTGAACCTGCGCTTCCGCCCCCAGCGCCCGCGGCGCCCGGAGCTGTTCGTGGTCTGCGACGTCTCGACCAGCGTCACGAGCGCCTCGGTCTTCTTCCTCTCGGTGATGCACGCGCTGCACGACTCGTTCCGCAAGATGCGCTCGTTCGTCTTCATCGAGCGGGTCAGCGAGGTCACCGACGTCTTCCACAAGGAGCGCGACTTCAAGGCGGTCAGCGACGCGATTGCCCGCGACGCCGGGGTGGCCGACATCTCCGGCTACACCGACTACGGCCGGGTCTGGAACGAGCTGCTCGAGGAGATCCAGGACGACCTGCACCCGCGGGCCACGCTGATCGTCCTGGGCGACGCCCGGACCAACGGCCGGGACCCGAAGGCGGAGGCCTTTGGGCAGATCGCCTCCCGCGCCGGCCGGGCCTACTGGCTCAACCCGGAGCCGCGCCTGTACTGGAACTACGGCGACTCGGTGATCGACTCCTACGCCGAGTACTGCGAGGCCCACGAGTGCTGGACCGCCGGGCAGCTGGAGGACTTCGTCGAGGCGCTCACCGCGCCCGAGGCCGCCCGGCGCTGAGCGCCGGGCCTCAGGAACCGGCCCGAAACGAGGACGGGCCGCCCTGGGGCGGCCCGTCGGAAGCTCCGTTGCGGCCGCTGGGGCCGCACAGTGCTCAGATCGCTACGACGTCCTTCGCGGCGGGACCCTTCGGGCCCTCCTCGGACTCGTACTCGACCTTGGCGCCCTCGGCCAGGGACTTGTAGCCCTCGCCCAGGATCGCGGAATGGTGGACGAAGAGGTCCTTACCGCCGTCATCGGGAGTGATGAAGCCGTAACCCTTCTCGTCGCTGAACCACTTGACTGTTCCTGTCGCCATCGAATTACCTCCGGCGTTGTGTGCTGCTACTCGCCGGGGATGCTTTTCGGGCAAACATGCGGGCGCTAACACTGCTTTCGTCACGCTCCTGCGCGACACTTACCCGTGTGACGCTAGCAAGCCGCCCCCCGAGCCACCGTTCCGCCGCCGCCAGGCGGGTCGCGGCCGCCATGGCCGCAGCTGCGATGGCCCTCGGGCTCGCCGCCTGCGGGGAACGCCAGGACGGCACCGGAACCCCGCGCCAGCAGGAGGTTTCGGTGGTTCTCGACGTTCCCACCAACGCCAACCACGTGGGGCTCGTCGAGGCGATCGACAGTGGGAGCTTCAAGGGCGCCGGCCTTTCGGTCACCACCTCGGTGGCGCGGCAGCCCTCCGGAACCCTCCAGGAGCTCGCCTCGGGCCGCGCCGACTTCGCCATCTCTCACGCCCCGCAGCTGTTGATCGAGCGCGCCGGCGGCCAGGACCTCCTCGCCGTTGCAGCGATCGTCCAGCGCCCGCTGACCTCCCTGATGAGCGTCGGCGACCGGCCGGTCGATCCGCGCAAGCTGGAGGGATCGAAGGTCGGCACCGGGGGCCTGGGCTTCCAGCAGGGGTTCCTCGACGAGATCCTCTCCTCGGCGGGGGTCGATACGTCGAAGGTGAAGGTGGCCGACGTCGGCTACGGCCTCTCGAAGGCGATGACCACGAAGCGGGTCGACTCCACGCTGGGGGCCTACTGGAACATCGAGGGCGTCGAGCTTCGCCAGGCCCGCAAGCGCCCCCGCACCCTGCCGGTGGACCGGGCCGGGGTCCCCTCCTACAACGAGCTGGTCCTGGTCGCGCGGGAGCAGACGGCCCGCAACCAGGGCCCGCTGGTCAGGCGCTTCGTCCAGGCCCTGCAGCGCGGGACGGCCGCCGCGCGCAGCAACCCGCAAGCGGCGGCGAAGGCGCTGCAGGACGCGGCGCCGGGCACCGGCTCGAGGGAGGCCCGGGCGACGGTCGAGGCGACGCTCCCTCTCCTCTTTCCCAGTGACGCACGCCGGCCGTTCGGGTGGATGAACCCCGACCGCTGGCAGTCGCTTTCGGACTGGATGGTCCGGCGCGACCTGCTCAAGGCCGGCAGCGAGCCGCTGGCCGCGTTCACCAACGAGTACCTGCCCGGAGAGGGCGTTCCCCCGCCCGACTAGGGCCCGGTCGCGACGGCTGGACGCCGAAACGGCCTAGCGGCCGAGCATGTGGACGTCGACCAGGAACGACCTGGACGCCGCAACCTGCTGGCGCCGGCGACGGCCGACCCGGCGGCCGGACGGGCCCCGGCGACGGCGGGCCACCACCGCGGCGGCCACCGCACCGGCCACGAAGGAACCTCCCACCACGGCAGCCTGGGTGGCGACGATCTCTCCGGTCGTGCGACGGCCGGGGAGCCGGCGGACGTCCCCGACGATTACCCCCTCGACCTCTTCGGGCTCGCCGTGCGGGTCCTGGCTGTTCGGGGCGTCGGCCACGGGCGAGAGCCTAGCCGCTGGCCGGCCCGGGCGGCGCCGCACCGGAGCCCTCCCCCGCCGCCACCCGCCACGGGAAGGCCTCGGCGTAGGGCAGCGAGGGCTCGGCCTGCTCGTCGAGCATCTGCTCGTAGAAGCGGTAGCGGCGGACGATCTCACCGCCCATGCCCTCCATCGCCCGGTTCATGGCCTTGTTGGTCTCCAGGATCCAGCCCATCTCGCCGTGAGTCTGCGGGGTGCGCTCGGCCGAGTCGTAGTGCATCTCGTAGAGCCGGGCGGCCACGCCGTACTGCTGGTACTCCGGCTTGACGCCCAGGGCGAAGACCCTCACCCGGTCGATTCCCTTGCGGCCCCGCAGGAGCTTGAGCCAGCCGAAGGGAAAGAGCCTGCCGTTCCCGACCTTCGCCACCGCCTGGTTGAAGTCGGGCAGGGTCAGGGCGGCACCGACCACCTCGCCGGTGTCGCTCTTCTCGGCGACCATCGCCCAGTTCTCGTCCAGGACGAACTTGAGGTTCTCGGCGTAGGCGTGGACCTCGGCCTCGTCGAGCGGCACGAACCCCCAGTTGCGCTCCCAGGCGGCGTTGTAGATCTGCAGGAAGCGGTCGACCTCGTCGTGGAGGTCCTTCTTGCGCATGTATCGGCAGGTGATGCCGTGCTCGGACTCGACCTGGGCCGCGACCTCCCAGATGCCCGGGTGCACCTCGTCGCGGTTCTCGACGTGGAGCGACCACATGTAGGTGTCCATCGCCTTGCGCAGGCCGCAGGCCTCCTCGAGCAGCTCCCGGAAATAGGGAAAGTGCCACTCGGTGAGGATGATCGGGGTCAGCTCGTAGCCCTCGATCAGCAGGCCGCATTCGTCGTTGGTGGTGAAGCTCATCGGGCCGACCATCCGGTCGCGCCCGCGCTCGCGGTTCCAGTCGGCCGCGGCCCGCACCAGCGCCCGCGCCGCCTCCGGGTCGTTCTCGCACTCGAAAAAGCCGAAAAGGCCCCAGCGGTTGTCCTGGAAGGCGTTTAGGTTCTCGTCTATATGGGCGGAAATCCGGCCAACCACGCGGTCGCCGCGCCGCGCCAGGAAGAACTCGACCTGGGCGTGCTCGAAGAACGGGTTCTTCCTGGGGTCCAGGTGCTGGCGGCGCTCGAATCGCAGCGGGGCAACCCAGTTAGGCTCTCCTGCGTAAAGGCGGTAGGGGAACTCGAAAAAGTCGCGACGATCCCTGCGCGTCCGGACCGGACTGACTTCGACCTCCACGAACGCCACCGTATATGACCACGACTCCCACGGACCTCTTCGCCAAGATCCGCGGCCACGAGCGCGAGGAACAGCTGCGCCTGGCCCGCGAGGCCGACCTGCTCCCCTACTTCCGCCTTCTCGACGGCCCGGCGCGGCCGGTGGTCGAGATGGAGGGGGCCGAGCGGATAATGCTCGGGTCCAACAACTACCTCGGCCTGACCGGGGACGAGCGGGTCCTCCAGGGGGCGCGCGACGCCCTCGAGCAGTACGGGACCGGCCTGACCGGCTCGCGCCTGCTCAACGGCACGATCCCCCTCCACACCGAGCTCGAGACCGAGATAGCCGACTGGATGGGAACCGAGGCCGCGATGGTCTTCACCACCGGCCACCAGACCAACCTCGGGACGATCGGGACGATCGCCGGCCCCGGGGACACGGTGGTCGCCGATTCCGGTGACCACGCCTCGATTCTCGACGGCTGTATCCAGTCGAAGGCCAAGCTGAGGCCTTTCCGCCACAACCGCATGGAGAAGCTGGAGAAACAGCTCGAACGGGCGGCCGGCGACGGCGGCGGCGTACTCGTGGTGGTCGACGGCGTCTTCTCGATGGAGGGCGACATCGCCCCGGTGGACGAGATCGCCACGCTCTGCCAGGCGCACGGTGCGCGGCTCCTGGTCGATGACGCGCACGGGGCCGGCGTCCTGGGCGCGCGCGGCTCGGGGACGCCGGAGCTGCTCGGCGTCGAGGACCGGGTCGACCTGCGCACCGGGACCTTCTCCAAGTCGCTGGCCTCCTGCGGGGGATTCGTGGCCGGGCAGGCCGACGTGATCGACTACCTGCGGATCTCCTCCCGCGCCTACCTGTTCACCGCCTCAGCGGTGCCGGCAGCGATCGGCGCGGCGCTGGCCGCGCTGCGGGTAGTGCGCTCGGACGAGGGCCCGGGGCTCTTCTCCGCGGTACTCGACAACGCCCGCTACCTGAGGGACGGCCTCGCCGCCCTGGGCTACGCGGTGGTCGAGCCCCAGCCGCTCACCGGCCTCGGGGCGCAGCTCGACGCCCCCGGGGTGGTCGGCGAGACGATCGTTACCCCGATCGTGCCCGTGGTGGTCGGCGACGACTGGAAGGCCGTGCTGCTCTGGCGCGCTCTCTGGGACGCCGGGGTCTTCGTCAATACGGCCCTGCACCCGGCCGTCCCGCCCAGCGGGGCGCTGCTGCGCACGAGCGTGATGGCGACCCACTCCCGCGAGGACCTGGACCGCTCGCTCAAGGCCTTCGCCGCCGTCAAGAGCGGCTTCGAGGCCGAGCACGGACCCCTCCCCGGGCCCGGCTCCCACTGACCCGGTTCGGAGCCTCGGCCTACCCGATTCGGGCACCCGATTTTCGCCGCTCTGAGCGGCGGTTTTGTTACGGCGATGTTGACGCCGCCGCGGTTTTTTTCCTATGTTGCCGGCAGACGCCAACGACATACGTCGGCGGGGGCGAAGTAGATGCGGTCCGGGCCTACAGGGGGTCGTGACCGCAGAGGGTCGGCCCCGGCGCACAAAGCTTCCGGCCCCTGTTGGGGGGCGTCTGAACAACCAGCCTTTTTCGTGCGACCTGCCGCCCCGGCGGCTCGGAGGAACAATGACGCAGACAGTCAAGGGAAAGAAGTCGGCCACCGGCAAGGGAAACGGACCGGACACGCCGCAGCATCTCCAGGCCCTGGAGCGCGCCAACACGGTCAGGCTCGCGCGAGCCGAGCTCACGCGCCAGGTCGCCGCCGGAAAGGTTTCGGCCGCAGACGTGATCCTTGACTGCCCGTGGGAGGCCGAGTCGATGAGCGTCTCGGACCTGATCACCAGCCAGCGGCGCTGGGGCCGAACGCGCTGCCGGCGCCTGCTGCAGGCCATCCCGGTCCCCGAGCAGAAGGCGATCGGCGCCCTTACCGACCGCCAGCGCTCGGCCCTCGCCGAGCAGCTGGCCCGCTAGCCCGACGGGGCCGCCGGCTCAGGCGGCGTCGGCCACGATCTCGAGGATGTGGCCGTCGGGGTCACGGAGATAGACCGAGGTGAGGCCCCCGCGTTCGTGCAGCAGCGTCGTCGGGATCTCCCGGGACTGCAGGTAGTCGCGCCAGGCGACGACCTCGGCCGGTGAGCCGACGCGCAGTGCGAGGTGGTGCACGGCGCCGGTCCCCTGGGCTGCCGGCTCCATCTGCGGGTACTCGAGGAAGGAGAGCTGCAGGCCCGAGGGGTCGGCCGGGTCGGCGGCAAACCAGAAGTGCCGGGTGCCCGGGTCGTCCTCGTTGACCGTCTCGCGAACCAGCGTGAAACCCAGGAGGTCGCGGTAGAAGGCGGTGGTCTGGTCGAGGTCGGAGCTGATCAGGGTCGCATGATGGAGGCCCAGGACCTTCAGCGAAGGGGCGGCCAGCGGCACCGGCGCTCCCTGGGGCGGCGGTTCCTGGCTCAGGCTCTCCATGACATTCCTCCGGCGCGGCTCTTGAAGATCGACCTCATCATCACGAATACGGCCACGAACACCACGGCGGCCACCGCCGCCAGGGCAATGCGCGGAAGGCCGGCCAGCAGGGCCGCGGCGCCCAGGGCCACGGCGGCGGCGCAGCCGGCGATCAGGGCCGAATGGGAGCGGTAGCCGGCCAGGTGCTCGCGGAGGGCCATCTCGATGGTGGCCAGGAAGACGAGGGCAAAGCCGAAGCCGAGCAGCAGGCCGCGGGACGAGCCGCCGCCTACGAGGCCGACGACCATCAGGACCGCTCCGCCCAGGATGCAGATCTCGGTGAGGGGCACCGGGGCCCACGGGGGCCTGGGGGCCTCGTCCAGCCGCGCCCGCCTCGATGCCCGGCCGGGCGCCGGCGAGCCGGGCCGTGGCGACCCGGACGCACCCTCCGGCGCCGGTCCCTCTCCGCCCCGCTTGCGGCTGCGGCGTCCCATGTCAGGTGGCTAACGGGCAGCCCGACGAGAGCTTTACCTGCCACCAGCCCATCATCCGGCCGATGATCCCTACGCGCGGCGCGACGCTCCATACGCCGCACCCCGGCTCGCCGAGCTCACGCTGGCTGATCCGCTCGCGCCGATTACCCGCCGGGTCCAGCAGCATCCGCTCCAGTCGGGCCCGGGCCTCCTCCTGGCGCCCGGTGAGGACGGAGAGCTGCCGGCGGGCCTCTCCCAGCCGGTCTATGAGGTGGTCGCGCAGCTCTTCGAGCTCCCCGAGGTCGAGTATGCGGGCCTCGCTGCGCCCGGGCAGCGGGTTCAGCTCGAGCTTCTCGGGGAAGGCGGCGCAGACGGTATCGGCCAGCCGGGACTCCAGCCGGGCCACCTGTCGCCTCAGGGAGCGCCGTGCCTGGGCCTCGCCGGTCCCGGCAGGACGGGGCAACGACGGCGCAGGGCGCCGCTGGACTTCCACCTCCGCATCGATAAGCACCTCCATGCGGTGATTCTAACCGGGTTGGGGGCGCCTACACGCCCAATGCGCCGGCGGCGATGTCCAGGGCCTCGTCGAGCACCATCGGGGCAACACCGGGCACCCCGGTCGCCACCAGGAGCAGCTCCGGGGAAGAGGGCGAGGGAGCGCACCGGCCGTAAGCCTCGCCGAAGAGCAGGCAGAGCGGCCCGGCCTCGTCGGCGACGACCAGGCGCCCGGGCGCCCGGACGGGAAACCCCTGGGGGCCGTCCAGCCCCTCGCCGGGCAGGGACGCCCTGATCCCGGGTGCTCCGACGAGCTCTCCGGCGTCCAGCGCGCAGACCGGGGCGCCGGTCTCCAGGACCGCGAGTTCCAGCGCGGCCCGCAGCGGGCCTGCGGGCTTGACGCCGCCGTCGAAGAGCCGCCGGCCGATCGCCGCCTCCACGGGAGTCATCTCGACGTCCGGGTCGAGCCCCACCTGCCGGTAGAAGGCCCGGTAGGCGGCCGGGACGGTCTCGCGCCGCATCTCGATCGCCGAGCGCCCGCGGATACGGCTGGCGACCGCTGCC
Source organism: Solirubrobacterales bacterium (assembly GCA_046091165.1). Taxonomy (GTDB): domain Bacteria; phylum Actinomycetota; class Thermoleophilia; order Solirubrobacterales; family Solirubrobacteraceae; genus F1-60-MAGs163. The sequence goes on along the minus strand of JBJTBE010000062.1, from coordinate 23,873 downwards.
AGCCGCTCGGTTACCCCGGGATCGCCGGGCACCGGCCCGGGGCAGGAACGAACCGCGAGCGCCAGCCCCGGGAACTCCTCCGCCAGGATCGGGTCGACCCAGCCGCCGCCTTCCTCCGGCGTCACGAACCGCGCTCCGAGAGTCGCGAGAGGGCCTGCCGGGTGGCGGCCGGTGTCGAAGTGCCGACGGCAACCCCCTGGACCGTGCCTCCCCGCTGCAGGTAGACGACCTGCGGGCAGACGGCGACCCCGTAGAGGTTGGCGAGCACTCCGTCGCGGTCCCAGGCCACCGGCGCCCGCCAGCGGCGGGCAGCCACCAGGCGCCGGGCCTCGTCGCGCTTTCCGCGCACGATCACCCCCGCCACCTGCACCCCCGTTCCCCGGGCCTGGCGCTCCAGCCGCGTGAGCTCGTCGGCGCACTGCCGGTCACCGGAGGTAATGAAGGCGATCGCTGCCGGCCCGTCGGCCACCAGGTCGCACGAGTTGAGGACGCTGGGCCCGCGAACCTCGCAGGCCGGCCGCCGGCCGGCGGCTCCCTCGCCGCCGGTCCGGGCGACGTTCACGTCGCCCTCCAGCGAAGAGGCGGCGATCGGCGCGGCGAATGGAGGCATCGGGGTTCCCGGCTCGGGCCCGCGGGAGGAGCCGGAGTCGGTCTTGATGCCGGTCCAGGCCACCCAGCCCAGCAGCGCGGCCAGGGCGATGAGCGGGAGCACGGTGGCCACCAGCGGCCGGCGCCTCGGGGCCGGCTCGTCGCCCGGCGCCTGGCCCGGCGGCTGCGCCTCCCCGCTCACGGCTCGGTAACCCCCCGCCAGGAGGAGAGCCGTTCCCTGAGGGCTCCCGGCTCGGCGAGGACCAGCACCGCGGGCAGGACGATCAGGACACCGAAGAGCGCCACGCTCAGGTCGATCACCGTCACGAGGCCGAAGTCGCGCAGCATGCGGATGTCCGACAGGACGAGCACGGCGAAGCCGGCTATCGCGGTCACGCCGGAGGCGAGCACCGCCGAGCCGGTGGAGCGGTAGGTGCGGCGAAGCGCCTCCTCCACCCCGCTTCCGTCGGAGCGCTCCTGCCGGTAGCGCTCGCTGAGCAGCACGCTGAACTCGGTGGCGATAGCGATCACCAGGGTCCCGAGAACCACCGAGAGCGGGTTCAGGTCGATCCGGGTGATGAACAGGACCAGCGCCGACCAGCCGGTGGCCAGGACGATCGGCACCAGGGGAACCAGGGCGCGTCGCACGCTGCGGAAGGCGACCAGCAGCACCAGCGCCACCGCCAGCAGGCCGCCGAAGATGTTGATCACGCGCCGCTCGGGCGATGCCAACTCGTCGTTGGCGGCCGCGGTGAGTACCGGCAGGCCGGCGAGCCTCGCCCGCACGCCGGGTGGCGGGTCGAGCTCGGCCTCCATCTCCTTGAGCACCTCGTACTGGCGGTCCAGGCCCATCAGGCGCAGGCCGAAGCCGAGCGTCGCCGCCTTCCCGTCCTGGGAGATGACGTTCTGGCGCAGGTACGGCGGGATCGCCTCCAGCAGCGCGTCGACCCTGCGTTCCGAGCTCAGGGTCTCGGGGCTGGTGAAGAGGTCGGGAAGGGAGAAGGCCGGGCAGAGGTCGGCTCCGCGGCAGCCGCGGGCCGGGTCGTAGCCGGCCTTCTGCAGCACCCGCTGCTGGTACTCGGTCATCCAGGCGACGACCTTCGGGTCCGAGATGTCCGGGGCCTCGACCAGGACGTTCACCTCGCCGCCGACGCCGCTGGTCTTCTGGAGGTCCTGAAGGCCGCCAAGGGCGGGCAGCGAGGAGGGAACCAGCCGCTGGATATCGGACTCGACCTTCAGCTGCGTCTCGGCCGCCCACCCGATCACCGCCAGCGCCAGGGCCGCCGCAAGGAAGCGGCCGGGATATCTCAACCCCAGGTCGAGGGTTTGGCGCCCGGCCCTGGCCGCCCTGGAGGAGATCCAGCGCACCGGCCCGAGGCCGCCGACTATCTCGCCGGCCTCCCGCCAGGCCGCGCCCGCCGCCCGGACCGCAGACGGCGCCGTCCGCCCGGCGGCCAGGGCCTGAGCAGCGACCCCGAGGGTCAGGGCGCAGACCACGGCGAGGACGATCCCCACCACCAGCAGGATCCCGAAGCCGCGCACCATCGGCATCGGCGACAGCGTGAGCACGAGAAAGCCGGCGGCGGTGGCCGTCGCGGCGGCGATGATCGTCGGGGCGCCGCGCCGGGACACCCGCTCGATCGCTTCCGGCAGGGGCTCTCCCCCTTCCTCGGTACGGGACTGGAGCTGGATCGCGTAGTCCACGGCCAGCCCGATCAGGATCGGGATCACCGCGATCGAGGCCATCGTCAGGGAGAGGCCGCTCACCGCCAGCACCCCGAAGGTCAGCCCCGTGGCCGCCAGCGCCACCAGGAGCGGCACAAGCCTCAGCCGGGACCGGAAGACGATCCCCAGCGTGATCGCCATTACCAGGGCGGCGGCGATCAGCAGGACCAGGATCGATCGCGAGATCGAGTCGGTCAGCTCCTCGACCAGCACCGGCACCCCGGTCACCTCGTAGCCTCCGGAACGGAGCTCCCACTCCGGCATCGCCACCGCGGCGCGTATGTCGGAGATCGCCTCGCGGCGCTGCTGCTCCGAGAGCCCGCTGCGAAGGCGCACCTGGATCAGGGCGCCGTCCCGCCCGGGGAAGAGCGCGGCAAAGCGGGCCTTCGGGGTGCCGGCCGGGCGCCGCGAGTCGAAGACGAGCCGGGCGATGAACCTGGGGTCGTCGAGCCGCGGAACCGACGTGAGCCCGTAGCGCAGGGCGAGGGGAACCAGCAGGCCGGCGAGCTCCTGGTTGGCCGCGTCCTGGGCCCGGGCGCGGGCCGCCCGGGCCGCGTCGGGGCCTTCCCCCCGGGCGATCGCCTGGCGGTAGGCGCGCCGGCCGGACTCGGCAGCCTCCCGGGTCGCCTGCTCGGTGATGAGCCGCAGCTGCCCGGTCACCTGGCCTGCCGCCTCGGTGATGAACGTTCCCGGCCCGAAGACGACCTTCGCCCAGCGCTTGCGGGCCATCCGGGAGCAGGGCCCGCCGGCGCCGCCCGGGGCGTCGGCTCCCTGCACGCTGCCGGCCAGGCAGCTCTCCAGCGCAGCAGCCTTGCCCAGGTCCTCGGTGAGCACGAGGTCGGTCACCGGCTCGCGGATGAAGACGTAGACCGCGTCGCTCCCGAAGGTGCGGCCGAGGTCTTCGGTGGCCTGGTAGCCGGGTGTCGAGGGACCCACCAGCGTCCGGGTCTCGGCCGTCGGCTGCATCCTGAGGGCCAGGACGCCACCGGCAATGGCCAGCACCAGCACGGTGGCACCGACGATCAGCGGGCGCCGGCAGGCGAGCCCCATGACCGCCGAGAGCAGCCGTTTCAGCATGGCCCGCAACCTAGCGCCGCGCAGTGCCGGGGGCGCCGGCCGAAAGGCCCCGGTCAGGGAACCAGCTGGGGCGTGCGGGCGCCCGGGATCAGCTGCGGGAAGTACTTGCCGCCGTAGACCGGACCCTGGAGGTTGCAGCTCGGTGCGGCGACGTTGCTGGGGTCGCCGAGGGTGTTGACGTTGTCGTTGAACGAGTAACCGCGAACCCTCGCCGAGAGTGTGGGCCCGAGGGAGGCATCGGCCGACGCCGAGAGGCCGGGCGAGATGCCGGTGGTGCAGTTCCCGTTCTGGTAGACCGGGATCGACGAGGTCGCGAGGCCGTTGAAGGACCCGGGCAGCGGGTAGGGATTTGTGCGGATCGACTTGACGCGCTCGGGATAGGTCGCGAGCGCCTCGGGGGCGAAGCGGTTGACGATGCGCGCGTACTTGACCTGCTTGCCCTGGAGGTTGACCTGGGCGTTAGTGGCGGCGGAGACGTTGCCGACGAACGCCGTCAGCTCCTGCTTGTACGGGTTCAGGAACTGGAAGAGCGGGTTGAAGTTGGCCGCGAGGGTGTCGGTCGACCCGACAAACGGGGCCGCCTCGGCGAGGAAGGCGTCGGTCGCCGGAAGGCCGGTCTTCGCCGCGTCGATCGCGGGACCCAGCCCGGTGAAAAGACCGTCCAGCTGGGGCGCGAAGCGGTTCAGCTGTTTCATCGTCGGGTTGAGCTGCTGGGCGACGGGCTGGAGCTGGGTGACCACCGGGTTGGTGTCGTCGGCGAACCTCACCAGCCGGGTCAGCGTCAGGCGGGACTCACGCTGGAAGGCCGGAAGGGCAACGAAGGTCTCGGCCAGCTGCTGGTTGCGCTCGGCGGTGGTCGAGAAGACGGCGTTGGAGTTCTCGATCAGGCTCCTGAGCTGGGTGTCGCGGGCGCTCAGGGAGGCGAAGACCGTCCCCGTACTGCTGATCAGGCGGCTCAGCTGCGGCGCGTTGCTGTTGAGCGTCTGCCCGAGGACGGTCACCTCCTGCTCGAGCGGGGCGAACTCGGCGAAGGCGTCGTTGATGTCGCGGCCACGGCCCAGGCCGGCGATCGCCTGCTGCTGCTGCCAGACCTGGAAGGCGGCGCGCGTAGCCGGGTCGAACGCCTGGATGATCTCGTCGAGCTCGACGCTCGGCTTGATGTTGCCCTGGGGTAGCGTCCCGTTGTCGGCCAGGAACGGGCCCTCCGGGTTGCCCGGGGTCAGCTCGAGGTAGGTCTCTCCGAGGAGCGTCTTGGCCCGGAGCATCGCGCGGCTGTCGACCGGAATCGGCGAGTACTCCGGCTGCACCTGGACGGTCACGTTGGAGCGGCCGGTCTCCGGGATGGCCTCGATCTTCTTGACGGTGCCCACGCGGACTCCTGAGATCCTCACGTCGGCCTCCTGGGCCAGCTGGCCTGCTTCCTTGAACGGGACGGTGAACCGGTAGCCGTCCGGCCTGAGCGGCGTGGAACCACCGAAGGCGACCCAGAGGAAGAGCAGCAGGATGAAGCACGAGAGCGCGAAGAGCGTCATCGTCACAAGCTGGGCGATGCTGGGCGGCGTCTTGTTCACCGGGCACCCCCGCTCGCGCCGGCCACCGGCTCGCTGCTCTCGGGCGACTCAGCGACCGGCCCTGCCTTCGGCTGCACCGGACCGGGCTGGGCCGACTGCCTGAACTCCTCCTGGCGCTTGAGCGTCTGGCGGGCGATCTTGCGGCCGCTGGCCACGGCCGCCGCAGCGGTCCCGCAGACCTCGGCGGTGGTCGGGGCGTTGAGCATGTCGAGCTGGGTGCCGATGAACGGGTTGCCGAGCCCGATCCCCTCGTAGATCGCCAGGGCGTCACAGGAGCTGAAGAGCAGGCCGCGCCTGATCGGTCCCATCGCGTCCTGCATGCTGAAGATCGCGGAGTTCAGGTGGCCGGCCCAGCCGAGCCAGAAGCCGTAGCCCTCTTCGTCGCCCGGCGGGTTGTAGGCGATCGCGTTGGTCAGGTTGTTGAGGGTCTTGAACGAGGTCGTCAGCTCGGGTGCCGACGCGGCGAGGTCGGCGCTGGCCGGCTTCAGGGTGGCCACGGTCGGTCCGGCCTCCTGGGTGAACGGGCGCAGCTGGTCCCTCAGGACCGGCGTCGTCGCCTCGGCGAAGTCCTGGAGCGAAACGAGCGCAGCCTTCGTCCCGTTTGCCGCCGGCAGGAGCTTGCCCAGGGCGGGCCCGAGCTGGCTCTGGAGCCGGTCGTTGGCCACCACGGCACGGTCGGTCGCCTGGAGGGCGCCGGGGAGCAGGCGGACGGCCTCCCGGAGGCTCGCCTGCTCGGCCGAGAAGGAGGCGAAGACCTCGTTGGAGGAGCGCACGAAGCGGGCCAGTTCGGTGTCCCGCTCTCCGAGGGTCTGGGTGAGGATGCTCAGGTTGGTGATCGAGCGCCTGATGTAGGCCTCACGCTTGCCCATCAGGCGCCCGACCCGTGCGAGGTACTGGGCGGTCGGGTTGAAGCGCTTGAGCGTCGCCGAGAGCTCCTGGGAGTTGCCGGCCAGTCCCTGGCCGCCGCCGTTGAGGAGCAGCTGGAGGTAGTTGCGGGTGTCGGTGTCCAGCCCGGCCAGAAATTCGTCCGGGTTTACGTTCGGGAGGGTCCTGGAGACCTTGACCGTGCCGCCCTCGGGGATCTCCGGCGAGCCCGGCGTGCCGCGGTTGAGCTGGATGGTCATGTCGTTGAGGCCGGTCTTCGGGCGCAGCAGCGCGAAGGCGTCCTCGTGGATGTCCGCGTACTGGCGACGGATCTTGATCTGGACCTTCGCCTTGCCGTCCTGGAGGCTCACCTGGCCGATCTCGCCGACGGTGACCCCGGCGACGATTACCGTCTGGCCCTGGCCCGGGGTGACCGCCTGGGCGGTGGAGAAGTCGGCGTAGTAGTCGACGAAGTCGCTGCCGATCACCGGGACCCAGTTGGGCAGGTAGAAGCGCTGGTTGGAGAGGATGTACCCGCCGACGATCGCCGCGATCAGGACGACGATCCCAAGGGCGATCACGTCCTTGGTGTGTTTCATGACGAGGTTCTTCATGGGATCAGTCCGACGGCCCCGTCCTGGTAGCGGCGAAGTTCGGTAGCGGCTGGTCCTTGCAGAGCGCCTCGGTCTGGTAGGCGGGGACCTTGCTGTCCCATGCCGGGCGCGTGCCCTGCGGGCGGCCGAGGCTGTTGCCGTAGATCGGCTCGCCGCCGCCCAGATTCCCGCCGGTCAGGCGAACCGGGTAGGCCCCGCCCCCGGCCTGCAGGCGGACGAACTGGCCGTTGCCGTCGAAGCCGGCGCCCTCGCCGTTGGCTCCGACCAGGCCGTACCAGAACTCGTGGAAGTTGGGCTTGCCTGTCGAGAACTCGCCGTCCGGCATCGGAATGTCTCCGCCCGGCACGAGGTAGTTGGTCGTGCACTGGGCGAAATTCCCGGTCTGCGGGAGCAGGTCGAGGGAGGCGCCGCTGAGGGCGGCGAGGCTCGCCGTGGTCGGCTGGAGGTTTGCCGCCAGGCCGCCGAGCTCGTCGTTGGAGAGCAGCGGCAGCGCCTGGTCCAGGAACGGCGTGACGGCCTCGAGCGTCGCCGGGATCTCCCCCAGCCCCGGAACCGAAGCCAGGGCGAAGGCCCGGACGTTGGGCAGCGCGGCGTTGGTGGCACCGAGGCTCGAGTAGGCGTTGCGGACGGTCGGGCCCAGGTAGCGGATCGTGCTGCGCAGCGAGCTCTGCTCGGCGGCGAGGGCCCCCATCGTCGTGTTGAAGTTCTCCACCAGGGAGGCGAGCTGCGGTTCGCTGCCGGTGAGCTTGCCGGTGGTCGCTGCCAGCCCGCGGACCACTCCGGTGAGGTTGTCCCCGTCGGCTCCCTGGAGCGCCTGGTTTACGAGGGCGCTGTTCTTGAGCGCGTCCTCCCCGTAGATGAGCGACTCGTTCAGGGCCTGCGCAGCCGTCTTGTCCTGGTTCATCGGCGGCTGGTCGGCGTTTTCGGCCGGCGTCGGCTCGTCGCTGAGGGCGCCCCCGAACTCGATCAGGAGCACCTGCAGGTCGGTCCTCGAGTCCTGCTGCAGGGAGGTGAGCACCTGGTTGAGCTGGACGGGGATCGCCGTCTGGGAGACGGGGATGGTGTCTCCGTCCTCGATCGTCGGGGCCGACGGGGTGCCGGGCTTGAGGTCGACGAAGAAGTTCCCCTCGAGGAAGATGCGCGGCCGGATCTTCAGGGTCGCATCCCGGTGGATCGGCAGCGCGCTCTCCTGGACCTCCATGGTCACGACGGCGTTGTCGGTTCCCTCCTGGCCGGAGACCTTGACCACCTTGCCGACGTTGACCCCGGCAATTCGCACCGGGGAGTCGGTCCGGATCACGTTGGACGAGGTAAAGACGGCGCTGAACTGGTAGCCGCGGCTCAGCGGCCAGTCCTTCGTGTACCCGAAGAACACCGCGATGAGGATCACGACGATCGAGACGACCGCGACCGTGATCGGGTTGAACCCGGTGCGGTCCTTGCGCAGCGTCCGCGGCTTCTCGCCCCTGGAGAAGATGGCCATCACTCGGCCTCCGGGATCGCGGTCGACGGCATCCTGGTGAAGTTCGGGGCCGGCGGATTGCCGATCACGACCTTGCCGCCCTCAAACGGCTCGGTCCCGGCTCCGCAGGTCTTCGGCTGGCCCGGGGCCGCCGTGTACGGGTAGGGGTTGGAATGCAGGTAGTTGGACGGGTCGCTCCCCTCCGGGCCGCCGTTGGCCGGCGCGCTGGCAGGGACGCCCTCGTTGTTGGGCGAGAGCGGCGGCGAGGTAGTCGGGTTGGCCGGGTCGTAGGTGCCGCCGGGGGTGCCGAGGACCGTCGTTCGCAGGGCGTTCCCGTTGGTACCTCCCTCGCTCGAGATCTCCTGGACGTTGCGCAGGGCGATCCCGAAGTAGTTGCAGACCGTCTGGGCAGGGGTGACGAAGGAGAGGGTCGGCTTCAGCAGCGAGGTCGTCTCGGTCAGGCTGGAGACGCCGAGCAGCACCTGCGGGTCGGTGGCGAATGTCTCGACCGACGTCAGGGTCGTAGCCAGCTGCGCGTTGAAGGCCGGCGACTTCTTGAATACCGGCGTTCCCTTGGTGACGACGCCGGCCAGGCTCGGAGCCGCATCGGCGAAGTACTCAACGCCCGGCTGCAGGCGCGTGAAGAGCAGCGCGCTGTTGGAGAGGAACGGCCTGAGCTTGGGCAGCTCCTCGGTCGCCGTGGTGAGCGTCTCGGGACCCTCCGTGATCGACTCCTGGATGTATGGGCGGGCGACGCCGGCCAGGGCCGTGAAGGTCGTGTTGAGGTTGGCGAACATCTGTCCCTGGGTCTCCGCTGCGGGGGCGACCACTCCGGCGCTCTGGGCCAGCCCCTGGAAGAAGCCGGCGAGGTCGGTGCGCGAGCTGGAGAGGTTCTTGGCCAGCGGCTCGAGCTCGTCGAGCATCGGCTCGAGGTCCTGGATGGCCTGGTTGAGGTTCTGGCCGCGACCGGCGATCGCGTTGCCGAACGAGCCGAGGTTCTGCTGCGAGGCCCGCCGGGTCGGCGCGTCGAAGATGTTCAGGAAGTCGTCGAGTTCGACCGGGACCGGGCGCGCCTGGGAGAGCGGGATGGTTGCCCCGTTGGCCAGCGAGCGGCTCGAGGTTCCGCGCGTCAGCTGTACGTACTTGAGGCCGAGGGCCGAGCGGGGTCGGATCATCACCGTCGTGTCGGCCGGCAGCGGTTCAATCGAGCGCTGCAGCTTGAGGTTGAGGTCGGCCACTACTTCGCCGTCGGGCAGCGTCTCCGGGGTGATCTGGGTGACGGTCCCCACCCGGGTGCCGCCGAGGCGGACCTCGTTGCCCTTCACGAGGCCGGCCCCGCTGGGGACCCTCACCTTCAGGTCATAAGTCGGTACGAACGGGAGCCCCGAATTGGCGTTGTAGGCCAGGAAGACCAGCACCACCGCCACGAAGACGGTGACGGCGCCGATCAGCACCGGGTTGGCCGCGATGGATGTCGTTCCGCGCCGCTTCACTGGCCGAGGAGGTAGTCGAGAAGGGCCTGGGCGGAGCGCCGGTCGGTCGGGCGGCCGGCCTCACCGGAGCCGCGCCCGCTCTTGGCGCGGGGAGCCTTGGCGCGGGAGTCCTTGCCGGTGCCCCTGCCGGATGTGCGCGGGGTCGCCGGGGTCGTTTCGGATGAGGTGTTGGCCCCCTGGGTCTGGCTGCCTGCGCCATCGTTGAACTTGGCGTTGCAGTTGATGTCGTTGGCCGGGAAGAAGCTCTGGCAGGTGGTCGTGACGAGCCGGGCGCGGGCGTAATGGCCGTACTCGTCGAAGCCGTTGGTGAGACCGACCGAGTTGTAGATGAAGCGGGTCAGGTTCTGCCAGCCACCCTGCTTGTCGGTCGAGCTCAGCAGGCTTGCCAGGTCGGTCGAGGCCGGCTTGGCGTTGGCTCCCAGAGCCTTCAGGCCCTCGGCGAGCGGAAGCGAGTTGGCCAGGGCCGGGCCGCCGACGTCGGCGGTGTCGCCGAGGCTCTGCAGTGCCGGGATGCCGGCCTCGTTGAAGGCCGGCGCGCCGACGGTGAAGGTGCTGATGTCGTTGCCGCCCCGGTTGAGGTCGGCGGCCACCGGGGCGAAGGCGGAGGCAAAGTCGCCTAGCTTGATCATCGTCGGCTGGAGTTCCCTGAGCATGCCCGGCAGCAGGCGCCAGTTCTCCTGGAAGTCGGCGCTCTCCTCGGCGGTCGCCTGCGCCGTATAACCGGCCGAGTTGATGAAACCCTGGAGGTTGCGGGCGTTGCGGGCCAGCGGCTGGAGGACGGTGTCGCCGTTGACCGCCAGCGAGGCGAGGGTCCGGTTCTGGCGCGCGAGGATTGCCAGTACGTCGTCGAAGGCCTTGAGGGTCGGGTCGGTCTTCTTCAGGGCCGAGTTGAGGGTCTCGCCGTTGCCGGCCAGGGTCACCCCGAACTCGTTGAGGATGATCGTCAGCCGCTCGCGGTAGGGCAGACGCGAAATATTGTTGACCAGGTCGAGGTCGACCGAGGTCGCAGTCCGCGTGGCCGGCAGCAGGCGCTGGCCCTTGCCCGGGCCGCTCTCGATGACCGGCAGCAGCGGCGCCTGCACCTCGCCGTCGACCCTGGGCGTGGTCGGCTGGCAGTCGACGAACTTCTCGCCGATCAGCGACTGCGGGCGGATCCGGCAGAAGGCATCGTCCCGGAAGTCCCAGTAGCTCCTGTTCTCGATGTTGAGAACGACCGCGGCCTTGTTGTTGGCCGTCAGGTCAAGCGACTCGATCTGGCCGACCTTGACGCCGGCGATCTTCACGTCCATCCCGGGGATCACGAACGATGCGTTATTGAAGATCGCCCGCACCTGGTAGCCGGACGAGCCGCCAGAGCCGGTGGCTACGACGACCAGCGCGACCGCCACGCAGGCAACGGCAAAGGCTCCGAGAATCCGCCGCATCGCCTACCAGCTCCCCGGAGGCACGACGGCCGGGTTGCAGTCGAGGGCTCCGAGCCCGCTGAAGACGGGGTTCGGCTGCCAGGGAGCGCTTCCGTCGGGCGGCGCCTGGGTCGGCGAGCCTGGGCAGCGGACCGTGTTGCCCGGCCCGTTACTGACGCCGGCGGTGCGGTTGTCGCCGAGGTAGTCGAGCGAGCTGCCGTTGTACTGGAAGGCGTTGAAGGTCGAGGTGGCGCGCAGGTAGTGCCCGTTGCCGTCGTAGTTGGAGGCCGACTGGCCGAAGTCGCGCAGCAGGCCGACGAGCTCGGGGCCGTAGGTCCGGAAGTAGGTCTGGTTGGAGAGCGAGACGTTGATCGCCTCGATCGAGTCAGGGAACGAGGTGCTGGCCGCCTTCTGGAGCTTGGGCGCCGTCTTCATCGCGTCGGTGAAGTCGTTGTTGGCGCCCTTCTGGCTGACCGTCTTGGAGAGGTTGGCGAAGACCGGCGTGCCCTCCTTGAGGACCGGCTCGAGGTCGGTCAGGAGGGTGTCGAGATCGTCGGTGACCGGCGCGGTCGCCGCCACCAGCTGGTCGACGTCGTCGAGGGCGTAGCGGAGGTTCACGAAGGTCGTGTTGGCCCGGCGCAGTGTCTGGGGCAGGTAGTCGAGCGCCTCGGCCAGGGACTGGTTCTCGGCGGCGATCGCCCCGAGGGTCGTGTTGGCGTTGCTGACCAGGTCGGTGAGCACCGGCCCCTTGGAGGCGAGCGTTCCCATCACCGAAGATGTGTTGCGAACCATCGCGCGCAGTGCCGGCTGGTCGGCGTTGAGGTCCTCGACGAGGCCGGTGGTCGCGCGCAGGGCCGGCGCCAGGTAGGGGGCGGCGCGGTTGGCGTCCTTGCCTCGCCCGGCATACCAGGAGCCGAACCCGCGAATCAACTTGGTGAGTCCTTCGGTGGTCTTCGGGTCAAGGGTGTTGAAGAGCTGGTCGAGGTCGACGATCGTGGTCGTGTTCTCCACCGGCAGAGTCGACCCCACCGGGATCTCGGGCGCCTCCTCGGGGCCGGGAGTAAGGGCTATGTAGCGGTTGGCCACGCCCGACAGGGAGGTGGCGCGGATGATCGCCGAGGAACCTTCGTGGAGCGGGGCGTAGGGCTCCTCGATCTCGACCGTGACGACCGCCTGGTTGTCGTTGGTCAGGCGGATGTCGGTGATCTTCCCGACGCGCCGGCCGCCGACGGTGACGCTGTTGTCGTTGACCAGCTGCCCGGCGGTCTCGAAGGTCAGCTTGTAGGTGGCCCCGGAGCTCCCGCCGGTGAAGACGACGATCGCCAGGACGACGATCACCGCGAGCGCGCCCAGCAGGAGCAGGCGACCGGCCTTCACCGGCGACTCCCCTCGGCGGTCACGTCACGGGGAGATATTTGGCTACTCCATTCCGAGCGGGCCCTGCGCCGCCCCCGAGAGGAACTGGCGCACGAAGTCGTTGTCGGAGTCGAACAGCTCCTCGGCCGGCCCCGACTCGACGATCCTTCCCCTCCAGAGCACCGCGATGTACTCGGCGACCCGGCGTGCGCTCATGATGTCGTGGGTGATCACCGTGTAGGCCCCGCCGTTCTCGGCGTGGATCTCCTGGATCAGCTCGCAGAGCAGCGCAGTGCGAACCGGGTCGAGCCCCGAGTCGGGCTCGTCGAAGAGGACGATCGTGGGGTCGAGCACGAGCGCCCGGGCAAACCCGGCGCGCTTGCGCATGCCGCCGGAGAGCTCGTTGGGCATCTTGTCGGCCGCCTCGCTGAGGCCGACCTCCTCAAGGCGGCGGTTGACGATGGCGAGGATCTCGTCCTCGGGCTTGTCGGTGTGCTGGCGGAGCGGGAAGGCGACGTTGTCCAGGAGGTTCATCGACCCGAAGAGCGCGCCGTCCTGGAAGAGGACCCCGAACTGCTTGCGCATCTCGAAGAGCTCCTCGTCGCGCATGCTGGGGACCGACTCGCCGTGGACCAGGACATCTCCCTCGTCCGGGTACAGCAGCCCGACCATGTGCTTGATACAGACCGACTTGCCGGTGCCGGAGGGGCCGAGGATCATCGAGATCTTCCCCTCGGGCAGGCCCATGTTCAGGCCCTTGAGGATCTTGTTGCGGCCGAACGCCTTGTGGACCTCGATGAACTCGACAGCGTCGGGAACTCCCGTGGGCCGGTTGAGCCCGGTGTGCCAGCGGTACTCGTCGTCCGGGGCCGCCGACTCGCGCACGACCTGCACGCGCTCGTCCTTCCTGCGCGGCGAGGACTCGAGCATCTCCTCCTCGAAGATCTCCTGGTTCTCGATCTTCTCCGTGGTCTCCGGCGACTGGCCGCCGTCGGCCCGCGGCTCCCCGTCCGTGGTGCCCTGGTCAGCCATCTCTCATCCTCCGATCGGGGCGCGCGGGTTTGCGCCCCAGAAAACCTGGGTGCCGAGCATCCCGATCAGATGCACCAGCACGATGTTCAGGACCATCGACTTGGCGGTCGCCGTGCCCACTCCCACCGGGCCGCCGCTGGCCGTGTAGCCGTAGTAACAGCCGACCAGCACGATCACGATCGCCATGGCCATCGCCTTGGCCGCGCTGAAGAGAAGGTCGGGCGGGTTCTGGAACTGCCAGAAGATCAGCGAGTAGCCGCCGGGCGAGACCTCACCGATCTGGATTACCACGGCCAGGTAGCTGGCGGCGAAGCCGGCGCCGACGGCCGAGATGTAGAGGAACGGAAGGACCATGATCGCGGCGAGCAGGCGCGTTCCGCAGAGGAAGGTCATCGAGTCGATCCCCATCACCTCGAGGGCGTCGATCTCGTCGGTGATCCGCATCGAGCCGAGCTCGGCCACGATCCCGGTCCCGACCTTGGCGGCCATCATGTAGCCGAAGGCGTAGGGGACGAGCTCGCGCAGGTCGCACCAGGCGGCGAAGACGCCGGCGTAGGCCGGCGAGCCGACGGCGCGGTTGAAGTAGGCGCCCTCGATGCCGCACTGGAGGCCGATGATGAAGACCAGGCCCCAGATCACCAGCGTCGAGGAGACGATAAGCAGCCCGGACTGGCGCAGCGCCTCGCCGAAGAAGCGGAAGACGCGGCCGCTGAACAGCTCGCCGACGACGCTTCCGCAGAACTTCATGATCTCGCCGAAGGAGGCGAGCCAGTCGCGGGGAACGCTCAGCCAGCTGTTGGGTTGCATCGCCGGCCCCCTACCGGATGACGTTGATCTCGGGGTGGGTGGCCAGGAGCGTCTGCGTGAAGACGTAGTTGAAGGCGAAGATCCCCAGGAACGAGATCACGACCGCCTGGTTGACCGCACGCCCCACGCCGGCCGCCCCTCCGGACGCAGTCATCCCCTTGTAGCAGCAGACGATGGCGATGATCGCCCCGTAGCCGGTGCACTTGAGCACCGAGCCCCAGAGGTCGGTCACCGACGCATTGGTGAAGAAGGTGGCGAAGAAGCCGCCCAGCGGAGCGTCGTAGACGATGGTGGCGATCACCCCGCCGAAGATCCCGAACAGCAGGGCGTAGATGTCGAAGAGCCCGGTGACGAGCATCAGGGCCAGGAACCGCGGGACCACGAGGTTCTTGACGGGGTCGACCCCAAGGACCTGAAGGGCGTCGAGCTCCTCACGGATCTTGCGGGCGCCGAGGTCGGCGGTGATCGCCGTGCCGGCCACGCCGGCGAGCACGATCGCCGTAACCAGGGGCGCAAACTCGCGGATCGAGGCCAGGACGAAGAAGCCGCCCAGGCGGTCCAGGGCACCGAACAGCACCAGGAAGTTCGCCGCCTGCAGGCCCGGCGCCCCGTAGCCGAAGGCGACGGTCGATATCAGCAGCGGAAACCAGCAGAGACGCAGCGCGAAGAGGAACTGCTGCACGAACTCGCCGCCGTAGGGGTAGGGCGGCCGCACGGCCGAGACGATCGTCTTGCCGGTGAGGATCATCATGTCCCCGAGCTGTTCGAAGAGGTCCCTGACGGGAGCGACGGCGCGTTCGGCGGTGGTGCTCACGACTCTCCCCTCCTCTCCTCGTTGGACCCGGTAACGAACCCGCAGGTATCGCGGTTTTTTGGATGTTACGACAGGTTGCGGACCCGCCGCAACAGATGGCACGAGGCCATCCTTACCTAAAGAGGTGCCCGGTGCGCCGTGCCGGCCCGGGCGCCGGTTGGGGGCGGAGCTCTGTGGTAGCGTCGCGCGCCGTGGGGACCAGCTCTTCAGCGGCGCGACGGGGGGCTCTGGCGGCGCTCCTCGCCGCTGCGCTGGCCGGGGTTTCCGGCTGCGGCGGCTCCGGGGAGCGCCAGGACGCCAATGAGCCTTCCGGCGATTACCCGGTGGAGATAACGCAGGTCAAGTTCCCGTCCAGGCAGGGCTACGGGCAGACCTCCCGCCTGGTTATCTCGGTGCGCAACGCCGGCGAGGAGAAGATCCCGAACATCGCGATGACGGTCAACGGCTTCTACTACCGAACCGAACAGCCCGACGTGGCCGACCCCGCCCGCCCGGTCTGGATCCTCAACCTGCCGCCGGCCAACGGCCAGACCGCACTGGTCAACACCTGGGCTCTCGGGTCGCTGGACCCGGGGCGTGTCGCGACGTTCGTCTGGAACCTGACCGCGGTCAAGGCCGGCAACCACCGGCTCGACTACCGCGCCGCCGCCGGCCTCAACGGCAAGGCCCGGGCGGTCACCGATACCGGCGGCGTCCCGGCCGGGACGATCGCCGTGCGGGTCACGCCCAAGCCGAGGAAGTCCTACGTGCTGCCCAACGGCGAGGTGGTCGAGAAGGGCGAGTAGCCCGCCGCCCCAAAGCGGGGCGGCGTGGCCTCAGACCTCGTCGGCGGCTTCGGGGTGGGCCTGCAGAACCTCCGGCCCGGACTCCCCGGTGCGCACCCGCCAGGCGTTGTCGACCGGGATGACGAAGACCTTCCCGTCCCCCACCGCCCCCGTGCGCCCGTGCTTGAGGATGGTGTCGACCACCGTCTGCACGTCGCCGTCGTCGACGACGCACTCGAGCTTGATCTTGGGGCGCAGGTAGTTGGTCAGCTCGGCTCCGCGATAGGTCTCGACGATCCCCTTTTGGCGGCCCGACCCCTTCACCTCGCTTATCGAGAGCGACGGGAAACCGAGCTCGAGCAGGTCGATCCGGATCGCCTCTAACGCCACGTGGCGGATGAACGCCTCGATCTTCTTCATCAGTTGGCCTCCTTGTGGCTCATCGCGGAAACGCTTGCCGGCCCGGAGTATCCACCACCGGGCCCCCCGGCACCGAACCCGGACATCTCGGGCGCCGGAATGAACTGCTCCGGGTACCCGTACATGCCGTGCTCGGAGATATCCAGGCCGGCGTCCTCCTCCTCGGTGGTGACCCGCAGGCCGTAGGTCTTCTTGATCACCCAGAAGACCAGATAACTCGCGGCAAAGACGAAGACGAAGACGACGACGACGCCGATCGCCTGGTCCAGCAGCTGCTTGAACGAGCCGGTGTAGAGGAGGCCTCCCTGGCCGACGGCGTTGTACTCGGCCAGGGCGGGAAGGGTGAAGATCCCGCAGGCCAGGGTTCCCCAGACGCCGCAGATCCCGTGGGCGGTCAGGGCCCCGACCGGGTCGTCGAGCCGCTTGTCGATCGCCAGGATCCCGAGCGGGACGATCACGCCGGCGATGGCGCCGATCACCACCGCGGCCCACGGGACCACGTAGCCCGACGGCGCCGTGATCGCCACCAGCGCGCCGATCGCGCCGTTCCCGGCCATTCCGATATCGATCGTCTTCGTCTTCAGCCAGCCGACCCCGATCGAGGCCAGGACTCCGGCCCCGGTCGCCAGGAGCGTGACCACCGCGATCTCGGCGAAGCGGCCATCGAAGACCCCGAGCGTGGACCCCGGGTTGAAGCCGAACCAGGCGATGAAGAGGATCATCACGCCCAGCCCGAACAGGGGCATGTTGTGGCCCGGGATCGCCCTCGGCTTGCCGGAGGCGTCGTACTTGCCCTTCCTCGCGCCGAGCAGGAGCAGTACTGCGAGTCCGGCGGTGGCTCCGGTCAGGTGGACCGCCGACGAACCGGCGAAGTCCTGTGTGCCGACGTTGGCCTGCAGCCAGCCGCCTCCGAACACCCATCCCGAGGCGAGCGGGTAGATGAGCCCCGCGAAGAAGATCGCGAACAGGACGTAGACGCCAAACTTCACCCGCTCGAGCGTCGTCCCCCAGACGATCGCCAGCGAGACGGCGCAGAAGCTGAACTGGAAGAGCCACTTGGCGTCGATCGTGGCGTCGGAGAAGCCCATGACCGGGAAAGCCTCGGCCGGGTCGCCGAAGTCCCGCAGGAAGAAGCCGGTGGTGCCGATGATGTGGCCCGGCTCGCCGCCGAAGGCAAAGGCAAAGCCCACGGCCCAGTAGAGGATCGCCGCAATCGAGAAGTTGGTGAGGATCTTGGCCACGACCGTCCCGGCGTTCTTGCCCCTCGAGAAGCCGATCTCCAGGAACATGAAGCCGGCCTGCATGAAGAGGACGAGGATCGCCGCCACGACGACCCACATCGTGTTGACGCCGACCGATTCCGGGAGGCCCACGGCGTTGAAGGTGTCGGCGGCGGCGACCGCGGGCAGCGCCAGCGAGGCGGCAGCGGCGGCGAACAGGGTCTTGACGGCGAATCGGTGTCTCATCGGGCCTCCAGGTCGGGTGACTGCGCGGCATCTTGGGCGGCCGGCGGACGGGCGGCATTGGACAGGTGTCGAAAGTTCCGGCGCCGGTGCTGCCACCCGTTCCATGGGGGCGATGGCGCGGGACGGCGCCTTGTACGGATGGATAAGGTCAGCGGGAAGGCAGCCCCGTACCTTCCCCGACGCCAACTCGCCCCAGGAGGATCCACCGCAGATGCCCGCCAAGACCCGTCAGCACAACGTTCTCGCCGCCCAGTGGACCGCCAACGGCGGCGCCGTCGAGCACGGAGCTCTCACCGCGCCCGACTCCAGCCTCTACGGGGTTGATGTCTTCAGCACCGCCGTGCAGGCCGAGCGCCTCCCGAAAACCGTGTTTGCCCGCCTGCAGAAGACCCTCGAAGACGGCGAGCCGCTCGACCCCAAGCTCGCCGACGCGGTCGCCACGGGAATGCGCGAGTGGGCGATGGAGAAGGGAGCCACCCACTACACCCACTGGTTCCAGCCGCTCACCGGCCTCACCGCCGAGAAGCACGACTCCTTCTTCGAGCCCACCGGCGACGGCGCCGCCATCGCCGAGTTCTCGGGCAAGGAGCTGATCCAGGGCGAGCCGGACGCCTCCTCCTTCCCCACCGGAGGCCTGCGCGCGACCTTCGAGGCCCGCGGCTACACCGCCTGGGACCCGAGCTCGCCGGCCTTCGTGCTCCACAACCCCAACGGCGCCGTGCTCTGCATCCCGACCGCGTTCGTCTCCTGGACCGGCGAGGCGCTGGACAACAAGATCCCGCTGCTGCGCTCGATGGACGCGCTCTCCAAGTCGGCGATCCGCGCCCTGCGCGCCTTCGGAGACAAGAAGGCCGCCCGGGTCTTCTCGACCGTCGGGCCCGAGCAGGAGTACTTCCTGATCGACGAGCAGTACTTCTACGAGCGCCCCGACCTCTACACCACCGGCCGCACCCTGTTCGGGAGCAAGCCCCCCAAGGGCCACGAGCTCGATGAGCACTACTTCGGCTCCATCCCCGAGCGCGTGCTGGCCTGCATGCTCGAGACCGAGCAGGAGCTCCAGCGCCTCGGGGTGCCGGTGAAGACCCGCCACAACGAGGTCGCCCCCGCCCAGTACGAGCTGGCGCCGATCTTCGAGAACTCGAACGTCGGCTCCGACCACCAGCAGCTGACGATGCAGGTCCTCCAGAACGTGGCCCGCCGCTACGGCCTGGTCTGCCTCCTGCACGAGAAGCCGTTCGCCGGCGTCAACGGCTCCGGCAAGCACAACAACTGGTCGATCGGCACCGACACCGGCACCAACCTCCTCGACCCGGGCGACACGCCGGCCGAGAATATCCAGTTCCTGTTCTTCTGCGCCGCGGTCATCGCCGCGGTCGACCGCCACCAGGAGCTGCTGCGGGCAACGGTGGCCAACGTCGGGCAGGACCACCGCCTCGGGGCCAACGAGGCGCCGCCGGCGATCATCTCGATCTTCCTCGGTGACGAGCTGGAGCGGGCCTTCAAGGCGGTCGCCTCCGGCAAGGCGACCGAGAGCACGGCCGGCAACTTCCTCGGCCTGGGCACGCCGGTCCTGCCGCCGCTTCCGCTCCACGGCGGCGACCGCAACCGGACCTCGCCGTTCGCCTTCACCGGCAACAAGTTCGAGTTCCGCGCGCTGGGCTCGAGCATGTCCCTCGGCATGGTCAACACGACGCTCAACACGATCGTCGCCGAGTCGATCGACATGATGACCGACCGCGTCGAGGCCCTCCAGGCCAAGGGCAAGAGCCTCGAGCAGGCCGTCCTGGAGACCGTGAAGGCGACCTGGAAGAAGCACCGGAAGGTCGTGTTCGGCGGCGACGGATACTCGGGCGCCTGGCACAAGGAGGCGGCCAAGCGGGGCCTGGCCAACCTCCCGACCACCCCGGACGCCCTTCCGTGGCTGGTGGCCAAGTCGACGGTCAAGGTCTTCGAGAACTACGACGTCCTCAGCGAGCGCGAGCTGGAATCGCGCTTCGAGGTGGCCGTCGAGCAGTACTCGACCAAGCTCAACATCGAGGGTGAGACGGCGGCCTCGATCGCCGCGACGATGATCCTCCCCGCCGCCGTCCGCTACATCGGGGAGTGCCGGGCGGCCGGGGTCACACAGGTGGAGAAGCCGGTCCGGGCGACGACCGACAGGCTCGTGAAGCAGCTGCGCCGGCTCGAGAAGGCCAACGAGGACCACCCGGCCGAGGAGGGCCTCGAGCTGGCGAAGTACATGCGCGACAAGGTGATCCCGGCCATGGACGGCGTTCGCGCCGAGGCCGACGCCCTCGAGCGGATGCTTCCCGACGACCTCTGGCCGCTGCCCAAGTACTCGGAGATGCTCTTCATCAAGTAGCCGTACCGGCCGCCGGAGAGCCGGTTTCCGGCGGCCTCCAGCCTTGACACAACCTTGTCAAGGTTTCCCGATTTCCTGCTAGCCTGCGGGAAATGCGGGACTATCTGGCCGCGGTGCGCGATGGCGTCGTCGTGTTCGACGGTGGCATGGGCGCGACCCTCGAGGAGTTCGACCTGAGCCAGGAGGACTACGGCGGCCTCGAGGGCAAGTGCCACGAGGCCCTGGTGCTCAACCGGCCGGACGTGATCGAGGACGTTCACCGCTCGATGGTCGAGTCCGGGGCGCAGGTCGTGGAGACCGACACCTTCCAGGCCAGCCGGCTCAAGCTCGACGAGTGGGGCCTGGCCGACCACACGCTGGAGATCAACGTCAAGGCGGCCGAGATCGCCCGCCGGGCGATCGGCGAGGAGGGCTTCGTCGCCGGCTCGATCGGCCCCACCGGTCACCTTCCCGCCTCCGACGACCCCACGCTCGGCGTTATCGGCTTCCGCGAGCTGGTGGCGATCTTCGAGGAGCAGGCGCGCGGTCTGGTGACCGGAGGCGCCGACCTGCTGATCATCGAAACCGCGCAGGACATCCTCGAGGTCAAGGCGGCGATCTTCGGCGCCCGCGAGGCCTTTGCCGAGCTGGGGCGCTCGGTCCCCCTCCAGATCTCGGTCTCGCTGCTGCCCAACGGCGGCAAGATGCTCCTGGGCACCGACATCCAGGCCGTCCTGGCGACGCTCGAGGGGCTGAAGGTCGACGTCGTCGGCCTCAACTGCTCCACCGGCCCCGAGGACATGCGCGACGCCGTCCGTTACCTGGGCGAGAAGAGCCCGATGCCGGTGCACTGCATTCCGAACGCCGGCCTGCCGCTCCAGGGTCCCAACGGGGAGACGATCTTCCCCGAGGAGCCCGGGCCGCTGGCCGATGTGCTCGGCGAGTTCGTCGAGCGCTACGGCGTCTCGATCGTCGGCGGCTGCTGCGGCACGACCCCGGCCCACATCGCCGCGATCGCCGAGCGCTGCGGAGGCCTGAAGCCGCCGGCGCGGCCGGCCCCGGACCCGCCGCTGATGAGCTCGATGATGACCGCCGCCCCGCTGGTGCAGGACCCCACGCCGACGCTGGTCGGCGAGCGGGTCAACGCCCAGGGCTCGCGGAAGGCCAAGGAGCTGCTGCTCTCCGACGACTACGACGGCATCGTCCAGGTCGCCGAGGACCAGGTCGAGGGCGGCGCCCACGTGCTCGACCTCTGCGTGGCCCTGACCGAGCGCCAGGACGAGGCCGAGCAGATGCGCGAGGTCGTCAAGCGGGTCTCCCTGACCCAGCCGGCCCCGCTCCAGATCGACTCGACCGAGCCCGACGTGATCGCCACCGCGCTCGACCAGAGCCCGGGCCGCGCGATCGTCAACTCCGTAAACCTGGAGGCCGGGCGCGACAAGCTCGACCAGGTCGTCCCGATGGCCGTCGCCCACGGCGCCGCCGTGATCGCCCTGACCATCGACGAGGAGGGAATGGCCAAGACCGCCGAGCGCAAGCTCGAGGTCGCCGAGCGGATCGCCTCGATCTGCGACGAGCACGGCCTCGACCGCGAGCTGCTGGTCTTCGACGACCTCACCTTCACCCTCACCACCGGCGAGGAGGAGTGGCGCCCGTCGGCGGTCGAGACGATCGAGGGCATCCGGCTGATCAAGGAGCGCCTCCCGGGCGTCAAGACCTCGCTCGGCGTCTCAAACGTCTCCTTCGGGGTCTCCCCCGCCGCCCGCGCCGTCCTCAACTCGGTCTTCCTGCACCACTGTGTCGAGGCCGGCCTGGACCTGGCGATGGTCAACCCCAACCACATCACTCCGTACGGGGAGATCGACGCCGCCGAGCGGGAGCTCGCCGAGAACCTCGTGATGAACCGCAGCGAGGACGCCCTCGAGAAGTTCATCGCCCACTTCGAGGCCAAGGGCGACGAGGCCGCCGAGGAGGAGGCCGGGGACCCGACCGAGGGCATGGAGCCCGAGGAGGCCCTTCACTTCCACATCCTGCGCCGCCGCAAGGAGGGCGTGGAGGACTGGATCGACGCCTCGGTCGAGAAGATCGGCGCCGTCCCCACCCTCAACGACGTCCTGCTTCCGGCGATGAAGGAGGTGGGCGACAAGTTCGGCGCCGGCGAGCTGATCCTCCCCTTCGTGCTGCAGTCGGCCGAGGTGATGAAGCGCGCGGTGGCCCGGCTGGAGAACTACCTGGACCGGATCGAGGGGTACACCAAGGGCACGGTGGTGCTGGCCACCGTCTTCGGCGACGTGCACGACATCGGCAAGTCGCTGGTCAACACGATCCTCACCAACAACGGCTACACGGTCGTCGACCTGGGCAAGCAGGTCCCGATCCAGGCGATCATCGACGCCGCCCGGGAGCACGACGCCACCGCGATCGGGCTCAGCGCGCTGCTGGTCTCGACCTCGAAGCAGATGCCGCTCTGCGTCGAGGAGCTCCACAGCCAGGGCATGGATTACCCGGTCCTGATCGGCGGCGCCGCGATCAACCGCGACTTCGGCCTGCGCGCCCTCTTCCCGGGGGGAACCGAATCCGACGAGATCTACGAGGGGGGCGTCTTCTTCTGCAAGGACGCCTTCGAGGGGCTGGCCAGGATGGACGCGCTGGTCGACCCGGAGGCCCGGCAGGAGCTCGTCGACGAAACCCGTGAGGCGGCGCGCGAGCTGCGCGAGCGCGGGCCCGAGCCCGAAGAGCTGCCGACCGACGACGACAGCGTCCGCTCGGAGGCGGCCACCGACGTGCCGGTGCCCGAACCGCCGTTCTGGGGCGTGCAGGAGATCCCCGTCGACATGGAGGAGCTCTACTGCCACCTCGACACCCACGTCCTGTTCAAGCTTCACTGGGGCGGGCGCGGGGTGAAGGGCGAGGAGTGGAAGAAGCTGCTGGCCGACGACTTCCAGCCGCGGCTGGAACGGATGTGGGCCGAGCAGGACTACCTCCGGCCCCGGGCCCTGCTGGGCTACTTCCCCTGCTACTCGGAGGGAAACGAGATCGTGGTCCTCGACCCCGACGACCGCGAGACCGAGCTGGCCCGCTTCACCTGCCCGCGCCAGCCCGGCCACGACCGGATCTGCCTGGCCGACTTCTTCCGCCCGAAGGACTCGGGCGAGCTCGACGTGGTCGCCCTGCAGGCGGTGACGGCCGGCGCCGAGGTGACCGAGCTGATGGCCGCGCTCGAGGAGGAGGGCGAGTACGCCGAACAGCTCTTCGTCCACGGCCTCGGGGTGCAGACCGCCGAGGGCCTGGCCGAGTGGCTCCACTCACGGGTCCGCTCAGACCTGGGGCTCGACGAGGCCCAGGGCCGGCGCTACTCCTGGGGTTACCCCGCCGTTCCCGACCAGGCCGAGCACGTCAAGCTCGACGCGCTGCTCGACCTCGAGCGGGTCGGCATGTCGCTGACCGACGGCTTCGCCCCCGAGCCCGAGCAGTCGACCGTCGCGCTGGTCGCCCACCACCCCGACGCGACCTACTTCGGGATGAAGTCGGGAAGGCTGCCCACCAGCGACCGCCAGCGCCGCGACGACGTCATCGCCGGAAGCGACCGCGACCCCACGCGGCTCGCCCAGCTGCCCGACAGCGACCCGGTGGCGGTCGACGAGGGCGAGGACCAGCCGGCCGAGTCGCCGGCCTGAGCCCTAGCGGCCGATCAGGCCCAGCTTCTCGGAGCGCTTCAGGCGCTTGATCCGGAACTCCTCCCGCCGGGCCGCGGACGGGTCGGGCATGCTGAACGACGCGGCGAGGACCACCGGCCTGCGACTGCGGGTGTAGCGGCTGCCGCGCCCGGAGTTGTGAGCCTCCAGGCGCCTGTCGAGGTCCACGGTCCAGCCGGTGTAGAGGCTGCCGTCGGAGCAGAGCAGCATGTAGACCCAGGCGCCGGCCATTCCAACTGATTCGCCGCCGGCGGCGACGCTCCTACGCCTCGACGCGCCCGAGCTCGGGCTTCTGCTCGACCGGGCGCAGCCGCACCGGGGCGCTGTGGATGGCCCGCAGGCGCACGTCGCGCCAGGTGAGTCCCTCCCCGAGCAGCGCGG
>JBJTBE010000061.1:0-18235 GCA_046091165.1 Solirubrobacterales bacterium | reverse complement strand
AGGAACATCGCCCCGCCGCCGTAGTCCCCGACTAAGTTGAGGGCGAACATCGGCTTCTCCCCGGTCCGCCGGGCAGCGCCGAGCGCGCCGGCGAGCGAGATGTAGTTGATGTCGTGGCCGGCCACGGAAGCCATCGGCCCGTCCTGGCCGTAACCGGTCATCCGGCCGTAGACGAGCTTCGGGTTGCGCGAGTGGACCGCCTCGGGGCCCAGGCCCAGGCGCTCCATGACGCCGGGGCGGTAGCCCTCGATGAGCGCGTCGGCGCTCCCGGCCAGCTTCAGGACCGTCTCCCGGCCCTCGCCTGACTTCATGTCCACCTCGGCGACGGCGTGGCCGCGGCGGGTGAGGTCGAACTGCGGGGGCAGCATCGCCGCTCCCGGGCGGTCGACGCGCAGCACGTCGGCGCCCATGTCGGCCAGCAGCATCCCGGCAAACGGGTTGGGCCCGATCCCCCCGACCTCGAGGACCTTGACGCTGGTGAGGGGACCGCTGCGCTCGGGGCTCATCGCGCCCGGATGCTACCTGCGCCCGGCGCCCGCGCTCAGGCCGCGCGCGGGCCGAGCTCTACCTCGATCGCCTTCACCTGGTTGGTGAAGAGCGAGGGAAGGGCCTCGGGGTCGGAGGTCAGCTCCATCTCCGGGTAGCGGCCCAGCGTCTCCTCGAAGAGGATCGTCAGCTCCAGGCGCGCCAGCGCGGTGCCCAGGCAGAAGTGCCGGCCGCCGGCGCCGAAGGCCTGATGGTCCGGGTTGCGGTCGACCTTGAGCTGGTGGGGGCACTCGTAGGTGTTCTCGTCCCGGTTGGAGGCCGGGTACCACATGATCACCTTGTCGCCCTCTCGGATCGTCTGGCCGTGCAGCTCGACGTCGCGCGTCGCCGTGCGGCGGAAGTTGAGGAAGGCGGGGTGCATGCGCAGGAACTCCTCGACGGCGCCGGGGATCAACGACGGGTCGTCGACCAGCTTCCGGCGCTCCTCCGGGTTCTTCAGCAGGGCGACCATCCCGTTGGAGTAGGTGGCCTTGGTGCTGTCCATCCCGGCGGCGACGAGCAGGGCAAAGCCGGCCGCCACCTCGAGGTCGCTCAGCTGCTCGCCGTCGACCTCGGTGTGGACCAGCAGGCTCGTCAGGTCGTCGGTCGGGTTCTCGCGCCGCTCGGCGGCGAGCTCCATCGCCTCCATCAGTACCCGCTCCACCGTGGCGACGTTCTCGCCCCCGGGCTGGAGCTCCTCGTTGCCCACCGCCAGTCCCCGCAGGGCCAGGTCGGCCCAGTGCCCGTCGTCCTCCGGCGGCGTGCCGAGGAAGCTCCCGATCACCCGCGCCACGACCGGCTGGGCGATGTCGGAGACGAGCTCTGCCTCCTCGCGGCCGTCGAGCCGGTCGAAGTTCTCCCGGGCAATCTCCCGGATCGCCTGCTCGTGCTCGCCGATCCGCTTGGGGGTGAAGCCGCGCTGGAAGATCGCCTTGATCCGGTCGTGGCGGGGCGGGTCCATGCCGATGAACATCGAGTTCTGGACCTCGAGCGGGACCGAGTGGTCGGCGATCAGCATCCCGCCGCGCTCGGAGGAGTAGGTCTCCCAGTCGCGGCTGATGGCGTGGATGTCCTCCGGCCGCGTGATCGACCAGAAGCCGGGCTCTTCGGGCCAGGTGGCCATCGGGCTCCAGTGGACCGGGGCCTCGGCGCGCAGGCGGTCGAAGATCTCGTGGGGAGGCCCCTGCTCCCAGAGGCTCATGTCCCCGAGGTCGATCTCCTCGAGGGGGACTTCGCTTGCGGGAACCGTTGCCATCGTCTCTCTCCTCACCGGCCTCCCGGTGCCGGGCGGCCACCCCGGGGATTATGGCGCGCCGGCGCCCTTCCGTGAAGGGTCAGGCGGCGAGGACCGTGCGGACCCCCGAGCGATCCGGTCGCCTGCGATAGTCAGCTACTTCCATCGCCGGACCGATCCTGAACCCGGGCGTCGCCCTCCCGGGCCTTCCCGGCCAGCTCGGCCTGAAAGGCCTCGACCCGGGAGCGGACCTCGGTATCGGAGGCCCCCAGGATCCTGCCGGCGAGAAGCCCGGCGTTGCGGCCGGCGCCGATGGCGACCGTTGCCACCGGCACGCCGGAGGGCATCTGGACGATCGAGAGCAGCGAGTCCAGGCCGTCGAGGTTGCCGAGCGGGACCGGAACGCCGATCACCGGAAGCGGGGTGCAGGCGGCGAGCATACCCGGCAGGTGCGCGGCTCCGCCGGCCCCGGCGATCAGCACCTGCAGCCCGCGCCCGGCGGCGCCGCGCCCATACTCGACCATGTCGAACGGGGTCCGGTGGGCGGAGACGACCCGCACCTCGCTGGTAATCCCAAGCTCGTCGAGCGCCTCGGCGGCCGGCCTCATGGTCGGCAGGTCCGAGTCGCTGCCCATCACTATTCCCACCGCCGGTTCGCCCATCAGGCCTCGCCCTCCAGTATGGCGGCGGCCGTGCGGGCCTGTGCACGAGCCGTGGCGAGCTCTGCCGCCTTGACGGTCACGTGGCCGAGCTTGCGTCCCGGCGAGGAGCTCTTGTCGTAGAGGTGCACGTGGACTCCGGGCATGGCGAGCGCGGCCCCGAGCCGCTCGCGGGGGTCGGACCCGTCGGCCGGCCCGACCACGTTGACCATCGCCACCGCCGGGGCGGTCAGCCTTGTCTCGCCGAGCGGCCAGCCCAGGACGCCGCGCAGGTGCTGCTCAAACTGCGAGGTTTCGGCGCCCTCGATGGTGAAATGGCCCGAGTTGTGGGGGCGCAGAGCCAGCTCGTTCACGAGCAGCTCCCCGCCGACGAGGAAGAGCTCCAGGGCGATCACGCCGTGGGCGCCCGGCACGTCGGTGATGGCGACGGCCAGCTCCCTGGCCTGCTTTGCGAGCGTCTCGTCCACGGGCGCGGGAACGAGGATCTCCCGGCACATGGCGTCCCGCTGCACGGTCTCGGCGACCGGGTAGGCGGTGGCCTGGCCGTCAGCCGAGCGGGCGACTACCACCGCCAGCTCGCGCTCGATCGGAAGCAGCGGCTCCAGCAGCAGCCCGTCGCGGCTGCCGGCGAGCAGCGCCTCGGCTTCGGCGGCCGATCTGACGGTTGTCACCCCGCGCCCGTCGTAGCCGCCGCGCGGCGCCTTGGCTACGAGCGGCCAGCCGTGCTCGTCGGCGAAGGCGGCGATCTCCGCGTTGTCGCGGGCCTGCGCGAAGGGCGGCACGGGAAACCCGCGGGCCGCAAGCTCCCGGCGGGCATGGAGCTTGTCCTGGGCCAGGAGCTTGGCGGAGGCGGCCGGCTGGAAGGGAATTCCCTCAGCTTCCAGCTCGCGCAGCAGCTCGGGCGGTACCTGCTCGTGGTCGAAGGTAACCACGTCAGCGCCGGCTGCCAGCTGGCGCAGGTCGGAGGCCTCGCCACAGTCCCCGTAGACGGCCCGCGCCCCGGCGCGCACGGCGGAGTCGTCGGGGGTGCCGGCGAGCACGGTGAGCTCGACCCCCAGGTCGATCGCCGCCTGGTGGGTCATCCGTGCCAGCTGCCCGGCGCCGACCATGGCCACTCGCGGCGGCGCGTACGCCGGCGTGTCCCGGGGGACTGGGGTGGCTTCGACGGCCGACACCTCAGCCACCCGTAACCAGCTTGGAGAGTTCCAGATATAGGGGGGTCCCGACCATCAGGTCGAAGGGGAAGGTAACGCCAATCACCAGCGGCAGCGATAGCCCCTGCCCATCAGCCACGCCGCCCCGCGAAAAAGTCGGTCAGGAGGTCCGAGCATTCGGCGGCCCGGACCCCGGAGCTGACGGCGGGCCGGTGGTTGAGGGCCTCCTGGGAAAGGACGTCGAGGACGCTCCCGCCGGCGCCGGCCTTCGGGTCGTCGGCTCCCCATACCACCCGCGGGATCCGCGCCAGGACGATCGCGCCGGCGCACATCGCGCAGGGTTCGAGCGTTACGTAGAGGGTGCTGTCCAGCACCCTCCACGAACCCAGCTCCGCGGCGGCCTGGCGCAGGGCGATGACCTCCGCGTGGGCCGTCGGGTCGCCGGCGGCCTCGCGCTCGTTGTGGCCGCGGCCGATCACCCGCCCCTCGTGGACGACCACGGCGCCGACCGGCACGTCGTTGTGGGCGGCCGCGAGCCGGGCCTCGGCGATGGCCTCGGCCATCCAGCGCTCGTCGTCTTCGGGTCCGTCCATCCGCCCAATCCTCGCGCATCGGCGGCAAAGCCCGTAACTTTGCGGCCCTGAGCGTGTCTTAGATGGTGACGGGCCTCGCTGCCCGTGGTGCCCATGAACCGTATCCCGACCACCACCATCAGGCTCGCCGCCGCCGCCGTGGCCCTCGCCGGGGCGCTGGCGCTTCCCGCCGTTGCCTCGGCGCTGGAATACGTGCCCGGTGAGGTGGTCGTCAGCTACGAGCCCGGCCAGGCGCCGGCCGGCGTGGCGCCGGGCCAGCCCGTGGTCGTGCCGGTCGACAACGTCCGCCGGGCGGTCGCCGACCTCAAGGGCCAGCCCGGGGTCGAGTACGCGGTTCCGAACGTGATCGCCCGCGCGGCCCGTGCGCGCTCGGCCCAGTACCTGCCCAACGACCCGGAGATGAAGAGCCTGCAGTGGAATTTTCTGGGCCCTTATGGTGTGCGCGCGCCGGAGGCCTGGGCCAACGCCATCGCCGCCGGGCGGCCCGGTGGCCAGGGCGTGGTGATCGCGGTCCTCGACACCGGCGTCGCCTACTCCAACCGGACGCCCTTCCGGCGCTCCCCCGACTTCACCGCCAGCCAGTTCAAGCGCGGCTACGACTACGTCGACCGTGACTCCTACCCCAACGACGACAACGGCCACGGCACCCACGTGGCCGGAACGATTGCCGAGGCGACCAACAACGGCATCGCCGTCGCCGGCCTGGCCTACGGGGCGAAGATCATGCCGGTCCGCGTGCTCGACGCCAACGGCGAGGGCAACGCCAACGACATCGCACGCGGGGTGCGCTTCGCCGTCAAGAACAACGCCAAGCTGATCAACCTCAGCCTCGAGTTCGACTCGCGCGTACGCGCCAGCGACATCCCCCAGATCCTCGACGCGCTCGACTACGCCCGCAGCCGGGGCGTGCTGGTGGTTGGCGCCACCGGCAACGAGGGCGCCAACGCCGTCTCCTACCCGGCCCGCTCCTCGGCCGTCATGGCGGTCGGCTCGACCACCGAGGACGGCTGCATCTCCGAGTTCTCCAACGGCGGCAGCGGCATCGACATCGTCGGCCCCGGGGGCGGCCTCGACGCCCGCGTGCCGGGCGACCAGCGCTGCCGGCAGAGCTTCACCGGGCGGGGCATCTATCAGGTGACGCTGCTGGGCAAGTCGCTCTCGAGGTTCGGGCTGCCAGGCACTTACGAAGGGACCTCGATGGCCGCCCCGCACGTGACGGCCACCGCCGCCCTGGTGATCGCGACCGGGGTGCTCGGCCCCGACCCCGCCGCGCCGACGCTCCAGCGCCACCTCCAGCGCACCGCGCGCGACTTCGGCCTCCAGGGCCCCGACAGCCTCTACGGCTGGGGGCTGCTGGACGCTGCCCAGGCCACGGCGAAGTAGCGATCCGGCCGCCGGCCGGCCGGCCTCAGGTGGGGCGGATGATCAGGACCGAGCAGGGCGCGTGGTGGCTGACCTTGTTCGGCACCGAGCCGAGCAGGAAGCGCTTGGCGCCGGTCATTCCCTTGTTGCCGACCACGATCAGGTCGGCCGAGGTCTCCTCGGCCACGTCGAGGATTGCGTCGGCCGGGTCGCCCTGGCGCGCGTGGGTCGAGCACTCCAGGCCCTTGGCCTTCGCACCCTCCACGACCTCCTCGAGGGTTGCCTCGACGTCCTCGCGCGCGTTGATCGTCCACTGGATGTCCTCGGGGGCCTGCTGGGCCTCCTGGCGGAGCCGCGACTTGGGCACCGGCTCGTAGGCGCTGACGATCTCGAGCCTCGCCCCGGTCTCGGTGGCGAGGTCGAGGGCCTGGCGTACCGCCTCGCTGGCGGTCTCGGATCCGTCGGTTCCTACGACGATCGACTTGAACAAAACGCTCCCTCGGTCGGCAACGCTTCCGATGCTAACGGTCGGGCAGGAGGGCCGGTCAATAGAGCTTGACCACCGCGATGACCATCCCGATCACCACGAAAATGACGATCAGGACCTGCACGACGATCCAGAAGCGCGACATACCCATCAGCCGAAGAAGACCTCTGCGGTCTCGTAGAGCTGGGGGTCGAGCAGCTTCGGCGCGGCGAGCGCCTCGGCGAGCGGGACGGTGACGATCTCCGTGCCCCGCAGGGCGACCATCATTCCGCGCTCGCCCCGGTCCCAGGCCTCGATCGCCCCTACGCCGTAGCGGGTGGCCAGGATCCGGTCGTAGGCGGTGGGGGTCCCGCCGCGCTGGACGTGGCCGAGAACGACCATCCGCGTCTCGAAGCCGGTCTGCTCCTCGATCTCCCGCTCCAGCCAGGCGCCGACCCCGCCCAGCCGCGGGTGGCCGAACTCGTCGAGGTCGTCCTCGCGCGCGGTCAGGCCGCCGCCGGCGGGGACCGCGCCCTCGCTGGCGACGATGATCGAGTAGCTGCGACCCCGCGAGTGGCGGGCGCTGATCACGTCGCAGAGCTCCTTGAGCTCGAAGGGCCGCTCCGGGACGAGGATGGCGTCTGCGCCCCCCGCGATCCCGGACGAGCACGCGATCCAGCCGGCGTGGCGGCCCATCACCTCGACCACGATCACCCGGTCGTGGGATTCGGCGGTGGTGTGGAGCCGGTCGATCGCGTCGCTGGCGATCTGAACCGCGGTGTCGAAGCCGAAGGTGTAGTCGGTGCCGGCGAGATCGTTGTCGATCGTCTTGGGCACGCCGATCACCGGCACATCGTCGGCGGCCAGGCGGCCGGCCACGCCTAGCGTGTCCTCGCCGCCGATGGCGATCAGCCCGTCGAGCCCGAGCTTCTCCATCCCGGCGCGCACGAGCGCCGTGCCGTCACCGTCGTCCTTGTAGGGGTTGGTGCGGGAGGTGCCCAGGATCGTGCCTCCGCGCGGCAGCAGCCCCGCGGTCTCCTCGATTCCCAGCTCCCGGCCGTTGCCTTCCAGCACCCCGGCCCAGCCGTGCTGCAGCCCGAGGAACTCGTGGTCGCCGTCCTCCAGGCCCTTCCTGACGATGCCCCTGATTACTGCGTTCAGGCCGGGGCAGTCGCCGCCGCCGGTGAGGATGCCGATGCGCGCCACCGGCTCATCGTATTGGCCCCGCCAGCTCGCCGGGGCTCAGGAGCCGGCCGGTTCGGGAGCCGCACCGGCTTCGCCCTCGCCGTCGCCGGGAGGGGCGACTATTTGCCGGTCCAGTCGGAAGCGCCACCACTCCTGGGCGCCGATCTGGATCGAGGCGGCGATCGGGATGGCCAGCAGCGCCCCGACGATCCCGAACAGCACGCCACCGCAGATAACCGAGATCAGGACGACAAACGGCTCGAGCTGGACCGCCCGCTTGTGGATCTGGGGCTGGATCACGTAGTTCTCGAACTGCTGGTAGGCGATCGCGAACACGACCCAGACGATCGTCGCGGTGGGGAAGTCGGTGAAGAGGGTCACGATCAGCACGATCAGCCCGGCGATCGTCGCCCCGACCAGGGGAATGAGGTCGAAGAGGGCGACCAGCACGGCCAGCGCGCCGGCGAACGGGACGCCGAGGATGGAGAGGACGATGAAGGCGGCCACTCCGGCGATCGTCGCCTGGATCGCGGCCCCGGCGACGTAGTGGCCGACGGCGTTGGCGATCCGGTCCAGGGCGACCCCGACCGCCTGGGCCTCCTTGCCACCGTGGAGCCTTAGTGCCCCCTCCACCCAGACGCGCCCGCGGGCGGTCATGAAGATGCTCAGCACAAGGATGGTGAGCGCCGAGAAGAGGCCGCTGAACAGGCCACTGCCTACGTCCTGCACCACGCCGGCCGCCTCTCCGATGTGGTTGGGGGCGTCCTCGGCCAGGCGCTGCAGCTCATTGGTGACGCCGAAGTCCCGGTTGATCTGGGACAGGCGATCGTTGCTCTCCACGGCTTCCTGCAGGTCGTTGGTGTAGCGGGGGAGGTCGTTGACGAAGTTGACGCCCTGACTAACGACGGGCGGTATTACGGCGGCGGCGATCCCGGCCGGGATGAGCAGGAGCAGCAGGTAGACCAGGGCGATCGCCAGCGCCCGCGGCATCTTCTTCTCGAGCAGGCTGACCGGCCCCGAGAGGGCGACGGCGATGAAGGCGGCGATGATCACCCAGCCGATCGGCTGCCAGAGCAGCCGGACCAGCATCACCGTGGCGATGACCACGAGCACGATCGCCACGACCCGCAGGATCGCGCGCGTGGAGAGGATCTCGTCGGCGCGGGGGCGCCGCCCGGGTGGCTCTCCGGCCCCGGGACCCTGGGCGGGAATGGTGGTCACCGTCTGCGCGCCTTCGACGCCCGGGGTGGCCTCCCTCTTTGCTGGGCGGCTTCGTTCAGCGGCGCCGCGGGGGGAGCGGGAAGAAGCCGCTCGTGCGGGCCACGTACTCGTCGTAGCCCTCGCGCTTCTTGCTCAGTGACTTCTCGAGCAGGCCGGCGCCGCTCACCTTGATCAGCAGCAGCGACATCACCAGCGGCCCGACCACGGTCCACCACGCGCCGGCGGACAGCGCGACCAGCCAGATCCCCCACCAGACGCTGAAGTCGCCGAAGGAGTTGGGGTGGCGCGTGTAGCGCCAGAGGCCCCGGTCCATCACCTTGCCGCGGTTCGAGGGGTCGGCGATGAACCGGCTGAGCTGGAGGTCGCCGACGGTCTCGAAGAAGAGCCCGACCGCCCAGAGCGCCACGCCGACCCACGCCAGCCAGCCCGGCGAGCCCTCGCCGAGCTGCTGGCCGCCCTGTACCGGCAGCGAGACGACCCACATCAGTACGCCCTGCACCCAGAAGACCGCCCAGAGGCTGCGCAGTGGCCAGCGCGAACCGTGGCGCTCGCGCATCTTCGCGTAGCGGAAGTCTTCGCCGTGGCCGAGGTTTCGGTTGGCCAGGTGGGCGGTGAGCCGCAGGCCCCAGAGCGTGGTGAGGACGGCGAGCAGCCAGCGGTAGCCGTCCGAGCCGTCGGCCACCAGGAAGGTGACCCACGCGACCACCACGAAGCCGGAGCCCCAGAAGATGTCGATGATCGAGGTGTCCCTGACGGCGACGCTGACCGCCCAGAGCCCGGTGACCAGGACGAAGATCGCCGCCGCGTTTGTCGCCAGGACGCCGGCCATGCTCAGGGGCTGACCGTCTCACTCTTCATCTTCGATCCGACCCAGTCGTCCATCTCCAGCCAGACGTTATCCAGCCACTCGACGCGCCCGTCGCGATCGGCGGGGATCCGGGAGGCCGGGATTCGCGTGAACCTCACGCGAATTACGCGCCCGGCCAGGCCGCCGTCCCAGATGTCGGAGATGAGTCGCATCCCGTCGAAGCCCTGGTGGGCCATCATCACCACGTCGGTATCGGGGGCACCGTCGAGAACGGCGAGAACACCACCGGCCTTCGGCGGGAGGAGGTACTCGATCCCGGCGAGGCGCTCGGCCCTTGCCGGGTCGCGTTCGGCGATCTTCTCCAGGGCGCGGTCCCTGCGCTCCGGGGTGAAGCGGGTCCCTTCGGGATAGAGAAGGAAGCCGTCCTCGGGGCCCATCCCTTCGGCCAGGGCCTGGACGCGCTGGCGCTCGATCTCCTCGCCGGTCTCACGGCGCACGAAGTAGTTGGGCAGCCGCTGGCCGGCGATGTCCAGGCACGGCTCCGAGAGCAGCTCGCGCTTGAGGACGTAGCGCAGGTGAACTCGCTCACGGGCGGCCACGAAGACGGAGGGCAGGAGGTTGTCGACGATCGAGGCGTGCCGGATGAAGACGATCACCGGGCCCGGGGGGATGCACTCTGCACCCTCGACCTCGACCCTCAGCCCGAGCAGGACGCGGACGGCGCTGAAGAACCAGCCGATCCAGAGCTGCTGGAAGTGCCAGGTCCAGTCCACCATCCGGTCCTCGTTGCGCCCGAAGCCGCAGGCCAGCCAGATCCCGAAGAGGCCGATGATCCCGGCGGTCCCGATCAGCAGGTAGATCCAGAGGAAGAGGACCAGCCGCATTGCCATCCAGGTGGAGCGCTTCGTTGCCCAGCGGAAGAGGTCGACGAAGAATGCGCCGACCAGCAGCACCGGCAGGAGCGCGGTGACCAGGACGAGTCCGACCAGGATCAGCGGGATCGTCTTCAGCCGCCGCGCGACCTTCTGGCCGCGCGGCTCCGTCCAGGCGGTCTGCGTCACCCGCCCAGCCTATGTCGCCGAGGCGGTCAGTCGTTGAAATCCATCACCTGATGGATACCGCTCGGGCGGTTGGTGTAGTCCATCGTGATGAGGCCGACCGGGGAGAAGGTGATGTCCTCGCCGGACTCGGGGGCCCGCCATAGCGCCGGGTTGCTTCCCTTGGAGGCCGCCTCGGCGTTGAGGCCCTCCTCGAAGGCCTTCCAGAGGTCACCGGCGCACTTGTCCACGTTGCCCTCGCCGCAGTACCTGACCTTGTAGGCGCCGGCGACGTTCTCGCCGAGGGCCTTGCGCAGGTCCTTCCACATGTACTGGTGCCAGCCGCCGTACTGGCCGCCGGGCGGGGCGTCGAAGCGGTCGTCGCCACCGCTGCGGTTGCCCAGGTACTTGCAGAGCTTGCTGCCCAGCCGGCCGCACATCGCGGCGTTGGCCATGCGCTCGAAGGTCGCGTCGATGATCGCCGCCCCCGGCGAGTCGATGAGGCCGTCCTGGTTTGAGTCGACCCGGCTCGAGCCCTGCTCATGCCAGGCCTGGAGCTGCTCGGCGGCCTGGACCGACAGGGCGCTCGGGGGCTGGACCTTGTCGAGCACCTTCTTGAGCGTCGGCCAGAGGAGCGCGACCCTCACGTCCTGTGTGGCGCCGGCGTTGGAGGCCGACAGCAGGCTCGTGAGCGTCTGGGTCTGCTGGCGGGCCAGCTCGTTCTCCAGCAGCTGGGTGCGCTGGAGCGACTGCTCGGACCAGCGCTCGTCGCCGGCCGGGAAGTCCTTGGCCGGCTTGTTGTTCCAGTTGACGATGTAGCCGCTCGAAGGGTTGATCACGTGCGGCTGCTTGGACTTGGCCTGGTAGCCGGTCCACTCGTACTTGCCGCGCCCGTCGACCGGGAAGTCGGGGTTGACGCCCTTGGGCCTTATCGGGAAGCGCCCGGAGGTGTAGAAGGCGATCTCCGAGTCGCTGGAGTAGAACGAGTTGAACGTCTGCGGCGTCTTCTGGGCCGCCTTGACGAAGTCGCTGGCGCTCTTCACCCGTCCGTAGGTCATCTGCTGGTTGAAGAGCAGGTCGGTGGTCTCCCGGCCGTAGCTCGAGCGCCGCTGCGAGAGCGCGATCTTCTTGCTGCCGCTCTTGGCGTAGCCGACGACCGGACCGTGCACCGTCGTGTAGAAGCGCACTTTGACGGTCTGGCCGCCCTTGCTGATCGTGCCGGCGTCGACCCTGGTCATCGCCTTGCACTTGCCCTTGTAGGTGTACTTGTAGTTGCTGCCTCCGCAGAGGGTCTCGGCGTAGGTGTCGATGATGTCGTTGCCGGCGGAGGTGAGCGACCACGCGTAGTTCGGGGCGCGGCCGATCAGCATGTAGCCCGGGTACGGCGCCGAGGTGGCGCCGCGGACCTTGATGTTCGGCCCCTGGAGGTCCATCTCCATCGTCAGGCCGGGGTAGTTGTAGCCGATCTGCGGACCGCCGACCATCAGCGGCTTTCCGGTGTTGGTCTTCGAGCCGCCGGCGATCACGATGTTGCTCGCCTCCTGCCGGGCGGTGCCCGGAGCGCGGAGCGCGGAGGAGGATGTGGTGGCTCCCGGCAGCTTGATGTAGCTGTTCTTGAAGGAGCCGTCCTTGATCCGCACCATGCCCTTCGGGTTCGAGACGCTGACGCTGGTCTGGTAGTCGAACTTCCTGTCGGTCGTGGTGGCGGTCTCCGGGTCGTAGCGGCCGCGCATGTCCTGGTAGACGTTGTTGCCGGTGCTCTTGCCGAGCTCGCCGCGGGCCGCGTCGAGGAAGACGGCGTTGGAGATCTCCTCGCCGCCGCCCTGCCCGAGGAACTGGGCCTTGATGCCGTTGAAGGCGAAGATGTCGATCCGCTCGAACTTCTTGGCTGACGGCTGGTTCTCGCCGTACCACTTGTTGATGCCGGCCAGGTAGATGTCGATGTCGTCGAGTACCTGCCGGCCCTGCTCGCCGGCGTCCTGGAGGGCCTTCTCCTGCTTCCTGGCCGCGTCGGCCTTGACCTTTGCCGTCGGCTGGTAGTCGAAGAGGCCGAGGACGAGGTTGATGCCCGAGACGCCGGGTATGTCGATCAGCGAGGCCACGCCGTTGCTGCGGGCCTGGGCGAGCAGGAGGCTGCGGTCCTGGGCGGTGACGTAGCCGGCGCCGAAGACCACGCCGGCGTCGGTTTCGGAGTAGATGTGGGGCACGCCGTAGTTGTCGCGGCGGATCCGGGCCGAGACGGCACGTCCGTTGGCCGTGCCGGTGACCGTCTCGTCGGTGATCAGGGAGGGATCGTCGGCGGGGACCAGGGCGGCGGACTTGAAGTAGCCGGCGCCGTTGGTGCTCGCGGTGAGCGCCGGGCCGACGTTGCGGAAGAGGGGGGTGAGGCGGTTGTACATCCTGGCCTGCGTATCGGCAGGGAGCATCCCGGGGGTACTCAGCCAGGGGACGCCGGGCTGGCTCTGGCCCTGCGGGATGACGTTGAGATGGGTGCCGGCCATCGCGGAAGGCGCGGCAACGGCAAGGATCGTGGCGCTGAGGCCGAGGACGTAGCGGTAGCGGAACACTTTCTCTCCCTTGGTTCGGTCCGCGGGTCCGTCCGCGAACTGGAGCGATGTTACACCGCGGGCGCGGTTCCCGCTCCGGGTGCCGGTCCAGGGGACGGCAGCGCGCGGCGCCCGCGCTCCCTTACGCTGCGCCGGTGGCCAACCGCGTGCGAATCGCCGTAGGCAGTGACCGGCGGGACCTCTTCCTCGTCGACGACCTCGCCGAGGGCTTCGCCCGGGCGCGCGGCCTGGCCGACGCCGACCGCGCCCGGCTGGTCGAGGTGGTCCACCGGCTCGTCAACTGGGTCAACGACAGCGCCTACCCGAACGACCAGACCGGGGAGATCGCCGTGCAACTAGAGCTGGGGGAGGGGGCGGTGCGCGTGCTGGTCGAGGACTGGGGCGAGCCGCTGGCTGCCTTCGGGGGCGGCCTCGGGCCGGCGCCGGAAGGGCTCGCCGGGGTCGACGCCCTGACCGACGACCTGCGCCTGGTGAACCTCGGCCGCGAGGGCAAGCGCCTGAGCGCCTCGGTTCCCGCCGAGGGCGTGGCGCCGGAGGAGCTCGTCGCCCTGGCCGACTTCGCGCGGGAGGCGCCTCCGGGGGAGGCGACCGCCGACCAGGTCGAGATCGTCGAGGCCACCGGAGCACAGGCCGAAGCCATCTCCCGCCTCCTCTACGTGAACTACGGGCTCGGGTACGGCCACCCCGACTTCTACCGGCCGCGCTGGGTGGCCGAGGAGATCGAGGCCGGGCGGGTCTTCTCCACGGTCGCCGTGCTCGGCGGCGAGGTGGTAGGCCACCACGCCATGCTGCGCGAGGAGGGGATGGAGGCCGGCGAGACCGGGGTCGCGGTGGTGCACCCCGCCTACCGGGGCCTGGGAATCTTCGGACGGCTCTTCGAGCGGACGGTCAAGCGTGCGCGGGGCGCGGGGGTGCCTTCCGTCTTCGCCCGCGCGGTGACCAGCCACCCGTACAGCCAGAGGGCCGAGCACGCCAGGGGTTACCGTGAGTCGGCCCTGATGCTCGGCTCGGTGCCGCCGGGGGACGGCGAGGAGCCTGCGCCGCGCGGGGCCTCGCTGCTCACCTGGCTGCCGCTCGACCCGCGCGAGCACCCCGTCTCGATGCCTGCGCGCTACCGCGAGCTGCTGGCCGCCGCCTACGCCAACCTCGAGCTCGATACCACCGGCGCCAAAACCGCCCGGGCCCGGGCCGAGCTCGAGGGCCAGCCGCAGGTCGCAGCCGAGCGCGACGAGCAGCGCGAGAGCACGGTGATCACCGTCGGGGTCTGGGGCGAGCAGGCACGGAACGAGCTGCTCGACGCGCTGCGCGAGGCGGTGCGCCACCATGACGACGTCGCGTACTGCGACCTTGACCTCGAGTCTCTCACCGCTGCCGAGCTCGACGAGGCGGTCGAGCTGCTGCGCAACTACGACTTCTTCTACTGCGGCCTGGTGCTCGACGGCCGGGCCGACCACGACCACCTGCGCATGCAGGCCATCCTCACCGACAACGTTGAGCTCGAGAAGATCGTCCTCGACTCCGACTACGCCCAGGGCCTCAAGGAGGCGATCTTCGCCGACCGGGGCTGGCTGGGCGGCGCCTGAGGGAAGGCGGGCCTAGGATCGTGCCGATGGCGGCGGCAGTCCTGGTCATTCCCGCGGGCAATCCGGATCTCGCTCCCGCCGGCCCCCTGGCCGAGGGCCTGCGGGCCGCCGACGCCGGCGTGGAGGTGCGCCTATCCGAGCCGCCCGGCCCGAGCCTCGCGCCCGGCAACCCTGCGGCCGGGGTGGCCATGCGGATCGCCTCGCGGCCGAACGCGAGGGAGCTGCCTGGCCTGGTGACCCTCAACGGTGCGCAGGTCGTGGTCTCCGACGACCCGGCAGTGATCGCGGCGATGGGAAGGCTTCGCCTCTCGGACGCCCTGGCGGTACCGGCCGTGGCGCTGGTGACCCGGCCGGCCGACCCGGCCTCCCAGGCGGCCGACGGCGTAGACGTTCACCTGATCGCCGACCCGGGCTTTCGCGCCGCGGTTCGCGAAGCTGCCCCGGCGACGCGCATCGCCTGCGTGCGGGGCCTGGTAGACCCCCGCTACGAGGGCGAGCTCGAGGTGGACCGGGCCCGCCAGGCGATCGGCGTTCCCGACGGGAGTCCCCTCGTGGTGATCTTCGGCGGCCAGGAGGCCCGCGGCGACCTGGGCGGCGCCGGCGAGGTCGCGCTCGCCGCCGACCCGGCCTCGCGCGTGGTGATCCTCTGCGGGGAGAACGAGGAGCGCCGGCGGGCGCTGGCGGACTGGTTCTCTCGCGCGCACCGGATCCGGGTCGTCGGCCCGACCGACCGGCTTCCCGACCTGCTGGCCGCCGCCGACGTGCTGATCGACACCGCCGACGGCCTGACCGCGCTGGAGGCCCGGCTGCGCGGTGCCGAGGTCGTCGCCCACGGTGCCGGTGCCGGGCGCGGCCGCCAGGAGCTGGCCGATGCGCTGATCGATGCGCTGCGCCGGCCCCGGAACACCGGCACGGGGATCGCCGACCGGCCGGCCGCGGCCGACGAGGTCCTCGCCGCCGCCGGGCTGGCCCCGCTCCCGGCCTGACCTGCCGCTCAGGCCGCGGCGAGCGGGTGGAGCTCGGCGCGCTCCAGGCCCTCGGTGCGCAGGTGGGTGATCGCCTGGTAGCCCTCGCTGGTGACCATCTCCAGGAAGGCCTGGACGCTCGGGTAGCGCACGAGGATCACGGTGTCCCAGTCGCAGTCCTCGTCACCGATGAGCGGCGAGGCCGCCTCGCCGGCGAAGAGGATCTCCGCCCCTGACTCCTGGAGGAAGGGGAGGGCCTTGGCGCCGTAGGCCTCGTAGCTCTCGCGGCCCCCGTCGGGCTTGTAGCTGAGGAGGTTCAGCATGACCACCGGGCCCCCGTTGTCTTCCTTTACGAGGCGCGAGACCTGCTCTGGCGTGGGATCGACCGGCATGGCGGTTCCTTTCGGGTTGGCCTGTTGCTCTTACTCGGGCTTGTTCGCTGATGGGTCGCGGTGCTGCTCGGCCGAGCTGTAGCGGGGCCTGTACTTGTTGATGGCGGCGTCGCGGGCCAGGCGCCGGCGATCGGCGACAGTATAAACGGGCGCGTCTATAACGACGCTGTCGCTGATGATGTCCAGGAAGCAGCGGCAGCGCTCGTTGAAGAGGCCTATGGCGTAGCCGGCCCCCAGCGGGATGGCCCCGAGCACCATGCCGACGAACCGCAGCAGGGCGTGCCGGATGGTCAGCGGCTTGCCGTCGTCCTCGTCGACGACCCGGAACTCCATGGCCCGGGCGCCCGGGGTCTGGCCGGTGCTCGACCAGAACGAGACGAAGTAGGCCGCGGCCCAGGCCACGTAGACCACGCCGAGGATCGCGAGGATCACGCTCTCGGCGCTGTCGGGCACGCCCAGGGTGTTCATGGTCAGGGCGGTGATCGCCCAGGTGATCGCGGCGATCAGGTTGACGATCGCCGCGTCGATCACGAACCCGAGGAGCCGTGAAACCAGGCCCACATACCTCTGCGGGGCGCCCTTGACCGCCGTCGAGCCGCGCAGCCGCACCGCCGCGGCCACCTGGGCCCGGGCGATAGCCGACTCGGCCGGGCCGCGGGCCGACCACTCCTCGGACTGGGATCCGGGAGTCCCGGCGTCGGTCATGACGAGGCCCCCTTGTCGCCGTGCTCCTCGCGGGATCCCTTGCCCGTGGAGTGCTCTTCCTGATCGGTGGGGAGCTGGGCGTCGAGCTTCTCGCTGCGGCCGATGAAGGTGCGCGCGGTACGGGCGACCACCTGGTCGGCGGTGCGCGAGCGGCCCCGCACCTCGTCGCCGACCTGGTCGGCGAAGCCGAATCCCTGCTGGCGCACGGCGTCGATTACCGCCGGGCTCTCGGCGATCGTCTGCACGAGGATCCAGAGCTCTTCCCTCTCGAGGAACGCGTCGACGATCGGCGCCATCTCCCCGGCTTCCATCGCCGTGACGGTGATCTTCTGGATCATCTGGCTGCGCACCACCTCGTCGGCGATCATGTCGACGGTCTCGGGGCTGAGGATCGTCCGCAGGGCACTCGCGAAAGCCGGCCCGCTGACCACCCGCTCCAGCGTCTGCTGGACGGCCGGGGAGCCGACCACCGCGTCGACCGCGCCGGTCATCGCCGGGCTGGCGACCACCCGCTCGATCGAGTCCTGGACGGCCTTCGATCCCATCACCGCCTCCACCGCACCCTCGGTGGCGCGCATGGTTACCTGCGCCCCGGTGCGGGCTGCGGCGCCGACGGCGCCGGTCACCGCGCCGGTGATGGCCCCGAACAGCCCGCCCGAGGGGCCGGCCGCCTCGGCCTCGATCACGACGATCTCTGCGCCCGCTTCCACGGGGCGGGAGGCTACCGCGCCGATTCGGGCGGCACCGGCCTGCCCTACGGTACGGCGCTAGCTGCCGGCCAGCGCGCCGAAGTAGACCTGCCAGGCCAGCGCGCTCTTGGCGAGCAGGCTCAGCCAGAGGTAGGCCTTCTCGGCGAAGACCGGGTCGGCCCAGCGGCCGATGCCCCGGTACTGGAGCCACATGTTGAGGGCAAAGAGGTTGAAGAGGACGAAGAGCGTCCCGAAGATGACGTAGACGAAGACCGGCACCCCGTCGGAGTTGCCGGCGGCCGTGGAGGAGAGGATCAGCTGCAGGGCGATCGCGATCCACGGGACCGCGCCGATGATGCAGCCGTAGACGAACGGGCGCCACTGGACCCGCGTGCGGTCGACGTTCGTGTACTCCATCACCAGGCCGAAGAGGATCATCGCGGCATTGGCCCCGAAGATCGCCACGAGCGCGGTCAGCTCGCTGATGCCGGAGAGCATCGCGATCAGGACCACCATCACCGAGGCGCTGATCGAGTACTCCCACCAGCGGGCCGGGTTGATGCCGCGGCGCACGTTGCGCAGGTACCAGTCGCGCACGCCCGGCAGCGATACGCCGAGGTGGTCGATCGCGGCCAGCAGCAGGAAGAGGCCTACCGCGAGGTCGATCCTCATCGTGAACAGCTCGGTCATGCCCGGCGGCTCGGGGCCGCCCGGGGGGCCGGTCATGTAGTTGAGGTTCACCGGCAGCCGCGCCGGGCCCGCTATGGCGACGATCACGATCGCCTGGGCCAGGTGGACGAGGCCGACGATTACGTTCAGGCGCAGGAGGGAGCGGTCCTCCCGGCGGACGCCCGACGGAGTGCCCTGGATGGCTGCCTCCATGGCCCCGATGTTACGGGGGCAGCGGGACACGGATACCCGGAAAGCGGGCCGTTGCGCCCGGTTCGCCGGGGCGCCGGCAGCGGAGAGGGCGGGATTCGAACCCGCGAACGAGGTTTCCCCCGTTACTCGCTTAGCAGGCGAGTGCCTTCAGCCGCTCGGCCACCTCTCCGGGAGGGCGGAGTGTAACCGGGCGGCGAGGTCCCGGAAA
>JBJTBE010000060.1:0-3094 GCA_046091165.1 Solirubrobacterales bacterium | reverse complement strand
CTCCAGCTGGTCGCCGCCTGCTCGTCGCCGTCGTCGCTGACGTGCTTGACGAGCCGCACCGGCACGCCCGCCGCCGACCGGGCGGGCCTCGGCCTCGCTGGTGAAGGCACGCTTCTCCCGGCACTGGCGCTCGCGGTCCTGGCCGCGGCGCCGTTCGCGCTCGAACCACTCCTCGATCCCGCTCACGGTGCGCCGCCGGTGACCTTCTTGCCCGGGTTGAGGAGCCCCTTCGGGTCGAAGGCCTCCTTGACCCGGTGGTGGAGCCTCACCCGCGCCGGGTCCCAGCCGGCGCCGAGATGGCCGGCCTTGGCGGCGCCGACCCCGTGCTCGCCGCTGATCGTGCCGCCGAGCCGGTCGGCCAGCTCGAAGAGCTCCTGCGCCGCGGCCCGGGCCCGGGCCAGCGCGGCGGCGTCGGCGCGGTCGAGCATGAAGGTGGAGTGGAGGTTGCCGTCGCCGGCGTGGCCCCAGCTGCACGCCTCCAGGCCGTGGCGCTCGCCGATGGCCAGGGTTTCGGCGATCGCCTCGCCTAGCCGCTCGACCGGAACGGCGATGTCGTCGGAGACCTTCCCGCCGCGCTGGGCGGAGACCGCGATCGCCACGCCGTCCCGCCAGCGCGCGAGGTCGGCCTCCTGGGCCCGGTCGCCGAAGCGCTCGACCGCGACCGCGCCGGCGCCGAGGATCTCCTCCAGCTCGCCGGCGGTGGCCTGCGCCTCCTCGAGACTGCCGTCGGCTTCGCTGAGGACCCTGACCCCGGCCCCGGCCGGGGCGCCGCCGGGGAAGGAGCCGCCGGCGGCGGCGACCGCGCCGGCGTCGAGGTATTCGAGCGTCGCCGGCTGGGCGCCGGCCTCCATTACCGCCGCGATGGCGGCGCAGCCCGCGTCGTGACCGGGGTAGAACGCGGCCACGGTGATCGCCGCCTGCGGCGCGGGAATCAGTCGCAGCCAGGCGGCGGTGACGATGCCCAGGGTGCCCTCCGAGCCGCAGAGCAGGTGGACGAGGTCGTAGCCGGCGACGTCCTTGCTGAGCGGGCCGCCGACGCTCATCAGCTCGCCGGGCGCGACCGCCACCTCCAGCCCGGTGACCCAGCGGGAGGTGACCCCGTACTTGAAGGCGTGCGGGCCGCCGGCGTTGGTGGCGATGTTCCCCCCGATCGTCGACTGCTCGCGGGCGCCCGGGTCGGGGGCGAAGAGGAGGCCACCCTCGCGCGCCAGGCGCTGTACGTCGGCGGTGCTCACCCCGGCCTCGACCTCCATACGCCACTGGGGCCCGTCGAACGAGCGGACGCGGTCGAGCCGCCCGAGGTCGAGGAGCACCCCGCCGCCGGGGACCGAACCGGCGGCCAGGCCGGTCGCGCCGCCGCGCGGGGTGAGGGGAACCTCGCTGCGGTAGCACCAGCCGAGCACCTCGGCGACCTGCTGCGCAGTGGAGGGGAAGGCGACCGCGTCGGCCCGGCCGCCGATGCCCTCGTCCTCGGTGGTGTCGTGCAGGAGGGGGCGGGCCTCGGGGCTGTCGCCGGCGATGGCGCCGCCGGTGCCGCAGATGGCCTCCAGCTCGCCGGCCATTGCGCTGGAATCGGTGGCTCCCACGCCCCGAACCCTAGGGCCCGCCTGCCCGGTCGGGCCTCCAGGACGTAGGGTTCGGCGCGTGACCGACGCATCCGTCGCACCGCCGCCGGGCTCCGACGCGCCGGCCGGCCCGAACGTCCCGCAGGTCTCGCCGCAGCTGGTCGGCCTGGCCGTGGTGCTGGGCGTGGTCGGCGCCGTGGCGGCCAGCCTCTTCCTCGAGGGGGTCGCCGCCGCCACCGAGCTGGTCTGGACCACGCTCCCGCAGGAGCTCGGCTTCGGCGAGCCGCCCGACTGGTGGGTCTTCGCGGCGCTGATCGTCGCCGCGCTCTTCGTCTTCGCCGCGTGGCGGCTGCCCGGGCACACCGGCAAGGGGCCGCTTTCCGGC
This sequence comes from Solirubrobacterales bacterium, assembly GCA_046091165.1. Lineage (GTDB taxonomy): Bacteria > Actinomycetota > Thermoleophilia > Solirubrobacterales > Solirubrobacteraceae > F1-60-MAGs163. The sequence continues at coordinate 1,144 of JBJTBE010000060.1, read as the reverse complement.
CTTCACTTCGACCTCGACCAGCGGACCGCGCCCTCGTTCCTGCTCGCCGCCCTTGGCACGCTGATCTTCGGCGCGGTGCTCGGCCCGGAGGCGCCGCTGATCGCCCTGGGCACCGGGCTGGGCGCGCTGATCTTCGCCCGCAAGGGGGGCCCGGCCAAGCAGCTCGGAATGCTGCTCACCGGCGGGGCGGCGATCGGCTCGATCTTCGGCAATCCGCTCATCACCGCCTTCCTCTTCCTCGAGTTCGCCGCTTTCGGGGCGCTCCCGGCGATCGCCCTCGTGCCGCTCTTCGTAGCGCTGGCCAGCGGCTACATCGTCGAGATCGGAATCAACCACTTCGCCGGCTTCGGGACCCACTCGCTCGCCGTGCCCGGTATCCCCCCGTACGACCAGCTGCTCGTCGTGGACCTGCTCGGCGGCGTGGTCATCGCGGTCATCGCCGGTGCGATCGCGATCCTCGTGCGCCAGCTGGCGGCACGGATCGAGCAGCTCGCCGGCAGCCGGGCCGCCGCCGTGCTGTTCGGCGGAGCGCTCCTGACCGCGCTGCTCGCCGTGGTGGCGCGGGCGATCACCGGCCAGCCGGTGGAGACCGTCCTCTTTTCCGGGCAGAGCGGGATGCCGCTGATCGTCAAGGAGACCGCCGCCGGCATCGTGCTGGTGCTGCTGCTGGCCAAGGCCGGCGCCTACGCGATCGGGCTCGGGGCCGGCTTCCGCGGCGGCCCGATCTTCCCGGCGGCGGCCCTGGGCACCGCGGCCGGCGTGCTCGCCTCGCTGGTGGTCGGCGATCTCGCCCTGGCCCCGATGGTGGTGAGCGCGATGGCGGCGAGCATTGCCGCGTCGCTGAAGATGCCCTTCACCTCGGCGCTGATGGCGGTCCTCATCACCGCCGGGGCCGGGGTCGACGTGGTGCCGCTCGCGGTGATCGGCGCGGTGGTGGGGCTGGCGATGCGCCAGGCGCTGGACCGGCGCGACGTCTCCGAGGGGCTCGAGGCGTCCCCGGCGGCCACCGCCCCCAGGTAGCGGCGCGCGGGGCCGCGCGCCCACAGGCGCTACTGCGCGCCGCCGAGCCCAGGCTCGCGGCCCGGCAGGGAGGAGATCGAGGCGGGGACGTCCTTCCCGAAGCGCCCGGCCCAGGTGCACCACG
>JBJTBE010000059.1:0-7507 GCA_046091165.1 Solirubrobacterales bacterium | reverse complement strand
TGGGCGTCGGGCCGCCGGAGACACTGGTGCAGTGCCCGCAGGGGGCGGTCGAATCGAGGGCCAGGTTGCGGCCGGGCGGCAGGGCGAAGGCGTCGACGGTGATCGGGAAGCGCTCCTGCATCCTGAACTCGGTCAGCTCGTCGAAGGTCATGCAGATCACCTCGGCCCCGAAGCTGCGGGCGACCTCGGCTCGGTTCTCGTCGAAGTCGACGTAGACGACCCGCTCCGAGCCCAGCGCGACGGCGGCGGCCACCGCGTAGAGGCCAACCGACTGGGCCGGCCCGCCGACCACGAGTACCGGCGCCCCGGGGTATTCGGACAACGGGCCGGCGACGGTCCGGTAACCGTCGGAGACGTTGTCGGGAATGCCCGCCGCCACGACCGGGTCGATCGCCTCGGGAAGCGGCAGGAGCATGAACGGCGCCCAGGGCACGCGGATCAGATCGGCGAGGCCGCCGCCGAAGTCCATCCCTTCGCGGACCGCCAGGCCGTACCCGGCGCCGAGGGGGACCGACTCGCAGGCGTTGGTGAGGCCGGCCAGGCACATCGCGCAGGTACCGCAGGAGATCTGGAACGGGACGATCACGCGGTCACCGACCTCCCACTCGCCGGCGTTGTCGCCAGCGTCGACAACCTCGCCGACGATCTCGTGGCCCATCGTGAACGGTGGCTCCATCGGGTAGAGGCCGGTGGCAATGGCGGTGTCCAGGTCGCAGCGGGCCACGGCGATCGGCCGCACCAGGACGTCGTGGTCGTCCTGGATCACCGGTTCGGCCGTCTCCTCCCAGCTGAGCTTCCCGACACCGTTGAAGAGCAAGTGCTGCATCTGCCTCCCGGGTTAGACATTCCGCTTTATGACGCGCGGCACACTAACACGGTTCTATGATGAGCGTCCTATTCGATGAGTAGCCAGACCAAGGACAAGATGATCAGCGGCGCCGCGGGCGTGCTCGCCCAGCGCGGGCTGCAGGGAACCTCGTTCACCGAGGTCCTGGAGGTCACGGGCGCGCCCCGCGGCTCGATCTACCACCACTTCCCCGGCGGCAAGGACGAGATGATCGGCGAGGCGATCGGGCTGCTCGCCGAGGCAGTTGCCGCGCGGATACGGGCCACGGAGGCCACCAGGCCCGAGCAGGTCTCCGACGCCTTCACCGAGGGCTGGCGGGAGTTCGCGCGGGCCACCGATCTCAAGGCGGTCTGCGCGATGTCGGCGGCGACCGTGGGGGCGGGCGCCGATGCGCAGGGACTCCTGCCGGCGGTGGCCGCAGCGTTCAACTCGTGGCGTGACGCGCTCGCCGAGGCCTACGAACGAACCGGAGTCAAGAAGGCCGACAGCAGGCGTCTCGCGATGACGACGGTTGCCACCCTGGAGGGCGCGCTGATCATCGCCCGCGCCCAGCAGAGCATGGAGCCCTTCGATGCCGTCCAACGAGACCTGGCCGCAATGGCCAGGTCCGCGGGCAGCGACGGCTCCGCATGACGATGGCTGAGGAGCGGTCCAGCAACGAACCAGAGCCGATTGGCTTCTGGCTGGGATGGCTTCGCGTCGCGACGATCATCCTGATCGTCTTCGGGCTCCTCCTGGTCGTTGCCCACGGCCTGGCGCTGAAGGGGTTCAGCCTTCTCGTCTACTCGTCGAGCGGGCGGATCTCCGAATTTGGTAGCGAGGCCGCTGACTACATCTCGCTGGCCCACGCCGTCCTGGGAGCGGTCATGGTCGGCTGGGGAACGGCGCTCCTCCTGGTGCTTCGCGGACCGATGAAGAGAAACGTCCGCGAGGGAGCGCTCATCTTCGCCATCTCGCTCACGTGCTGGTTCATCCCCGACACGATCTTCTCCGTGGCATCCGGGTTCTGGCAGAACGCGCTGCTCAACCTCATCTTCGCCGTGCTCTTTGCGATCCCGCTGACCGCGCTACTCAGACACGAGTAGCACTCCGCGCCGACCCTCCCGTCCGAGTGGCAAGCGCCTCGACGCTCGCCTCAAGCGAGTAGCAGCCGAGCAGCAACCGCCCGAAAACCCCTGCCAGCAGGACGATTCGAACCTGCCGCGCCCGCTGCCAAGCGCGGTCGCCGGCACTCCGCGCTCGATGGCTTTACGGTCCGGCCCATGACTCCAACTACTCCGACCCGCACGGGCCGCGAATCGGGGCTCCGGATTGGGCTCGCCATCCTCGGCCTCGCCACGATCCTGACCTCGATCACGATGATCGTCGATCCCGCCGGGTTCATCGACGGCGTCGGCGGGTTCGGCGCGGTCAATGAGCACCTGGTCCGCGACCTGGCCACCTGGACCGTCGTCTACGGCGCGGCACTCCTGGTTGCCGTGTGGCGGCCGGCCTGGCGGGTGCCTGTCCTGTCGATCGGGGTGGCCCAGGGGGTCCTCCACGTGATCAACCATGTCTCCGACGCCGGCCTCGCCGATCCGGCCTGGAAGGGAGCGGCCAACACGGTCGCCTTCGCCGGCCTCGTGCTCGTTACCGCGGCGCTGCTCGTTGTGGCGGCCCGCGAATCCAACGATTGACACCCTGTCAAGCCAGCGCCTAGGCTGGCGTACGATGGCGGACGCGCAGGAGACCAGTGACACCCTCCGCGCCTACGCCGACGCCTGGCTGGCCGGCGACCTCGAGCAGGTCCTCGGCTCCTACCACGACGAGATCGTCCTTCACTACATGGGAGAAAGCCCCCTGGCGGGCACCCACGTCGGCAAGGAGGCGGTCTTCGGCGTCCTGGGCCAGGCCTCATACCGCTCCTCACGGCAGCTGATCGAGGTCGAGGACGTCCTGGTCGGGGAGAACCTCGGAGCCCTGCTGGCCATCGAGGACCTCGGCGACCCGCCCCGCCGCGTGCGGCGCGTGCTGCTCTACCGGGTGCAGGACGGCAAGCTGCGCGAGTGCTGGCTCTACGACGAGGACCAGCGCTTCATCGACGGGCTCTGGTCCTCGGACCCGGACGCCTGACCCCGCCGTTTACGCACCGGCAACGCATGGCCAGTGCGCCGCCAGATTCCCCCAACGCTTGGATTAGGCTTCTCGCGCGATGAACGGCGGGCCTAACCGATGAGCACGCAGGCCCTCCTGATCGGTCTGTCGCTGGTCGTCGTCCTCTCGGTCGTCGCCCGAATCTTCGGCGGGATGGTGAACATTCCGGTGATCGTGCCGCTGCTGGCGATCGGCATCATCGCCGGCATCTCGGTGGCCGACGTCGTCGAGCCGAACAAGCTCCTGGGCAGCGCGCTGTCGCCGTTCGTCCAGATCGTCGTCGCGCTGATCCTGTTCGAGGGCGCGCTGGGGCTTCGCTTCGACCAGTTCCCGAAAGAGGTGCGACCGGCGGTGCTGAGGCTGATCACCCTCGGGGTGCTGGTCACCTGGATCATGGGGGCGATCGGGGCCATCTTCATCCTCGACCTGCCTACCGAGATCGGCGTCCTCGTCGGGGCGATCCTGATCGTCTCCGGGCCGACCGTCGTCCTCCCGCTGCTCGACTTCGTCCGCCCCCCATTCGAGGTGCGGGCGACGCTCAAGTGGGAGGGCGTGATCATGGATCCGATCGGCGCGATCGTCGCCGTCGTCGTCTTCGCCTCCCTCACCGCCAAGGACGGCTTCAGCGCCTTCAGCGTCGAGCAGTTCGTGCTCTCGGTCGTAGTCGGGGTGATCTCGGGGGTCGTGTTCGCCGCGCTGCTCATGCCGATCCTCGGCACCCACCGCCTCAACGGGCGCGACAAGGTCGCCGCGACGCTGATGATGGTCGTCGCCGCGTTCCTGGCCGCCGACGTGCTGTTCGAGGACTCCGGCCTTGCCGCCGCCCTGGTGATGGGGATAGCCCTGGCCAACCAGCGCAGGGTCAACATGACCTACATCACCGAGTTCAAGGAGACGCTGATCCCGATCCTGCTCGGGATCCTCTTCGTCCTCCTGGCCGCGAACGTCGAGATGGGGGACGTCTTCGATATCGGGCTGCCCGGCATCGCCTTCATCGCCTTCCTTGCCTTCATCGTCCGGCCGCTGGCCGTCCTCACCACGATCGGGCTTCCGATCAGCTGGAAGCAGCGCCTCTACATGATGACCTTCTCGGCGAGGGGGATCGTCGCCGCCGCCACTGCGCCGGTCTTCGGCCTCGCCCTCACGACGAAGAACGTCGCCGGCGCCGAGAAGATCGTCCCCGTCCTCTTCATGGTGATCATCGGAACCGTCCTGATCTCGTCGATTCTCAGCCCGCTCGCCGGCAAGGCGCTGGGCATGGCGGGCAAGACCGACCCGTCGATGGTGATGGTCGGCGGCCCCCGCTGGGCGATCGCGCTGGCACAGGCCCTGGAGAAGGCCGGCACCGACGTCCGCTTCTGGGTGGTCGAGAAGCAGCCGGCCGAGGACGTCAAGGCCGCCGGGCTGGAGCTGACGACCGAGTCGATCGACCCGCGTGACCCCGACCGGATAATCGGGCTCAACGGCGTCTCCCTCATCGCTATCGCCTCCCCCGACGACGCGGCCAACCAGCCGCTGGCGTGGAACCTCAGCGACGTGCTCGAGCCCGACCAGATCTACCGGATCCCCGGGCCGCCGTCGGCCCTCGAGGTGGTGGAGAACGCCGGGCGGCTGATCACCACCGACGTGGGCTTCGACGAGATCGAGAAGCGGGTCGAAGCCGGGCAGGAGTTCGCGGTCTTCGATTCGGACGCGGCGCTGCCCGAGGGCGCGGTTCCGCTCGTAGTCCTTGAAACCAAGAAGGGCCTGGCACGGCCCGAGCTCTACTTCTACTGCGACCGCGAGCAGTCACCGCGCCACCGCACGCGGCGGGTCGCCGCGCTGGTGCCGGCCGCGGCCGCCCCGGCCTAGGCCGCGTTGCCGGGGGCGGTGCGAAGGCTGAGGTTGTTGCACTCCTCGCAGACCGCCTCGGGAATCACCCCGACCTTCATCAGGACGGCGAACACCCGGCAGCCGACGCAGAGGCCGAGAGCCGACTCGAGGAAGGCGAAGAAGGCGAGTACGCCGAGCACGACGTAGGCGGCGGTGGCGAGGCCCAGGCCGACGGCGAGAACGGCGGCGGTGACCGAGAAGACCACGCCGATCGCCTGGGCAAAGCGCTTGGGCGGGCCGGGGACGAGCTTCTCCTTGAACGGGAGGGCCGGCGTGAGCACCTTGGTTACCAGCAGGCCGAGCGGGCTGAAGCGCGGGCCGGCGGCCACGCGGGCGATAAAGCCGTAGGCGATCAGGAGGGTCAGCGAGGGGAGGTTGAAGACGATCGTCACCACCGCGAGCACCACCACGCCGGCGGCCACCAGCCGGGCCGAAACCTCGTTGACGGGATTGGGGAAGGAGAAGATTCGCTCGCTCACGGAACCCAAAATAACAAAACCGGATCAGGTTTGGTACTTTTCCGTCCGCAAGCCACCAACGCAAAGGAAAGACCGATTCCATGAGCACCACCGACGAGTTCCTCCAGAACGCCGAGGCCTACGCCGCCTCGTTCGACAAGGGCGACCTGCCCGCGCCCCCGGCCCGCAAGGTGGCGATCGTCGCCTGCATGGACGCGCGCCTAGACCCCCAGGGCGTCCTGGGCTTCAGCGAGGGCGACGCCCACGTGATCCGCAACGCCGGCGGGGTCATCACCGACGACGAGATCCGCTCGCTGGCCATCTCCCAGCGCCTGCTGGGCACCGAGGAGATCATCCTCATCCACCACACCGACTGCGGGATGCTCACCTTCACCGACGAGCAGTTCGCCGAGCAGCTCGAGGAGGACACCGGCCAGAAGCCCGGCTGGGTGGCCGAGGCGTTCACCGACCTCGAGGCCGACGTGCGCAAGGCGATCGGGCGGATCAAGGACAGCCCGTTCATCCCCCGAAAGGACAAGATCCGTGGCTTCATCTACCAGGTGGAAGACGGGACGCTGGTCGAGGTGGACGGCTAAAGCCCCTCGCCTTACTGGCGCGGGAGACCGGCAGCCTCCGTGGTAGGGTGAATGAACATTCACTCACCACGGAGGAAGCCGTGTCCTGGACAACCGCAGACATCCCCACGCTCGACGGGAAGGTCGCCGTGGTCACCGGCGCCAACGGCGGGCTCGGGCTGGAGACCGCCCGCGCCCTGGCCGGGACCGGCGCGACCGTAGTCATGGCCGCCCGCAACCCGGAGAAGACGACTCAGGCCGTGGACGACATCCGCGGCACCGTCCCGGACGCGCGCCTGGAGGTGGTTCCCACCGACCTGGGCTCCCTCGCATCGGTCGAGAGCGCCGCGGGCCAGATCGCCTCCGCCCACGACTCGATCAACCTGCTCGTAAACAACGCGGGGATCATGGGCATCTCGGAGAGCAAGACCGCCGACGGCTTCGAGACCCAGTTCGGCGTAAACCACCTCGGCCACTGGGCTCTCACCTCACGCCTGCTCCCCCAGCTCCTGGCCGCCCCGGCGGCGCGGGTGGTGACGGTCACCAGCACCGCCCATCACCTGGGCCGCAGCCCCGACCCCGACAACCCGCACCTCCACGGCCGCTACAAGCCGTGGAACGCCTACTACCAGTCCAAGCTCGCCAACTTCCACTTCGGGATCGGCCTGCAGCACAAGCTCGCCGAGGCCGGAGCGCCGGCCTCCAGCCTGATCGCCCACCCGGGCCTCTCGGACACCAACCTGCAGACGGTCAGCGTCGAACAGTCAGGCGGCGAGCCACTGCAGAAGTTCTTCCTCTGGCTGGCCCACCGCACGGGGATGAGCCCGGCCGACGGGGCGCTCCCCCAGCTGCGGGCCGCGACCGACCCGAACGCCCATGGGGGCGAGTTCTTCGCCCCGCGTTACATGAACACCGGGCCGCCGGTGCGCCGGCCGATCCTCCGGCGAGTCGGGATGGACAAGGCGATCGACCGGCTCTGGGCGATCTCCGAGCGCGAGACCGGGCTGACCGTCGAGCCGGCCGCGGTGATGGGCGCGGCCCGCGCTTGAGCGCCACGCCCCAGGCCACCCGCGACCGCGCGGCCGACGTGCGCCGCGCGCTGCGCTCGCTCGTGGCGCAGGGCGGCTTCCACGGCGCGGCGATGAGCGCGGTGGCCCAGGGGGCCGGGGTGGCGACCGGCACGGCCTACACCTACTACGCCTCCAAGGAGGAACTGGTCGTCGCCACCTACGTCGAGACCAAGACCGAGATGGGCGATGCCGCGATGGATGCGGCCGACCCCGGGCTCGCGCCCGAACAGCGCTTCATCTCCGTCTGGCTGGCGATCTACCACCACCTGAAGGAGGACCCCGACCGGGCCCGCTTCCTCGTCCAGCTCGAGAGCTCGCCCTACGTGGAGAAGGCGCGTGAGGCGCCGCTGGGCGAAGGCGGCAGCGCCCTCTCCGAGATCGTTGCCGAGCCGGGCATGGCCGCCCTGCTGGTCGACCTGCCTCCCCAGATCCTCTACGAGCTGGGAATCGCGCCGGCGGTGCGGCTCGTGGCCGCCGGCACGAAGGCCACCCCGGCCGAGCTCCAGCGCGCCGCCGAGGGCTGCTGGCGGGCGATCACCCGGCCGGCCTGAG
>JBJTBE010000058.1:0-24604 GCA_046091165.1 Solirubrobacterales bacterium | reverse complement strand
GGTCGATGGGGTGGTTGGGGTTGGGGAGGTGGTGGCGACTTTCGCGGCGGGCCGTTCGTCGGAATGGTGGTCCGTTAGAGGCCGGAGATTTGGCGGGCGGCTGCTTTGGCGAAGTAGGTTAGGATAATCTGCGCGCCGGCGCGGTTGATTGACGTAAGTGATTCCATCATGGCGCGGTCGAGGTCGATCCAGCCGTTGCGGGCGGCGGCGTGGATCATTGAGAACTCGCCGGAGACTTGATAAGCCGCGATGGGGACGTCGAAGTTTTCGTGCGCTGCCTTGATGATGTCGAGGTAGGGCATGGCCGGTTTGACCATGAGCATGTCGGCGCCTTCGGCGAGGTCGAGCTCCATTTCCTTGAGGGCTTCGCGCGCGTTGGCGGGGTCCATCTGATAGCTGCGGCGGTCGCCGAATTGCGGCGTCGATTCGGCGGCTTCGCGGAAGGGGCCGTAGAAGCTGGACGCGTACTTGGCGGCGTAGCTGATGATGGGCGTTTTGTCGAAGCCGGCTTGGTCGAGTGCTTCGCGGATGGCGGCGACGCGGCCGTCCATCATGTCGCTGGGGGCGACGATGTCGGCGCCGGCCTGGGCCTGGCTGACCGCGGTGCGGGCCAGCAGCTCGAGGGCGGCGTCGTTGTCCACGTCGGCCCCGGTGGCGTCGAGCGGGCCGCAGTGGCCGTGGTCGGTGTACTCACAGAGGCAGGTGTCGGCGATCAGCACCAGGCCGGTGTCGGCGGCGGCGAGCTCCCCCAGCGCCTGCTGGACGATCCCGTCCCGGGCCCAGGCGCCGGAGCCCTCGGCGTCACGGGAGGCGGGGATGCCGAACAGGATCACGCCGCCGATTCCCAGCGCGGCCGCCTCCCGGGCCTCCTCCACGGCGCCGGCTACCGGGTGGCGCACCACGCCGGGCATCGCCTGCACCGGCTCGGGCGCGGAGATCCCCTCGGCGACGAAGATCGGCAGGACGAGGCCGGCCGGGTCGAGCCGCTCCTCGCGCACCAGCGAACGCAGTCCGGCGGTGCGGCGCAGGCGCCTCATGCGGGTCTGCGGGAAGGCCATCGGGGCCATCTTAGGGAGGGGCCGCCGGCCCGCCGGAAGCCCGCGTGCGGCAGACTGGGAGCGTGGGCGACGGAGCGGCAACGATCCTTTTCGTGGGCGACGTGGTCGGCGGCCTGGGCCGCCGCACCCTGCTCGGCCTGCTCCCGGGGCTCAACGAGCGCTTCTCCCCCGACTTCACCGTCGTCAACGCCGAGAACATCGCCGGCGGCCTGGGCATCACTCCGAAGATCGCCGACGAGCTGCTGGAGGCCGGCGTCGACGTGATCACCCTCGGCAACCACACCTACCGCCGCAGCGAGATCCTCGAGTACCTCGACGCCCAGGAGCGGATCCTGCGCCCGGTCAACTACCTGCGCTCCCAGCCCGGCCACGGAAGCTGCCTGGTCGAGTCGGCCTCGGGGACGAAGCTCGGCGTGGTGAACGTCTCGGGGAACGTCTTCCTGCGCGCCGGCCACCCGGCCTTCCAGCACACCGACAGCGCCGTGGAGGAGCTGACCGGCGCGGGAGCCGACCAGATCCTGGTGGACATGCACGCCGAGGCCACGAGCGAGAAGGTCGCGCTCGGCTGGCACCTCGACGGGAAGGTGAGCGCCGTGGTCGGCACCCACACCCACGTGCCGACCGCCGACGCCCGCATCCTGCCCGGCGGGACCGCCTACATCAGCGACGTGGGGATGACCGGCCCGCGCGGCGGGGTGATCGGCGTAAAGAAGGAGCAGGCGATCGAGGCGCTGGTGACCCAGATGAGCGTGCGCTTCGAGACCTCGGAGGATGACCCGTGGCTCAACGCGGTGGTCATCGACTGCCCGCAGCGGCTGCGGGCCGATTCGATCGAACAGGTGCTTCTGCCCGCGGCCGGATGACCGGCAGCCCGGCCAGCGCCGGGCGGGCCAGGAAGGCCACCAGCGCCGGCCCCAGGAACCAGACGATGTACAGGAAGAACCAGTAGGTCGCCGACAGCTCGACGGCGACCAGGATCGCCCCGGCCAGCGCGGCCAGGCCGACCAGGTCGTCGCGTCGCGGGACGAAGGCCACCGCCACCGCCCCGACCAGCGTGGCGGCCTGCACCACCTTCTGGGCGACCTCCCAGCCGCCGCCGTAGAAGCCCCAGACCGAGAACGGCGCCTCGCGGCCGACCTGGTAGCCGACGGTGCGGTCCCAGAAGGTTTGCGGGGCCGTCGTCGGAAGCACGAGCGCGGCGGCGAGCCCGAGGACCAGGAGCGCCCCGAGGGCGAAGAGGCCGAAGCGCTTCCAGCGCGTGGAGCGGCGCAGCCACCCGTCGCGCATGCCGTGGGTGGCCATCAGCGGCAGCAGCGCCAGCGGGGCGAACTTCGACATGCCGGCGGCCACGGTCAGCGCGCCGCGGGCCATCGGCCGCGCGTGGAGCGCCAGGGCGAAGAGCACGAGTGCGGCCGGGAGGGCGTCGTTGCTCCCCGAGTTGGTGACGTAGATCGTGAACGGAAAGGCCAGCCACGCGTAGGCGAGGATCACGCCCAGGGCGTTGTCGCGCAGCCGGCGGCCGATCAGGAAGAGCGCCGCCACGCAGGCCACGTCGAAGACGCCGGCCGCAGCGTGCGCGGCCGGCAGGTCGTCCCAGCGCCCCTGCCAGGGCCAGATCAGCTCGAACGGCGCGTAGGCGAGATAGAGCAGCGGGCCGTAGGTGTCGCCGGCGCCGTTGTCCTTGGGGAAGGCGCCGTAGAGCGCGTTTCCGTGAAGGAGCTTGTCGGCGCCGATCACGCCGGCGTAGCCGACGTCGATCACGTTGCCGTCCACCATGTTCAGCGCGGCGCGGAAGCCGAGCAGGAAGAGGCCGATGAAGAGCAGTGCCTGCCAGGGAAAGAGAAGGCGCAGCGGCGGCGGCTCGCGGCCCGAGCGCCGCAGCCCAACGGCCAGCAGCCGCGCCAGCAGCACGGCGAGCAGCAGCCCGCTGATCGGAACCGAGATGCCGAGGTTGGCGGCGTTGAAGAAGGCCAGCGAGACCCCGAAGCCCAGCAGGACGAGCAGGTCGAAGTGCAGCCAGCGAAACGGCTTTCGCCAGTCGAAGAAGGGCAGGAAGAAGAGGACGCTCAGCGTCACCCAGACCCACGGCGAGTTGACCGACCTTCCGAACGCCCCTGGGTAGCCGCGGGCCATCGACCAGGCGACCTGGAAGCCGGTCCACGACTCGATCACCTTGCCGCTGCGGGCGTCGATGATCGCCAGGCCGACCTGCCTGGAGCTCTCGCCCGGGTCCCAGAGGGAGACCTCCCAGCGCTGGCCGGGCTTGCGGACGGCGCTGAAATAGGAGTCGGGGTTCTCGCGGCGAACCTCGGCCAGCTTTGGCACGCGGGAGGCGATCCTCTCGGCCTGGGCCTCGTCGACCGCACGCGGCGAGCCGGAGCTGCCGGCCGCTCCGGCGGCGGCGGGCAGGAGCAGGGCGAGCGCGACGAGGCCGGCGAGAGCCGCCGGGAGCCTCAGCACGGCGGGCCGATCGGGCCCGGGACGGGAGGCTTCTGTTCGGCGGGGTTCACGGGTCGGTCGGGTACCGTGCGGGAGGGATGACTCTAGAGAAGCAAGGCGCCGGCGGCGACGGGCCCTCGCCCTCCCGCGACCTGCGCCGCTACGCGGCGCTCTTTGCCTCCCGCACGCGCGTAATGACCTCCTCGGTGATGCGCGACCTGATGGCGATCACCGAGCGTCCGGAGGTGATCTCCCTGGCCGGCGGCCTGCCGGACACCGCGAGCTTCCCGGCCGGGGAGATGGCCCGCGTCATGGGCCAGGTCGCCCGGGACAACTCGGCCCGGGCGCTGCAGTACGGGCCGACCGACGGCCTGGCCTCCACGCGCGAGGTGATTGCCCAGGTGATGGAGTGGCAGGGGGTCGGCGTGGACCCGGGGGACATCCTGGTGACCACCGGCGGCCAGCAGGCGATCGACCTGGCCTGCAAGGCGCTGATCGACCCGGGCGACGTGATCGTCGCCGAGGGCCCGACCTACCCCGGAGCGATACCGACCTTCAGCTCCTACCAGGCCGACGTGGTGCAGGTGGGAATGGACCAGGACGGGATGAAGGTCGACCAACTCGAGGAGACGCTGGCGCGCCTGGAGGCCGAGGGGCGCCGCCCGAAGTTCATCTACACCGTGCCGACCTTCCAGAACCCCGCCGGGGTGACGATGTCGCTCCCGCGCCGGCGGCGCCTGGTGGAGATCGCCGCCGAGCGCGAGCTGATCGTGCTCGAGGACGAGCCGTACAGCCTGCTGCGTTACGAGGGCACGCCGCTGCCGACGCTGCTCGAGCTGGATGGCGGGCGCTTCGTGGTGCACGCCGGGACCTTCTCCAAGATGCTCGCCCCCGGGCTGCGGCTGGGCTGGGCGATCGCGCCGCGCCCGGTGATGGAGAAGCTGGTGCTCGGGGCCCAGGCGACCACGCTCTGCCCCTCCCCGTTCACCCAGCTCTTCGTCTCGGGCTACATGGCCACCGGCCAGTGGCGCACCTACATCGAGGAGCTGCGCGGGATCTACACCGGCCGCCGCGACGCGATGCTCGCCGCGCTGGAGGCCCACCTCCCGCCGGCCGCGACCTGGACCCGGCCCCAGGGCGGCCTCTTCGTCTGGGCGACCCTGCCGGGGGTCATCGACACGACCGACCTCCTCGCGCGCGCCCTCGGCGCCAACGTCGCCTTCGTGCCCGGCCGCGCAGCCTTCGTCAACGGAGACGGCGGCTCCTCGATGCGGCTCAACTTCTCGGCCTCCGACCCGGAGACGATCGAGGAGGGAGTGCGGCGGATCGGGGTGCTGGTGGCCGAGCAGATCGAGCTCTACGGGGCGATCACCGGCTCGTTCCCCGCCGTCCCCGCCCAGGAGGCCGGCCCGCTGGCCGACGTGGTCGAGCTGCCGCGCCGCGAGGAAGGCCGGAGGCAGCAGGGATGAGCAGCGGGCTGAGAATTGCCGTGCTCAAGGGCGGGCGCTCGCTGGAGCGCCAGGTCTCGCTGGCCTCGGGCGACCGGGTGGAGGCGGCGCTGGCCCGCCTCGGCCACGAGCCGACGGGAATCGACGTGGGTCCCGACCTCGTTCCGCAGCTGTCCGAACTGGCGCCCGACCTGGTCTTCATCGCCCTGCACGGGCGTGACGGCGAGGACGGCAGCCTCCAGGAGCTGCTGGAGACGCTCGGGCTCCCCTACACCGGCTCGCCCCCGGCGGCCTGCGCCCGCGCCTGGGACAAGCAGGTGACCAAGGAGCTGCTGGAGGCCGAGGGGATAGGCACCCCGCGGGCGCTCTCGTTCAGCGAGACGGCGCTGCGCGAGTTCGGCGGCTCGCAGGCGCTGGCGCGGGTGGGCGAGAAACTCGGCTTCCCCGTGGTGGTCAAGCCCTGCCGGCAGGGGAGCGCTCTCGGGGTGCGCTTTGCCTCCGGCGCCGACGAGCTTCCCGAGGCGCTGCTCTCGGCCTTCTCCTACAGCGACCGCGCGCTGATCGAGGAGTTCATTCCCGGCCGCGAGCTGGCGGTGCCGGTCTTCCGCGGCAGCGCCCTGCCGGTGGTCGAGGCACGGCCGACCGAGGATCGCCTCTACGACTTCGAGGCCCGCTACACCATCGGCAGCGCCGAGCTGAGCTGCCCCGCCGAGCTGGACGAGGAGGTAGCGGCGCAGGCGCGGGAGACCGCCGAGCGGACGGTCGAGCTGCTCGGGCTGCGCAGCTTCGCCCGCGTGGACATGCTGCTCGACGAGCGCGACGGGGTGGCCAAGGTGCTGGAGGCCGACGCGATCCCGGGGCTGACCGACACCAGCCTGCTTCCCCAGGCGATCGAGGCGGCCGGGATCGGCTTCGACGAATTCGTGGGGCAGGCGGTCGAGGAGGCGCTGGCCGCGGCCTAGCTGTCCCCGCCGGCGAAGTCCTCCGGCGAGACCTCGTCGAGGAACTCCTTGAAGCGGTCGACGACCTCCTCGGTGTCCTCGACCTCGTGCTCGAACTCGATCGCCGACTCCTCGATCACCTCTTCAGCGGCGTAGATCGGCGCGTCGGTGCGCACGGCGAGGGCGAGGGCGTCGCTGGGGCGTGAATCGATCTCGAACTCGTTCTCGCCCTGGCGCAGGGTGATCGAGGCAAAGAAGGTGTTGTCGCGCAGCTCGGTCACCGCCACCTGGGTGCAGGTGACGTCGAGCTCGGTGAGCATGTCGACGAAGAGGTCATGGCTCATCGGGCGCGGCGTGCTGGCGCCCTGCAGGCGCATCAGGATCGAGGCCGCCTCGGGATGGCCGATCCAGATGGGCAGGAAGCGGTTGCCGTCGACGGTCTTGAGGAGCACGATCGGCTGCTTGCCGACCATGTCGAAACTCACTCCGTAGATGACCATCTCCTGCACTTACTGCCTCCCCGTGGCTGGGCGCGGCCGCTCAACGGCGGAGAATAGCCCCCGGGGGGACGGTCCCCAAGCGGCCGGTCGCCCTACGCTTCCCGCGTGAGCGAAGCCGTCTACACGCCGCTCGGCGACGGGCGCTTCGACTCGGGCGAGCTCTCAAGGGGGCCGTGGAGCCCGGACCACCAGCACGGCGGGGCCCCGGCGGCCCTGGTCGCCGGAGTGGTCGAGGGAGTCGAGGCGCCGGCGCCGATGCGGATCGCCCGGCTGACGCTCGACCTGCTGCGCCCGGTGCCGATCGCCCCGCTCGAGGTGGTTACCGAGGTGACCCGGGCCGGAAAACGGGTGCAGCTGGTGGAGGCCAGCGTGCGCTGCGAAGGCGAGGAGGTCGTGCGGGCCCAGGCCCTGCGGATCCGCCGGGAGGCCGGCGCCTCCTCGCAACAGGGCTTCGATCCGGTACCCGGCCCCGGGCCCGACGAGGCGCCCGACCCGGTCGCCTTCGACGCGGAGATGCTCGGCGGCAGGATGTTCGGCGGCGACGCGATGGAGATCCGCCTGGCCGGCGGCAAGGAGCGCTGGGAGGTCCCCGGGCCGGCGATGGCCTGGATGCGGCTGAAGGTGCCGGTCGTCGCCGGCGAGAAGCCCACGCCGGTGCAGCGGGCGATGGCCACCGCCGACTTCGGCAACGGGATCAGCTCGGTGCTCGACTGGAAGCGCCACGCCTTCGTCAACCCCGACCTCTCGGTCACCCTGGGGCGGGAGCCGCAGGGCGAATGGATTGCCCTCGACGCCGTCACCTCGATATCCGATGATGGAACCGGGATGTCCACCGGCGAGCTCTTTGACAGCGAGGGGCGCTTCGGCGCCAGCGCCCAGGCGCTCTTCGTGAGCGGGATCGAGCGATGAGCGAGTCGCTGCCGCAGCCCGGCTGGTTCGAGGACCCGCGCCGCGAGGCCGACCTGCGCTGGTGGGACGGAACCGCGTGGACCGCCCACACCGCGGCGCGCCCCACGATCCCGGCGCCGCCGTCGGCGCCCGTCGCACCGCCGCCCGCCGCGACACCGCCCACGGGGCCGGGCCCGGCCGGATCATCGGCCGCGCCGCCGCCCGCCACGGCGACCGGGGACGCGGCAGAGACACCGGCGCGGGTCGTCCCGCCCTCTGCGCCGGGAGGCCAGCCGACGATCGAGATCGCCGGCACCAGCCACACGCTCGCCGGGTGGTGGCCACGGGCGGTGGCCTACGTGATCGACAGCCTGATCCGGTTCGCCTTCCTGATCCCGGCGATCGTGATCGCGGTGGTGATCGGGGCCGGGATCGACTGGCAGGCGATCGACCTCCAGAGCATCCAGGACGGGCAGACGGTGGACGGGCGCATCCCCGGCCTGAGCGCCGCCGACACCGCGAAGCTCGGGGCGGCGATAATCGTGGTCCTGGCCTGGTGGCTGGTGGTGGAGCTGACCTACCAGCCAATGACCATGGCCCGCAGGGGAGCCAACAACGGCCGGACATGGGGCATGCAGGCGATGGGAATCCGCGTGGTCCGCAACAACGGCCAGGCGATGACCTACGGCCCGGCGCTGGTGCGGGAGTTCCTGGTCATGGGGCTGCTCTACGGGCTGATCTCCACCGTCGGCAACGCCGTGACGGTGGTCGGCGGGACGGTGATCGTGCTCGTCTTCTACCTCTGGCCGCTCTGGGACGCCCAGAACCGCGCCGCCCAGGACTTCATCTGCTCGACCCACGTCGTGGACGACTGAGCGTGAGCTGGCTGGCCTCCCTCCCCGCATGGCTGCTGGTGGCGCTGTCGGTAGCCGTCTTCGTCCTGATTGCGCTCCTCGCGCGGAAGCTCTTCGAGCGGGTCTCGCGCGATCACCCCCGCGACAACCACCACGCCGTGGCTGCCAGCCTGATGCCCGGCATCTGCGCGATCTTCGGGATCATCGCCGGCCTGACCCTGATCAACCAGGTCAACAACCTGCACCGCGCCCAGGAGGCCGTATCGCGGGAGGCCTCCGCCGCGGCGCGGCTGGCCTGGGCCACCGAGACGCTCCCGGCCGGAAACGTCCGGCAGCCCCTGGTGCGGTTCATCGAGGCGGACACCGGGCCGGGCTGGGAGATCACCACCGGCGAGCCGGTGCCGGCTCCCGTGGCCGAGTCGATCCGCGTGCTGCAGGAGCGGGTCCGCACGGCCGCCTCCGCGCCCGGAACCCGGTCGCAGGTCGCCAGCGAGGTGCTTGCCGCGCTCGACGACCTGATGACCGCCCGCCGGGAGCGGGTGATCGCCCAGAGCACGCAGATACCTGCCCTGTTCGTGATCGCGCTCTTCCTCGCCGGCCTGGCGGTGGTGGCCAACGCCGCGGCACTGACCGTCGGGCGTCCCTACACGTGGCGGCTGATCGTCCCGGTGGTGGCCGTCGTCGCGGTCGACATCGCACTGGTGATCGCGATGTGGCTGCCCTTCTCCGGGACGATCCAGGCCGGCGACCGGCCGCTGACCGACGTGCGCCAGCAGCTCCAGCAGGGCTTCTTCGAGATCCGCTAGGCGGCCGGGGCGGGGTTGGCCTGCGCCCAGGCGATGATCGCCCTGGAGTCGCCGACCCCGGTGCCGTCGTCGAGCTCGAGCGCCGGCACCCAGGCGCTGCCGGTGAGGTCGACGACCTCGCGGCGCTTGGGCTGGAGCCAGAGGGGCAGCGGCCCCAGGCCGTAGACCTTCACGACCTCCGGGTCGTAGCCGGCGTCCAGCAGGGCCTGGTGGGCCTCACCGCACGGGTGCTTGTGGCCGAACATCGGCCGCTTCCAGTCTCCGTAGCAGACGTAAAGCTTCACTTGACCAGCTCCTTGACTCGCTCGGCGACATTATGGGGGGTGATCCCCAGCTTGTCCATTACCTCGGGGCCGGGCGCCGAGGCGCCGAAGCGCTCGATCGACACTACGCCGTCGACCCAGCGCTCCCAGCCCTGGCCGATCCCGGCCTCCACCGAGACCGACGGCACTCCCTCGGGGAATACCGAGTCCCGGTAGGCCTGGTCCTGGGCCTCGAAAAGCTCCCAGCTCGGGAACGAGACGACGCGGGTGGCGATCCCGTCGGCGGCGAGCCGGTCGGCGGCGGCCACCGCGACCTCCACCTCGCTGCCGGTGCCCACGACGATCGCCTGCAGCTCGCCGTCGGCCTCGCGCATCACGTAGGCGCCCTTGTCGAGCCCGGCGGCCGACGCGAAGGGCTTGCCCTCGCCGCGCTCGTAGACGGGCAGGTTCTGGCGGCTGAGGGCGAAGGCGGCCGGGCCGTGAAGGCCGTTGATGGTGATCCGCCAGGCCTCGGCGGTCTCGTCGGCGTCGCAGGGGCGGATGACCGTCAGCTGCGGGATCGCCCGCAGGGCCGCGAGGTGCTCGACCGGCTGGTGGGTCGGGCCGTCCTCGCCCAGGCCGATCGAATCGTGGGTGTAGACCCAGGCGACCGGCAGCTCCATCAGCGCCGAGAGGCGTACCGCTCCGCGCATGTAGTCGGAGAACTGCATGAAGGTCGAGCCGTAGGGGCGCAGGATCCCGCCGTGGGCGGCCATCCCGTTTACCGCGCCGCCCATGCCGTGCTCGCGGACGCCGAAGAAGACGTTGCGGCCCGGCTGGGTGGGGCTGAAGTGCTCGCTCTCGCCGCCGGGAAACTCGGTCTTGGTCGACTCGCTGAGGTCGGCGGCCCCGCCCATCATCGTCGGGGTGTACTTCGAGAAGGCGGCCATGCACTTCTGGCCGGCGACCCGGGTGGCGATCGAGTCGGTCCCCCAGTCGGGCGGCAGCGAGCCGTCGAAACCCGGCAGCGGCCTGCCGGCCCAGGCGGTGTCCCACTCCTCGACCAGCTCGGGCTTCTCGAGCTTCCACTCGGCCAGGCGCTTGTCCCACGCGGCCTTCAGCTCCTCGCCGCGGGCGGTCATGTTCATGTGCTCGGCGACGGCCTCGGGCACGAAGAAGGCCTTGTCGGGGTCCATCCCCATGACCTCCTTGGTGGCCCGCACCTCGTCCTCGCCCAGCGGCGCGCCGTGGGCGGCGCTGGTGCCCTGCTTGTTGGGGGACGGGTAGCCGATGATCGAGCGGATCCGCACCAGCGAGGGGCGCTCCTCCTCGGCGACGGCGCGGTCGATCGCCTGCTCGAGGGCGTGCAGGTCGTTTACGTCCTCGACGTACTCGACATGCCAGCCGTAGGCCTCGAACCTCTTGGTGACGTCCTCCTTGAAGCTCAGCGAGGTAGGACCGTCGAGCGAGATGTCGTTGTCGTCGTAGAGGTAGGTGATCTTCCCGAGCTTCAGGAAGCCGGCCAGCGAGGCGGCCTCGGAGCCGATTCCTTCCTCGAGCTCGCCGTCGGAGACGATGGCGAAGGTGCGGTGGTCCTGGACCTCGCTGCCGAAGCGCTGGCGCAGGAACTTCTCGGCCATCGCCATCCCCACGCCGTTCGCAAACCCCTGGCCGAGCGGGCCGGTGGTCACCTCGATTCCGGGGGTGACGCGCTTGGGGTCGGGGTCGCGCTCGGGGTGGCCCGGGGTGATGGAGCCCCACTGGCGGAAGGCCTTGAGGTCGTCCATCGAGAGCGCGTAGCCGCTCAGGTGGAGCATCGCGTAGATCAGCGCCGAGCCGTGGCCGGCGCTGAGGATGAAGCGGTCGCGATCCGGCCAGTCGGGATCGGCCGGGTCGTAGTTCATCACCCGGTTGAAGAGGACATAGGCGGCCGGTGCCATGCCCAGCGGCAGGCCCGGGTGGCCGGAGTTCGCGTTCTGCACGATGTCCATGCAGAGCGCACGGATCGTGTCGATCGACTCCTGCGCGATGTCGTCGCCCACTGCGCTCAGTCGTCCGACTTGCCGGCCTTGGCCTTCTTCTTGGCCTTGTCCTTCTTCTTCTTGCCGCCGGTCTCGATGGCGGGGGCCGAGCGGGCGGCGCGCAGCTCGTAGTCGCGGCGCGCGCCCATGTCGGCGGTGGCCAGGACCTGATCAGCCTTCATGGCGCGGGTCATCCGCTCGCGGCCGCCGCGCGGCAGGATCGACATCACCTGCTGCAGGGTGCCGACCGAGCGCGGCACGAAGACGTCGAAGCGCGGCTCCCTGAGGGCGGAGAGGATCTCCTCGGCGACGTCCTCGGGCTGGGGCATCTTGACCCCGCGCGGCTCGGGCAGGCCGGCGCCGAGCTCGGTGTGGACGGCGACCGGCATGACGCAGGAGACGTCGACCCCGGTCCCGCGCAGCTCCGAGTGCAGCCCCTCGCTCATCCCGCGCACGTAGTGCTTGGTGCCGCAGTAGGTGACGCCGTTGGAGAAACCGGCGGTGCCGGCCACCGAGGCGATGTTCACGAGGTGGCCGCGGCGGCGCGAGACCATCTTCGGGAGCACGAGCTTGGAGCCGTAGTGGACCCCGTAGACGTTGATGTTGATCATCCGCTCGGTGGTGGCCAGGTCCTCCTCGATGAAGGGGCCGAGCTGCATGATCCCGGCGTTGTTGATCAGGACGTCGATCGGCCCCAGCTGCTCCTCGGTGGCCTCGATGAAGTCGCTGAAGGACTCGACGTCGGTCACGTCGAGCTCCATGCCGATGGCGCCGCCGCCGATCTGGCCGGCCACCTCGGCCGCCAGGTCGCTGTCGAGGTCCCCGATCGAGACCTTCATGCCCTCACGGGCGAGGCGCTGGGCGGTTGCCTTGCCGATCCCCCGGGCACCCCCGGTGATGGCGACTACCTGTCCGACGAGAATTCGCTGCTCCCTGGCCATGCTGGCTCCTCTGCGTGGTTGCTGACCGTGGGACGAAAACTACCGCACCCCGGGCCGGCGATCAGCGCTCGTCGGGGTCGCGCCAGGCCGGGGAGCCCTCGCGGTAGAGCCCGTCGCCGCCGGCGACGATCGCCGCCGAGCGGCGCAGGATCTCCGCGTCGAGGCGCAGGGAGCGGTTCTCGATGTACCAGAGGTCGAGCTCGATCCGCTCGTCCCAGGGCAGCCCGGCGCGGCCGTTGACCTGCGCCCAGCCGGTGATTCCGGGCCGAACGGCGAGCCGGCCGCGCTGGCGGGGCGTGTACTTCTCGACCTGGGCCGGGACGGTGGGGCGCGGGCCGATGATCGCCATCTCGCCGCGCAGCACGTTTACGAGGTTGGGCAGCTCGTCGAGCGAGTAGCGGCGCAGGAGGGCGCCGACGCGGGTGATCCGCTCGTCGCCCTCGGTCACCGCCAGGCCGGCGCCCATCCCCTCGGCGCCGCTGACCATCGTGCGCAGCTTGACCACCTCGAACTCGTGGCCGTCCAGGCCGACGCGGCGCTGGCGGTAGAAGGGCGAGCCCCGCGAATCGAGCGGGATCGCGACGATCGCCGCGAGCAGGAGCGGCGAGGCGATGACCAGGCCGGCGGCGGCGGCAAGGAGGTCGAAGGCCCGGCGCAGCATCAGCGGGTTCCCTCCGGGGGCGCCCAGCCGGCCGGGGTGCCGTGGCGCAGGTGGTCCCAGAGGCCGGCGGCGATCGACGCGGTGGTCAGGACGTAGTAGCGGGCCACGAGGAACGGCCTTGCCGGTAGCACGGCGCCGAGCAGGGCGGCCAGCAGGACGGCGCCCTGGACGGCCAGGGTCACGACGTAGAGCGTCCCGGCGCCGGCGGCCACCAGGGCGACGTTGGCGGCCAGCGCGGCCAGGTGCAGGAACGGCGCGGCGTAGCGCAGCAGCCGGTGGCTGGCCACCATCAGCGCGTAGCGGGGCGGGTAGCCGGCCGGCGAGGCCAGGCCGCCGCGCAGGACGATCGGCCAGGCGTGGCTCATCATCCGCCGCTTGCGCGCGAACTCGCCCTCGACGGTGGGCACCATCTTCTCCCGGGCGCGGGCCGTGGCCGCGTAGACGGCACGGCGTCCCCGCTTGACGAAGTTGAACGGGAACGAGAGGTCGTGGCCCATAACCGGGTCGACCTCGATGTAGTCCTCCCGGCGCACGGCGTAGATGGCGCCGTTGCCGCCGGTAACCGAGGCCAGCCGCGACTCCATCGAGCGGATCCACATCTCGTAGCGCCAGTAGAGGCCCTCCTGGTTGGTCGCGCCGTCCTCGCCGGTGAAGGTGACACTGCCGCAGGCGTAGCCGGTGCCGGGCTCGGCGAGCGCCGCGGCCAGCTCTCGCAGGGCCTGAGGCTCCCAGGAGGCGTTGGCGTCGGAGAAGGCAACGACGGTCGCGCGCGGGTCGGCGGCCCGGACGGCGGCGTCCTGCGCCCTCACCTTTCCGCCCCAGGGCAGCTCGAGGACCAGGTCGGCACCGGCCTCGCGGGCGCGGGCGGGCGTCTCGTCCGGGGAGCCGTCGCAGGCGACGATGAGCTGGAGCCGGTCGGCCGGCCAGTCGAGCCCGCGGACGTTCTCCACCCGCCCGGCGATCACCGGCGCCTCGCGGTGAGCGGCGACGACGAAGGCCACGAACGGCTCCTCGCCGGCGATCACCGGCGCCGGGGCCTCACGGCGCCCGGCGAGGGCAACCCAGGCGGCGAGCAGGAGCGGGTAGCCGAGCTGGCCGAAGACGAGCAGCCCGGCCGCGACCCAGAAGATGACCTCGAGGGCGATCATCGTGCCGCCACCCCGCCGCCCAGGAGGCCCTCGTAGAGCTCCACGTGCCGGGCGGCGATCCTGTCCCAGTCGAAACGCTCGCGGGTGAGCCGGGAGGCCTCGGCGGCCAGCCGGGCCCGGGCCTGCCCGTCGTCGAGCAGCTCCCGCACGGCGGCGCGCAGCCCGAGGACGTCGCCGGGCTCGACCAGCTCGGCGGCGCCGGCGCGGGCGATCTCGGGAAAGCCGCCGACGGCGCTGAGGACCATCGGCGTGCCGAAGGCCATCGCGGTGAAGCAGACGCCCGACTGGTCGATCTCCAGGTAGGGCAGCAGGGCCAGGTCGGCCCGCTGGAAGAGCGCGGGAATCTCGGCGTCGTCGACGAAGCGGTCGACGAAGCGCACGTTGGGCGGCGCCGCGGCGCGCAGCGGGCCGATGTCCATCCGGGGCATGCCGACCACCCACAGCTCGGCGTCGTCGATTCCCTTCCAGGCCTCGATCGCGACCTCGATCCCCTTGTACGGGCGCATCAGCCCGAAGAGGAGCGCGACCGGGCCCTCCACCCCCTCGAGCTCCTCCGGCAGCGGCGCCGGGGCGGGGAGCTCGCTCAGGTAGGTGAAGGCGCCGTGCTCGATCACGTGGATGCGCTCCCGGGGGATGCCCAGGTCGCCCTCGAGCCGGCGGCGGCCGTCCTCGCTGTGGACCACCACGGCGTCGGCCCGGCCCAGCGCCCGGCGCAGCCCCGCGACCTGCCCGGGATGGGGCTCGCGGGGAATGACGTCGTGGGCGGTGATAACGAGCGGGCGGTCGGGAAGCAGGCGGGAGTCGATCGCCGGCAGGGCCAGCCACTGGAAGTGGACGATGTCGGCCTCGCGGGCGGCGCGGCGGTAGCCGGCCATCTCCAGCGGGTCGGTGACCACGCGGGCGGCGGCCCTCAGCACCGAGCCGCTGGAGCCGGGCAGGTGGCGGCCGAAGCGCTCGTCGACCTCGTAACCGTCGGCGGGGATGACCGGCCCGAAGGCGAACGGCGCGGTGACGAGGGTCACCTCGGCGCCCTGCCGGGCCAGCGCGCCGCTGAGCGCACGGTCGTACGGGGGCGTGTACGCCGGGGGGTCGACGACGTGAACGTGCACCGCGGTCACAATAGGCGCCGTGGGGGAAGTCGACCTCAGCTACTGCATTGTCAACACCGGCCAGCGGGAGCTGCTGCTGCGCGGGCTGGACGCGATCGCCCGCGAGCGCGAGGGCCTGCCCCTGGCCACCGAGGTGCTCGTACTCGACAACGCCTCGCAGGACGGCTCGGCGCAGGCCGCGGCCGCCCACCCCGCCGTCGACCGCGTGATCGCCCTCGACCGGCGCCGCGGCAAGGCCGAGAACGACTCCGAGATCCTGCAGCAGGCCTCCGGGCGCGTGGCCCTGATGCTCAACGAGGACAGCGAGCTGCTCCCCGGCCCGACGCGGGCCCACGCCGGCCCCCCCGAGGCCGACGCCGGTGCCGCCGCGGCCGGGGCGCGCCTGCTGCGCCCCGACGGCACGCCGCAGCCCAGCGCCTGGGCCTTCCCCGGGCCCCGCACCGCGCTGGCCACCGCCCTCTTCGTCCATCCGTGGGCGGTGGTCCAGTCCCGCGGCGGGCAGACCCGCCCGGTCGACTGGGCCCAGAGCGCGGCGCTGCTCGTGCGCCGCGACGCGGTCGGCGAGGTCGGCTGGCTGGACCCGGACTTCTTCGTCTATTCCGACGAGGTCGACCTCTGCCGGCGGCTCGCCGACCACGGCTGGCAGACCCTCTTCGTGCCCTCGGCCCGGGCGATCCACCACGAGCAGCTCTCCACCGGCTCGGTGCCCGAACGCCGGATCGTCGAGATGTCCCGCAACCGGGAGCTCTACATGCGCAAGCACCACTCCGCGCTCGCGGCGGCGACCGTGCGCTGGCTGACCGCCTGGACCTACGCGGTCCGCGCGCTGGCCGCGACCGTCCTCCCCGGCCACGACCCGGCCCGGTACATGGCCCACGTCCGCGCCACGCTGAACCCCGGCGACGGCGAGGGCCTGCGCGAGGCCGCCGAGGAGTTCAACCGCCAGGCCGCCGCAGGATCCTCGCCCACGGGATGAGGACGAAGGCGGGAGGCATGCCGCCGATCCAGCCGAGGGTGCTCACTGCGCCGCCTGGCCTCCCCTCATCGAGCGGACGGCGGCCACGAGCGCCCGGATCTCATCGAGGCGGACCGCACGCGCGGCCACCAGCAGCGGCGGGATCAGGGCCAGCACGGCCAGGCGCGCGAGGAAGCCGCCGGCCCCGGAGGTGGGCAGGAGCAGGTCGCCGGCGACGGCCAGCGATCCGCTGACCAGCACGATCGGCACCAGCCGGCGCCACTGGAACGGAACGTGGAAGGCGCCGCGGGTGAGGAAGAAGAGGGCGAAGAGCATCGCGACGTAGGCGGCGCAGAGCGCGAGCGCGGCGCCGACGATCCCCAGCGGATCGACGAGCAGCACCAGCAGCCCCACGTTCACCGCGACGCCGAGCGCGGCGGCGGGAAGGGTGCGGATCGTCACCTCGGCGCGCCCGGCGATGGTCACCAGGACCAGGTAGAGGCCGTAGAGGGCCCAGCCCAGCGCCAGCCACGGGAGCGCGGTGTGGGCGCCGAAGAAGTCCGGGGCGGCCAGCAGCCGCACGACCCAGCGCCCGAGCAGGGCAAAGCCGGCGACCATCAGGGCGGCGATGGCGATGTAGGCGGTGGTCACCCGGGCGTAGAGGGCCTGGGCCTCGCGGTCGGAGCCGATCGAGTAGGCCATCGGCGGCCAGGCCAGCTGGAAGCCGCGGACGAGGATGATCACCGCGGTGGCGAGCTTGATCGCCACCGAATAGAGCCCGGCGGCGGCCGGGCTCTCGGCGCGCAGCAGCCAGGCGCGGTCGATCACGTTGAGCAGGAAGACGGCGGCGTCGGCGGGGATCATCGGCGCGCCGAAGCGCAGCAGGCCGCCGAGCTGCACCCCGCCGCGCGGCAGCCCGATGTGCTCGCGGACGGCGAAGAGCCAGAGCCCGAGGAGCACCACCCCGGAGGCGGCGTAGTTGCCCAGCACGTAGCCGCGGGCGCCCTGGTCGAGGATCACCACGAGGGTGACGGTGAGCGCCACCGTCAGGACCACGTTGCTCGCCGAGGCGACCAGGTAGGCCCGGCGGCGCTCGTCGACGCGCAGGATCGAATAGGCGACCTCGAGGTTGGTGAAGGTCCAGATGCCGAGCACCCCGTAGGCCATCAGCATCGAGTTCCTCGTCCCGAGGATCAGCTCGGAGAGCGGGCCGGCGAGCAGGACCCCGGCGACCAGGGCGACCGTGGTGCTGACCAGGACGAAGCCGGTGGTCGTGCGGGCGAGCCGGCGGCGGGCGTCGGCGCCGTCGGCGCCGTGCCAGTAACGGACGAAGGCCTCCCCGAGCCCGAAGCGCAGCAGGATGCTCGCGAGGATCACCAGCGTGAGGATCGTCTCGGCGTAGCCGAAATCGGCCTCGGTCAGCGACCGCGTGTAGAGCGGCAGCGTGAAGAGGGCGAGCAGCGCGGCGAGCAGGCTGGCGGCCTGGTAGGCGAGCCCCGACGCCGCGAGGCGCTTGAGTGCGCCGTCCATCGCCACCTGACGCTATCCGCCCATCCGGTGGAGCCGGCCGCGGCTAGGGTGGCCGGCGGTGAGTGCGCCCCAGGCAAGCCGGCCCCCACTCTGCGTCCTGCTGCTGCCCCGCCGGCTCGAGAGCTTCATCCAGCGCGAGCAGGCCGAGGACCTGCTGCGCGCCCCCGGCGTGGTCGCCGCGAACCCGCCGCGGCTGCGCTTCGGCGCCGTGGCCCGGCTCCCCCGGCCGCTCGGCGCCGCGGTGGCCCGCCGGCAGGCCGGCCACCTTCTCGGGCGGCTGCGCCGCCGCGGCGAGCCGCGGGTCTTCGTGATCTTCCACCCCGTCCAGTACCCGCTGGCCCGCGCCCTGCTGGAGCTCTGCCCGGGGGCCGAGCTCTGGTACTCGCGCTGGGACCGCTACGAGCTGGCCTACGACGCCGGCGAGGCGACGCGCGCACGGCTGGCCGAGCTCCACGAGCAGGCGGCCACGCAGGCGGCGATCACCTACGCGGTCTCCGAGCCGCTGGTCGAGCAGGAGCGCGAAGCGGGCCGCGAGGCGATCCTGATGACCACCCCGGCCGACCGCTTCCCCGCCCCCGAGCCGGCCGGGACCGTCGTAGCCGTCTCCCTCGGCCACCTGGGCTGGCGCACCGACTGGGGACTGCTGCGCCGCGTGGCCGACGCCCTCGGCAACCGGCTCGTGCTCTTCCTGGTCGGCGCCTGGCACGAGGAGGAGTGCGCCGGCGACCCGGACTTCCTGGCCTGCCGCCGGCACCCTTCGCTGGTGTGGCTCGGCCCGCTGGACGACGAGGCCGCCGCCCGGGTGATCCTCGCCTCCGACGTGGGCATCGTGCCCTTCCGGCTCGAGCCCTTCAACGACGCCGGGCTGCCCAACCGCATCCTCAAGTACGCGCGCCTGGGCCGGATGACGGTCAGCCCCGACCTGGCCGGCGTCAGGACCTGGGAGCGGGCGGTCCAGGTCGCGGGGGACCCGGAGGAGTTCGCCGCGCTGCTGGCCTCCCACGCCGGCGAGCGCGACAGGCCCGACGCCGGGCTGCGGGAGTGGGCGCTGGCCCAGACCGCGAGCAGCCAGAACCGGCCGCTCTGGGAGCGGCTGGGCGAGCTCGGCATCGCCCGCGAGCCCTGAGCCTCAGCGGCAGGCCGCGTAGGCGGTGATCGCGCCGTGCCGGGCGACCTCGCGGAAGCCATCGTCGGCCCGGTTGGTCTTCTCCTGGACCCCGGCCGCACGGCCGTAGCGGGCGGCGGCCCGATCGCCGGTGAAGACCAGTGCGACGCCGCTCCCCGGCCGCTCCCGGGAGCGGGCGACGACCTCATCGGCCGGGGCGTCGAGCAGCCAGCGCGCGTCGGGGACGAGGCGGAAGTTGGGCGTACTCAATGGCCCGCAGGCCAGGCCGGAGCGAACCGCCGGGTCGTTGAGGGTGGAGACCAGGTCGTCGTGGATGCCGGTCACGAACGAGAGCTCCCGCTCGACCTTGCCGGGCACGTCCACCCTCACCACCGCCCACAGCACCCCGAGCACCAGCACCCCGGCGGCGACCAGGGCCCAGCGCGAGCGCCGCGCGTCCTCCCGGGGCAGGAGCGTCCAGCCGGCGAGGGCCAGGCCGGCGAAGATGGTGAGCGTGATCGCCGGCACGGTCAGGTAGCGGGGCAGGAGCGAGAGGCCGGCGAGGCCGGCGCCGACGAAGGCCGCGGTGCCGGTGGCGAAGAGGGCCGCCGGCACCTCCATCCGCCGGCCCCGGCGCCAGACGACCTCGATGGCCAGGCCGACCACCGCGAGCAGCAGCAGGGGGGCACGCAGCACCTCCTCCAGGCCCCCCACGTAGGCGCGGGGAACCGAGGCCAGCCCGCGCTCGCGGCCCAGCGCCTCGGCCTGGGCGCCGGTGGAGGTGACGGCGTAGAGGGGATTCCCGGTGGCCCACCAGTCGAAGGCCACCCAGAGCACCGGCGCAGCGAGCATCACGGCCAGCAGCGCCGGCTGGAGATCGAAGCGGCGCCCGTCGCGCGGCCAGGCACACCAGAGCCAGTAGAGGCCGGCGAGCAGCCACGCCTCGGGGCGCAGGAGGCCGGCGAGGGTGAGCAGGACCATCACCGGCATCCCCCGGCGGGGCCTGGTGGCCTCGAGCGCCGCGGCCCAGAAGACCAGGGCCAGGAACGGCATGTCGACGTAGCCGCGCGCGGCGTAGAGCAGCAGCGTCGGCGCCAGCACGGTGAGCGCGGCAGCGGCCACCCCGGGCCAGGTCCCGTAGACCGCGCGGCCCAGGCGCATCACCGCCCAGCCGCAGGCCAGCAGCGAGAGGACGCAGACGAGGACCAGCACCCGCTCGGCGCCCTCGCCGAAGACCAGGGCCAGCAGCGAGCAGATGATCAGGTAGAGCGGATGGGCGGTGGGAGCGTCCGGCACCTCGATCCCGGGGCGGGCGCCGGAGATCAGCTCCCGGCCCCAGACCAGGTGGTAGTAGGCGTCGTAGTTCGGGTAGCTGCGCAGAAGTGCCCAGAGGCCGACGGCGACGACCGCCAGGCCGGCGATCCACCACAGCTCCCTGCGGGCCTCGCTCATGTCCCGTCCGGCTCGCCGCCGCTGCCGGGGCTCCCGGCCGCCGCGACCTCAGCGGCGGGGCGCTCGCCGCGTGGGGTCCCGCCGGCGCCCGAGGCAGCGGTGCCGAAGGCCGTGGCCACGGCGAGCAGCACCCAGGTGACCGGGTCCTCGAGGAAGGCGGCGTAGGCGAGGGTGTGCACCACGAGCGCGGTGAAGGCGGCGGCGACGGCGGCCCGGATCGCCGGGTTGGCCCCGGAGCTGATGCCGCGCAGGCAGCGAGAGAAGGCGAAGAAGAGGAGCGCGAGGTAGGCGACGAGCCCGATCACGCCCTGCTCGGCGGCGACGGTCACCGGGATCGTGTGGGAGGCCGAGGCCGCCTTGGCCGCCGAGACGTTCTCCGCCTCGCGGTACTCGCGGGCAAACGATCCCGAGCCCCAGCCGGCGACCGGCCGTTCGGCGAACAGCCCGACCCCGCCGGCGACCAGGGCCGAGCGGCCGCTGGTGGCCCGGGAGGCGTCGTCGCCGCCCTGCAGGACACCGGCCCCGACGGCCAGCGCGCCCGCGGCCAGCACCGCCGCCACGGCAACCACGGCGACCGTCCAGCGGACGCTCCACCGCAGCGCGGCGAGCATCGCCAGGCCGGCCAGGAGGGCGGCGTAGCTGGACTGGGAGAGCGTGGTGAGCAGGCCCCCGAAGAGGAAGGCCACCACCACCGCGCCGGCGGCGACCGCCTTCTGGCGGTTCTCCCAGCAGATCCAGGCGACCAGCAGGACGATCACGATGGCCAGGAAGCGGCCGAAGATGTTGGGGTCGAAGAAGAGCGAGTTGACCCGGAAGTAGTCGTTGACCTGGTTGGCGGCGATCACCTTGGGGTTGAGGATCAGGTGGCGCGTGGCGAACTCGACGAAGCCGATGGCGGTGAGCACGACCGCCAGGGCCGCGAGCACGGCCAGCAGGCGGGCCGCCAGCCGCGGCGTCCAGTCGAAGCGGGAGAGCAGGACGAAGCCCACGGCGAAGGGGACGTAGAAGAAGAGCACGTTCTCCAGGGCCCGGTCGGGATCCGAGGTCCAGATGCTCTGCACCGAGTAGAGGACGAGGACCACCGCCAGCGCCCACTCCAGGCCGCCCGGCCGGCGCTCCTCCCGCGGCGGCTCCCCGCCCCCGGCCTCGCGCAGCCGCGGCAGGAGCCAGGCGATGGCGCCGCCGGCGACCACCAGGTAGAGCGGCAGCAGCAGGCTCGCGGTGGTGCCGCCGATGCTGAGCGGGATCCGGAACGGGAGGGTCACCACGACGGCGACCGGGAAGGCCGTGGGCACGCGGCTGAACCACCAGCCCAGCAGCAGCGCCGCCCCGACGGCGACCACCGCGGCGCCGGCGAGCAGCTCGGTGCGCCCGGAGATGCCCTCGAGCTGGTCGGCGGCGGCGACGTGGGCCAGGAGCAGCGCCGGGGCCACGACGATCGAGGCCAGCATCAGCCAGGCCCGCGCGCGGGCGCCGGGGACGACGATCATCGCCGCGACGGCCAGCGAGACGGCGATCAGCGCGACATCAGTTGCCATGAGCGCTCCATCAGTCCCTGGGCGTCGGGGTCGGTGGACAGTTTCGAGGCGAGCTCGGGCAGGCCGAAACGGATAACCGTGCCGCGGCCGACCTTCTGGGCGATGACCACGACGCGGCCGTCCTCGGTCACCGCGGTGGACAGGACCTTCGCCCTTCCCGGCGCGACGGTCTCCTCGATCCGCGTGTAGCCGCGGAAGAGGCCCTCGGTGCCGTCGAAGAGGCCGATCGCGTCACGCGAGTTGGTGACCGTGAAGCGACCGGAGCGGCTCTCGGTACGCCTCCCGAAGAGGTCGGTGGTCGCGGGCGCCAGCGGGTCGGCCAGGAGGCCGCGGCGCAACGTGACCGTCCGGCGCAGTGAGTCGGGGGCGACCTCGACCAGCGTCCCCCCTTCGCGGACAAAGCGCCTCAGCCGGTTCTGGGCGTTGCGCGGCAGCCAGGAGGTGCTGCCGGCGAGCAGGACGCCGCTGTGGCCGGCGAGCAGCGGCGGCACGTTGCGGGCGATCGCGTAGTCGGTGGTGATGTCGAAGCGCTTGCGGTTGCGCGTCAGCCACGAGGCGACCGGCTGCTCGTAGGAGGCAAAGCCGGCCGGGAGCCGCGTGACCAGCGGCCGCCTGAGACCGGCGTCGAGCCCGTCGCCGAGCAGCTCGGGACGTCCGTCCCCGTCCCCGTCCACGGGGTTGCGGCCCTGCCAGCTGATTACCGGGATGACCACGAGCACGGGATTGGAGCGGCGGTCGTCGACGGCGAACGGGGCGCCGGCCCGCGCGTTGCCACTGGTGGCGTTGAAGAGGAAGATTCCCGAGCCCTCCGCGGACGGCCTGACGGAGACGACCGGGCGGGAGGCCGAGCCGCGCTTCTGGGCCTTGCCGCCCAAACGCCCCATCGACCAGCGGTAGCTGCGCCCGCCGGCGGCAACGCCGACGGAGACCTTTTGCCCGGCCGGAGTGGCCACCAGCGGCGGCGCCACGCCGACCGGCTGGACGGCGATCCCCGCCTGGCCCTCGAGTCCCTTGCCGTAGGGCAGCTTGGGCAGCCCGTCGCTCCCGAGCGGGGTCGAGGTACCGGCCACCCCGGCGACATCGAGGCGCTCGACGACGGCCAGGTAGGTGCCGGGCCCGGCGGGCCGGCCCGAGGAGGTAGTCCCGTCCCAGAGGGCCTTGGTCGCCCGGCCGGTCAGCGGCCGCTCGTAGACCAGGCGCACCGGGCGGGGCGAGGTGCGGAAGATGAGCAGGCGCCCCTTGTTGACCCCCGGGCGCCAGCGGATCCGCGCCTGCTCGCGGCCCGGCCTGGTGATCAGCTCCGGCCCGGCGCCCCGCTGGGGGCGCACGGAGATCACCCGCACCCGCGGGGGCGTGGTGTCCAGCAGGAAGGAGCGGGGCAGGACGACCGAACGGCCCTCCCGGCGCAGCGTGACCCGGATCCGGTAGCGCCCGTCGGGAGATACCTCCCCGGAACCGTCCCGGCCGTCCCAGGTGAGCACCGGAGAGCGGCTGTAAGCCTTCAGCGAGAGGCCGGAGGCGAGCTCGCGCACGGCGTCGCCCTGCTCGTTTACGACCGCGACGTCGACGGTCTCCCCGCGCTTGAGGCGGAAGCTGACCCGCTCGCGGTCGAGGCGCCCGTCACCGTTGGGCGAGAAGACCGGAGAGGAGAGCTGCACGCCCTGGGCGATCGGGGGTGCGCTCTTGAGCCGCTGGGCGAGGAAGAAGGAGCCCACCGAGGCGACTACGAGCAGGGCGAAGACGATCCGCGAGAGGAGGGTCACAGCTGGACAAGGCTTCCGTTCTCGGGCATCTCGTCAGGCTCGCGGCCGCGGGCGCGCAGGGCAAGCCGGATCACGTTGCGGTGGCATACGACGACAATCGGGAAGTCTGACTGGCGCCTTGTCAGTTCGCCAAGCGCCTCCTCGATCCTCGCCGCCTGGCCGGTGAAGCTCTCGCCGCCGGGGAAGGCCCAGGCCTCGTCGAGCTCGAGGAAGGAGCGAAAGCCCTCCGGGTCCTCGGCGATCACCTCGTCGAAGCTGCGGTGGGTCCACTCGCCGGTGTCGGTCTCGGCCAGGCGCGGCTCGACGAGCGGCTCCAGGCCGGTCCTCTCCTCCACGATCCGTGCCGTCTGGAGGGCTCGCTCAAGGCTACTGCTGACCAGCAGCCCGGGCGCGATCGCGGCAACCTCGTCGGCCAGCCGGCCGGCCTGCTCGATCCCCAGCTCCGTGAGGGGAACGTCGGACCAGCCCTGGAACCTGCCCTCCTCGTTGTATGGCGTCTGCCCGTGGCGGGCGAGGTAGATCACTGGGCCTGGTCGGCACCGAGAACCACGGCGACCGGGGCATTCTGCCCCAGGGCGCGGATGTTCGGGTCCATCGCCACCACCGCCGAGGGGTCCACCCCGAGCGCCTTGGCCACGTCGAGCCCCTCGGCCCGGGCCCCGGTGTCGAAGTAGACCTGGGTGGCGGGAACCGCCTGGTCGGGGGCGGTGGTGACCGGGTCGACCTGCTTGTAGCCGGCGGCGCTCAGCTTGTCGGCGGCGGTGCGGGCCAGGCCACTGGTCGTGGTGCCGTTGAACACGGCGACGCGGGTCGCGGAGCGGTTGACGGCGCCGGCCCCCTCGTTGCCGGTGGCGCTGCCGGAGCCGGCCTGGGTGGTGACGGTGTTGGCCGGCTGCGTCGTGGTGGCCGGGTCGCTGCCACCGCATCCGAAGACCTGGGTGACGAGCAGGAAGGCGATAATCACCACGGCCACGCCGGCGGCCCCGAAGAGGAGCATGCGCCGGCGTCCCTCCGGGGACTGGCCCTGGCCACCACCGCCGTCCTGCGGCGGTCGCGCGGGCGGATCCTGGCGGCGCCTGGGCGGAGCCCCGCCGGGCGCGGCGCGGCGAACGCGTGGCTGGGCGGCCGCGCCGGCCGCGGCACCGGCGGCCGCGCCGGTGGCAACGCGGGCGGCCGGGGTCGACGGCGCCGGCTCGGCCGGTGGT
>JBJTBE010000057.1:0-13027 GCA_046091165.1 Solirubrobacterales bacterium | reverse complement strand
ATGCTAGCGGGCGCGGGGCGGGCGGGCAGGCGCGGTCAGGCCGGCTCGGAGACCGACATCGGGCGATCCTCCCGCGCCGGTGCCGTAAGGATCACCGGACAGTGGGCGTGCGCCAGCACGTAGCGTGTGGCCGGCCCGACGAAGCGATCGCTCGCGGCCCCCCCGAGTCGCGCGCCGCCCCCGATCCGCGAAGGCTCCTCGGCCGCCATGACGATCGCCTGGACTCCGCGCCGCCTGGCCTCGGCCACGATTCCCTCGCCGATACTCCGTGTCCGCACCTTGGCGGTCGCCACCTGCACCCCCTCGTACTCCTCGCCGACCTTCCGGGCGTGGTCGAGCGAGACCCGGGCACGGTCTAGCTCGCCGTCGGGAAGCCGGGCGTCGATCGGCAGCGACATCGGCACCTCGAAGAACCAGACCGCCTCGATCTGCGAGGGCTCGCTCCCCTCCCCCTCCTCTCCCTCTTCGGAGGCGAGCCTCCCCGCCGTCTGCATGATGTCGTCGTCGAGCGGCGTTCCGCTCACGGGGACGAAGATCGCGCCGTACTGGGCCTCTTCGGTTTCGCCCATAAGGGCCTCCCGTGGAACCTCCACCCGCTTGAACACCGGCTTGCCGGTCGACCGGCGATAGAGCACGTAGAGGACGACGCCCCCGAGGATCCAGATGGACCCGACCAGGCGGGCCCCCGGATGGGTGACCACGACGCTGACCCAGATCGCCGCGCTGAGCACCGCGCCGAGCACCGCCGGCACGGGAAGACGGCCGCCGGCAATCCTCAGGTCGAGAGGCACCGCGTAGGGACGCTCTGCCCCGGGGCTGCGGTACCGCAGCCGGATGATCGCCAGGTGGGCCAGCGTGAGCCCCAGCAGCGCCCCGAAGGCGTAGAGCCCGAGCAGAAACTCGAGGTCGCGGGTAAAGGCGAGGGCGGCGGCGGTCACGCTCGCCGAGGCGATCAGCACCCACGGCGTGAAGCGCCTGGCGTCGAGGCGGCCCACGATGCGCGGAATCTGGCGATTGGTGGAGAGCGAATAGGAGAGGCGCGAGAGGCCGAGCATCGCCGAGTTGGAGCCGGCCACCAGGGTGAAGATGGCTACCGCGGCGATCAGGTACCTGAAGAGGTCCCTCATCCACGCCTGCCCGAACCCCTCGGCGATCCCGATCAGCGGGGTCTCCTGGAAGGTCGAGGCCAGCGGCGTAACCCCGCCTACAACCGGCTGCGCGCTGAGGGCCACGAGCGCAATTCCGGCGTAGATCACCATCACCAGGAGCGACGAACCGCTCACCAGCCGCCTGATTCCCGCCCCGTCGACCGTAACCTCACCGGCGATGCCCGCCGCCGACTCGAGGCCGGTGGCGACCACGCTCGCGATCCCGAGGGCCACGATGAAGTTGCCCACCGTCGGCGTCCGGCCGAAGTCCAGCCCGGCAGTCAGCAGCCCGGGGTCGAAGATCAGGGCCATCCCGAGGACGATCAGCACCACCTGAAGGGCGACGTCGGCGGCCACGAGCAGCCCGATACGCCGTGACCGCGCGCTGGAGAACCCGCGTACGTTGCGGACCGCCACGTAGGCGAGGATCGCCGCGATGACGAAGAGCTCGACCGTCCCCTCGCCCAGGGGCTCCCAGAAGATCCCCATGTAGCTCGTGGCGGAGAAGACCGTCGCCGCGATGAGGATCACGTAGTCGAGCATCACCGCCCAGCCGCCGATGAAGCTCCACAGCTCGTCGAAGGCGTGGCGCGCGAAGACGGTCACGCCGCCGCCGCGGAACAGGGCGATGCCCTCCATGTAGGTCATCGCGGCGAGCAGGTACATCACCCCGGCCAGGACGAAGACGACCGGCGTCAGGCCCAGGGCGTAGCCGGCGACGACCCCGAGAACGAAGTAGATGGCGCCGGCGAGGACCGTGTAGAGGACGCTGAACAGCATCGGCGAGCCGACCGTCCGGGCCACCAGGTGGGAGGTGCGATGGCCGTCGCCTGCGGAGGTTGTGGCCTCCCCGGTCATCGTGTCCTCCAGGCCAGCCAGAGGCGCGCCGCGCCGGCGGCGACGAAGAGCGCCCCGAAGACCACGCCGAGCGAGAACGCTCCACCGCCGGCGGAGAGGGTCCGGGCCACCATCACCACCCCGATGGCCAGGAGCAGCCCGGAGAGCAGGAACGTGATGGCACCCGAGCGCCCGGCGCCCCCGGTCATCGCCTCGTGCCCGCCCGCGCGCCGGTGGCGGCGGGGTCGCTCTGGATGATCACCCGGCAGGGTCGCTTCTCGAGAACGGTCTCGAGGGTCTTGCCAAACAGCGAGCCGGCCTGCCGCGGCGGCAGGGCCATGACGATCGCCTGGGCGCTGATCTCCGAGGCCTCCCTGGCGATGAGGTTCCCCGCCTGCCCGGGCCGGACCTTCTCCCAGTGGCCGTCGACCCGCGCTCCGCCCTGCATGCACGCCTGCTCGATGATCGCCTGGGCCGCCGCCTCCCTCTCCGGCATCTCCGCGTCGATCGGCAGGGCGCTGGGAACGGTGATCGGCACCAGCACGTGGACGCCGTGGCGTTTGCGTGCGGCGATCTTGACCGCCGTGGCGAGGGCCCCGGGGGAATATTCGCGGGGGTCGAGGGCCACCAGAACCGATTCGTACTCGGCCTCCCGTTCGGTGGCCGGCACCGGAAGCTCGACCTTCTTCTCCTCGAGCAGCCCCAGCCCCTGGCTGCGGCGGTAGAGGACGTAGGTCACCACCCCGGCGATCAGCCAGCCGGTCCCGGCGGCAAGGACCGGGAGGTTGAGCACGCTCACCACGATCAGCGCCAGCCCGGTCCCGATACCGCCGAAGACCGCGAATACCGGCAGCGACCAGCCCTTGAGCTGGATGTTTCCCGGGCCGCGGTAGGGGCGGTCGGCATCGGGCTTCGAGTACCTGAGCTTGACCACCGCAGCGTGGGCGATGGTGAAGGAAAGCATCGCGCCGAAGGCGTAGAGGCTGCCCAGGAACTCGGCCTGCCCCGAGGTGATCGCCACGCACGCGACGGCGGCAAAGACGAGGATGCCGATCCACGGCGTGCCGAAACGCGGATGCAGCCGGCGAAGCCCGTCGGGCAGCTGGCGGTGGATGCCCATCGAGTAGACCAGGCGTGAGACCCCGATGATCCCCGCGTTGGCGGCGATCAGCAGGATGGTGGCGGCGAGCAGGGCTACGTAGACCTCGGCGCCCCCCTGGAGCGGGCCGAGGTCGATCTGCTTGACGACCCCGAGGACCGGATCGCCGGCAAAGCCCCCGTCGCTCTCGGGAAGCCCCAGCAGAGTCTGGTAGGAGCCGTCGGGCTGTTTCGTGACGGGCAGGGCCGAGAGCGCCACAGCGGGCAGCAGCGCGTAGATGGCAAAGACGGCTATGACCACCCGGTTGATGGCCTTGGGAACGGTCACCGCCTCGTTCCTGGCCTCCTCGGCCATGTTCGAGATCGTCTCTATGCCGGTGTAGGCGATCATCCCCAGGGGAATCGCGAGCAGGAACTGCGACCAGGTCGGCGCGATGCCGAACTGGACGTTGGAGACCAGGACGTCCGGCGAGAAGACCAGCACGAGGCCCAGCACGACGAGCAGGAGCTGTGTGGCGAAGTCGACCAGCGCGAGCGTGATGTTGACCCCGGTCGACTCCTGGGCCCCGAACACGTTGATCGCCGCCAGCACCGCGACGATCACGATCGCCGCGATGATGTCGGCCGGGCCGCTGCGCAACGGCTCCCAGAGGATCGCGCCGAGGTAGTGCGGCACGAAATAAGCCGAGATGGCGATCGTGATGATGTAGTTGAGCATCTGGCCCCAGGCCGCGAAGAAGGAGACAAACTCGTTGAACGCCCGGCGCGCGAAGCTCGACGAGCCGCCGGCCTCCGGGTACATGGCCGTCGCCTCGGCGTAGGTGCTCGCCGTGAGGAAGAAGATGACCCCGGTGAGGATGAAGACGAGTGGCGTGAGCCCGAGCGCCAGCGCCGCCACGAGCCCCAGCGCGTAGTAGATGGACGAGCCGACGTTCCCGTAGGCCGTCGAGAAGAGCGCGTTGACCCCGAGAACCCTCTGGAGACCGTAGAGTCGGCGCTTGGCCATCTAGTTTCTGCCCTGGCTGGTCACCAGAGGCCGATTCTATGGGCGCGCCCGGGTGCCAGGGGGCTCTGAGAGCCGCCGTTCAGCACGGCCTCGGGAGCTCTACGCCTGCCCGAGGGCGTCGAGCGCCTCGCCGATCGCCGCTCCCGCGGCGTCGATCTGGGCCCCGGTGGCGACCAGCGGCGGCGACAGGGCGACGGCGTCTCCCAGCGGCCTGACCAGCACGCCGCGCCGCCTGACCTCGGCGAACAGCTCGAACTGCAGGCCGGGACGCTCGGCGAGGACCTCGGGCGCAAGCGCCACCGCAGCCAGGGCGCCGATGCCGGAGCGCACTTCGCCCACCAGGGGATGGGCGCCAAGCGGATCCAGGGCGCCGGCCAGTTCGCCTTCCATCTCCCGCCCGCGCTCGAGAAGGCCGTCGCGCTCGATCACGTCGAGGTTGGCGATCGCCGCCGCGCAGCAGGTGGGATGGCCGGAGTAGGTCTGCCCGTGACGGAACCAGGCCCCCTCTCCCTCCCAGAATGGTTCGGCGACACGCTGGCCGACGACCACGCCGCCCAGCGGCAGGTAACCGCTGGTCACGCCCTTGGCGAAGGTGATCATGTCCGGGCGCAGGTCGAACCGATCGACCCCCCACCAGGTTCCCAGCCGGCCGAAGGCGGCGATCACGCAGTCCGCGATGAAGAGCGCGCCGTGACGGCGGCAGAGCTCGGCCAGTCCCTGCAGGTAATTAGGCGGCACCCGGTGGACGCCTCCCGCCCCGATCACCGGCTCGGCGAAAACGGCGGCAACGCGTTCGGGCCCCACGCGCTCGAACTCGGCCTCGAGCTCCTCGAGGGAGTCCCAGGCGACGTGCGTGGTCTTCGGGTCCATCGGCCCCATGCCGTCCTGGTTTACGGCGATGCCTCCGATCGCCGTTCCCAGCCCGTGGGTGCCGTGGTAGCCCTGGGTGCGACCGATTATGTGCTCACGGCCGGGCTCGCCGATGGCGCTGAAGTAACGCCGTGCGAGCTTGGCGGCGGTCTCGATCGCGTCGCCGCCGCCGAGCCCCAGGAAGACCCGCGGCTCCTCGACTATCGGCTCGGCGTAAGCGGCGAGCCGGTCGGACAGCTCCATTGCCGGCCGGTTGGAGAAGGTGCTGAACGTCTGGTAGGTGGCCAGCTGCCCCATCTGCGCCGCCACCGCCTCGGCGATCTCGGTGCGCCCGTGGCCGGCGTTGACGCACCACAGGCTTGCGGTGCCGTCGAAGTACTCGTTGCCGTCGGCGTCCCAGACCGTGGCTCCCTCGCCACGCTCGATGACGAACTCGTGGCCCGCGACCTGGGCCATGTCGGCGAACGGGTGCCAGAAGCGGCTGGCGGTACTCACGGCTCGAGCGTCCCCGACCGCCTGCCGATCAGGTGATCAGCGGGATGATCAGGATGGCGACGATATTGGCGACCTTGATCATCGGGTTGATCGCGGGGCCCGCCGTGTCCTTGAACGGGTCACCCACCGTGTCGCCGGTCACCGACGCGGCGTGGGCCTCCGAGCCCTTGCCGCCGAAGGCGCCGTCCTCGATCAGCTTCTTGGCGTTGTCCCAGGCGCCTCCGCCCGCGGTCATCATCACCGCAAAGAAGAAGCCCACGACGATGACCCCGATCAGCAGGCCGCCCAGGGCGGCGATCGAGAGAAGACCGACGATCGTGGTCAGGACGATCGGGATGAGCGAAGGAATGATCATCTCCTTCTGGGCCGCGGCGGTGACGATCGCCACGCAGGTCTTGTAGTCCGGCTCGTCGGTCCCGTCCATGATCCCCGGCTTCTCGCGGAACTGCCGGCGAACCTCCTCGACCACCTTCCCGCCGGCGCGGCCGACGGCCTCCATCGAGAGGGCGGCGAAGAGCGTCACCATCAGGCCGCCGATCAGCAGCCCCATCAGGATCGCGGGGTCGTCGATCGGGAACTGGGTCTCGAAGCCGTCCATGGCCAGCTCCTCCTTGAAGCCGGCAAACAGGACGATCGCCGCCAGGACAGCCGAGCCGATCGCGTAACCCTTGGTGACCGCCTTGGTGGTGTTGCCGACCGCGTCGAGCGGGTCGGTGACGTTGCGTACCTCCTCGGGCATGTCGGCCATCTCGGCGATGCCGCCCGCGTTGTCGGTGATCGGCCCGAAGGCGTCGAGCGCGACGATCAGGCCGGTCAGCGAGAGCTGGCCCATCACGGCGACGCCGATTCCGTAGATCCCCTGCACGCCGCCGCCGGCGAGCTTCCAGGAGGCGAGGATGCCGAGAACCAGCACGAGGGCCGGGAGCGCGGTCGCCTGGAGGCCCTGGGCCAGGCCGGAGATGATGTTGGTGGCGTGGCCGGTCTGGCTGGCGTCGGCGGTCTTGCGCACCGGGCCAAAGCGGGTCGAGGTGTAGTAGTCGGTCAGCAGGAACAGGAACGCCGTGACGACGATCCCGACGATCGCGCAGAGGTAGAGCTCCAGCACGCTCGGGGCCTGGACGGCGCCTGAGACCTCGCTGAGGGTGATGCCGTCCATCATCCAGGCCGTGACCGGGTAGAAGGCGGCGGCAGCGATGACGCCGGAGACGACCAGGCCCTGGTAGAGAGCGCGCTCGACGTTGCCCTTCTTCGAGCGCACGGCGAAGGTGCCGATGATCGAGGCGATGATCGCCACGCCTCCCAGCACCAGCGGATAGAGGGCCACGGCGGTCTGCTGGGAGAAGGTCAGGACACCGAGGAGCATCACGGCCACGGCGGTGACGGCGTAGGTCTCGAAGAGGTCGGCGGCCATCCCGGCGCAGTCGCCGACGTTGTCGCCCACGTTGTCGGCGATTACCGCGGGGTTGCGGGGGTCATCCTCGGGGATTCCCGCCTCGACCTTGCCGACGAGGTCGGCGCCGACGTCGGCGGCTTTGGTGAAGATGCCGCCCCCGAGCCGGGCAAAGACCGAGATCAGCGAGCCCCCGAAGCCGAGGCCGATCAGGGCAATCACCGCCGTCTTGGCCGACTCGTCGAAGAACGCGGTGAGGATCCCGTAGTAGCCGGCGACCCCGAGCAGGGCGAGCCCAACGACGAGCATGCCCGTGATGGCCCCGCCGCGGAACGCGACCCCGAGGGCCGGGCCGATACCGCCACGGGCCGACTCGGCGACCCGGGCGTTGGCCCGCACCGAGACGTTCATCCCGATGTAGCCGGCCGCACCGGAGAGGATGCCTCCGATCACGAAGCCGATCGCAACCGCCAGGTCCTGGATGAAGAGCAGGGCGACGAAGAGGACGACCCCGACGCCGGCAATGACCGCGTACTGGCGGTTGAGGTAGGCACGGGCGCCGGCCTGGACGGCGGCCGAGATCCGCTGCATCTCGGCGTTTCCGGGCGAGAGGGCAAGCAGGCGCGAGGTGGTGACCAGGCCGTAGGCGACGGCGAGGAGCGAACAGGCCACCGCGATGATGACGCCGTTGTCGATGAAGAATGCGGACAAGGGACTAATGCCTCCGGTTTTAAGGTGATCGGTCACCCGCGCAGGGGCGGGGCCGGCTGGTGCGCCCATTCGGCACGGCGCCAGGCGGCGGCGATGTTATCGCTTCGCCCGCGCCACCGGCTCCCCGGTAGCGCCGGGGCGGACCAGCGCTCCTAGCGTCCGGGAACCCAGAGACCGCTCGAGCCACCCTGCGGTGGCTCCTCGCCACCGGGGGCCTGACCTGCGTCTCCGTCGGCCGGGGCCTCTGCTCCGGCGTCGCCGGCCGCGGGCTCCCCGCCGTCACCCTCCTCGCCGGCCAGGCGGGCGTAGGCGACCTGGAGCTGGGAGAGGGCGTCCTTGATCTGCGGCGCGTTCTCCCCCAGGGCGGGCTCGATCAGCGGCAGCAGGCGCCGGACGCTCTCCACCGCGAGGGCGACCTGGCCGGCGTCGGCCTCGTCCTCGGAGCCGGGAAGCAGGCCGGCCTTGCGTGCGCCGAGGTTGAGGAGCGAGACGACCGTCTGGGCGACCACCTCCTCGACGCGCAGGGCCTTGAGCTCCGCCTCGTAGGCGGCGCGCAGCTCCTCCTCGGTGGGCGGCCGGTCCCCGGCGCCCGGCTCCATGGCCGGGTCGCCCCCGGCCGGCTCGGCCGGAGCTGCTTCTGTCGCGTTCTCCTCCTGGGCCTTCTCGTCCTCGGTCACTCGGAATCCTCCGTCGGGGCATCCCCGCCATAGCTTTCGCCCGTAAGGGCCACCGTGGAAGCGTAGACGTCCCGCAGCGACTCGCCGTCCTCGAACCGGTCCAGCTGGCGCCTGGCGCCGGTTCGCTCGGGCAGGGCGGTGTCGATCGACCATTCCGAGCGAACCGCCTCGGTCCACTCCTGCAGCTCGTCGACGGCCCGCCGCGCCGGGCGCGACCGGCCGCTGGCAAAGTCGATCAGCTCACCCTCGTCGCCCCAGCGAATCGCCCGCCAGAGGTTCTCCTCGACCAGCCGGGGCGGCACGTCGGGCATGGGCCTGCCCTCGTCCTCGTCACGGGCGGCCTGAAGGACGCAGGCCACGATCAGCCCGGCGAGCGCCTCGGACTCCTCCGCGGTCATCTGCGCGTCACAGATTCGCACCTCGACCGTCCCGAAGACCAGGTGGGGACGGATGGACCACCACACCTGGGTGGCCTCGACGATCGAGCCGGTGGCCACGAGCAGCTCAAGGTACTCGCGGTAGGCCGCCCAGGAACCGAACGCGTCGGGAATGCCGCAGCGCGGGAACGAACGGGTGAAGGTCTGGGTGCGGGCCGAGCGCAGGCCGCTGTCGTGGCCCTCCAGGAACGGAGAGTTGACGCTCGCGGCCAGCAGCGTCGGGAGCACCGGGCGCAGCCGGTCGCACACGCGAACGGCGCGGTCGGCGCCGCTGACGCCGACGTGGACGTGGAGGGCGAAGGTGTTGTTGCGCCTCGCCACGTACTGGAGCTCGCCGGTGACCCGTCGGTAGTGCTCGGTGTCGACAAACACCTGCTCCCGGTAGTCGGCCCACGGGTGGGTTCCCGTCGAGCCCAGCCGGTAGCCCTGCGCCTGCGCCAAGGCAAAGAGGCCGGAACGGGCCCGCCTCTGGTCGGCTACCGCGTCGTTGAAGTCGTCCCCGGCCTTCGACTTGATCTCGATCTCGGAAATGATCAGCTCCCCGGCGACGTGCTCCCCGAGGAGCTCGTCGCCGGTAGCGATTTCGAAGAGCTCGTCGAACGCCGGGACCAGGTCGAGGCTCTCCGGGTCGAGAATGGCGAACTCCTCCTCTATCCCCACCGTGCCGTCGGTGGTTCGCTGGAAGCCCGCCTCGGCGGCGTCAAGGTCTAGTGCGGCCATGCTGGAGCCTCAGGAGAGGTAGAAGTAGAGCGCGTGGAGCAGGTCGATGGCGGGGCTTGAGGTGTGGACCGTCACGTCCGGGGGCACCTGGAGCAGCCCCTCCGAGTAGTTGAAGATGATCTTCACCCCCGCCGAGACGAGGGTGTCGGCGAGCGGCTGGGCCGCCTCGGCAGGAACAGCCAGGACGGCGACCACCAGCCCGTCCTCCTCCACCACCTGGTCGAGCTCGGCCAGTGGCCTGACCACGTGGCCGCCCACCGTCGTTCCGACCTTCCTCGGGTCGGCGTCGAACACGGCCACCACGTCGAAGCCGTGGTCGGCGAAGATGTCCGAGGAGGCGATCGCCTTCCCCAGCCGCCCGGCGCCGAAGAGGGCGATGTTGTGCTGGCCGGCGGTCTGGAGGATCGTGCGGATCTCCCCGATCAGCCCGTCGACGTTGTAGCCGACCCCGCGCTTGCCGAAGCGCCCGAAACCGGAGAGGTCGCGCCGGATCTGGGTCGGGTTGACGTGCGTGTACTCCGAGAGCTCGCGCGAGGAGATCGTCTCCTTGCCCATCTTTCGGGCCTGGGTGAGGACCTGGAGGTAACGCGACAGGCGGGCGGCCACCCCGAGCGAGAGGCGTGGCGCGTCGGCGCCGTGCGGGGGCGGGGTCTCCGTCTCGGGCGCGCTCACCCTGCCGATGCTACCGGGCGGCGGACCGGTCGAGGCGATGCAAGAGGTCGTCGGCGTCGACGTGAAAGTCGGAGAGCTCGACACCGTC
Source organism: Solirubrobacterales bacterium (assembly GCA_046091165.1). GTDB lineage: Bacteria > Actinomycetota > Thermoleophilia > Solirubrobacterales > Solirubrobacteraceae > F1-60-MAGs163. Next base: position 2,878 of record JBJTBE010000057.1, on the reverse strand, counting down.
CAGCGCGACCACGGGAATGCGCTCCAGGTAGCGCGCCAGGAGGCTGTCGTCGGTCTCGATATCGACGGTTTCGATCCGCAGGTCGGGCCGGTCCAGACCCTCGAGAAGCTCGATCGCCTGGTCGCACAGGTGGCAGCCCGGCCTCGTGAAGACGGTGACCACGCGGGTCAAGCCGGCGACCTCGCCGTCGTGTAGGGCTCCAGTGCCGCCGCCTCGCCGGGAGAGAGCGGCTCCTGCTGGAGGGCGGCAACGCCGATCATCGCCGCGTTGTCGGTGCAGAGCGCCATCGCCGGTGCGTGCCAATCGATCCCCATCGCCGCCACCCGCTCGCGCAGGGGACCATTGGCCGCCACCCCGCCCCCGATCGCCACGCGCTCGACGCCGCAGCGCTCGACCGCCTCGGCAAGCCTCGAGACCAGGGCCGTGACAATCGCCTCCTGGTAGGAGGCCGCAAGGTCGGCCCGGCGCTCCTCGGTGCCCTGCGGCCCGAGCTCGCGGGTCACGTAGAGCAGGGCCGTCTTGAGGCCCGAGAAGGAGAAGTCGAGCCCGTCGAGCCGGTCGGCGACCGGAAACCGGAAGGCCGCCGGATCCCCGTCCCGGGCGAGCTTCTCCAGGGCCGGCCCACCGGGAAAGCCAAGGCCGAGCATCCGCGCACCCTTGTCGAACGCCTCCCCGGCCGCGTCGTCGAGGGTCTGCCCGAGCAGCTCGTAGCCGTGGCGCTCGGTGACCGACGCCAGCAGCGTATGGCCGCCGCTGGCCACCAGGGCGACGAAGGGCGGCTCGAACGGGTCGGGCGCCACGAAGTTGGCCGACACGTGGCCCTGCAGGTGGTCTACGCCGTAGAGCGGCAGGCCTGAGGCGAGGGCCAGCGCCTTCGCCGCCGAGACGCCGACCAGCAGGGCACCCGCCAGGCCGGGGCCCTGCGTGACCGCCACGCCGCCGAGCTGCCCGAGGTCGGTCTGCGCCCGGGCGAGCGCGTCGTCGACCGCTGCCCCGACCAGCTCGAGATGGCGACGGGAGGCGATCTCGGGCACGACGCCCCCGTAGGCGTCGTGGATGCCCTGCGAGGAGATCACGCTCGAAAGGATCTCGCCCTCCGGACCGATGACGGCGGCGCAGGTGTCGTCGCAGCTGGTCTCGAGCGCGAGCAGCGGCGCGCTCATGAGGGGCTCACCGGCCCGGCGGCAGGCACGTCCTCGAGGCTTCCCCGCCGGGTTGCCGGGGTGAGCCACATGATCAGGGCGTCTTCGCCGTTGTCGTGGTAATAGGACCGGCGCCTCCCGACCTCCAGGAAGCCATAGCGCTCGTAGAGGGCAATTGCCGCCGAGTTGGAGGGCCGCACCTCAAGCGTGAGGCGGGCCTGCTCCCCCAGCTGCCCGAGCAGCTCGTCGATCAGGGCGGCGGCGTGGCCCCGGCGGCGGCGCCCCGGGTCGACCGAGACGTTCATGAGGTGCCAGACATCCTCGAACCGCGAGCAGACCAGGTATCCGGCGAGGGCATCCTCCTCGTCCAGCGCCAGGCAGATCCCGCCCGGCTTGCTGAGCTCCAGGACGAACATGGCCAGGGACCACGGGGTCGGAAAGCACCTGCGCTCGATCCCGATGACGTCGGGAAGGTCGGCGTAGACCAGGCGCCTGATCGCCGGCGTGGCCATGTCCATCGTGGTCTCAGCGTCGGCGGGCATCGGGTTCACGCAGGTAGTCGGGAAGCACGGGGCCGCTTATCGGCTCCCCCTCGCGCGCCAGCTCGCAGAGCGCGGCTCCGCCGATGAGGTTAAGGGCATCCCCCGGGGCCGGGCGGTCCACCCCGGCCGACCTCAGCGCCCCCTCGAACTCCTCGGGCACCTGCCCGACGACAGCCCACCCGGCGGCGTCGGGACCGAAGAGCCCCCCGGCCTCCTCGGGACCGACTACCCGTGGGCCGAACGCCACCGCTCCCGCCGCCGTCCAGCCGGCGGCGAAGAGTTCACCGCGCCGGGCGTCGATCACCGCGCAGACCGGTCGCGAGGGCCAGCGCTCCCTCGCCGGCAGCGAAAGGGCCTCGAGCGAGCTGACGCCAACCACCGCCGCCCCCTGCGCCCTGCGAAGGCCTTCTGCGGTCGCTGCCGAGATCCTGAGGCCGGTGAAGGTTCCTGGCCCTGTCCCGACCCCGATACGGTCCACCGCCGGCCACCCGGAGCCGGCCTCTTCCAGCAGGCCGGCGGCGGCCGCGAGGAGCTGCGTCGAGTGGGCCGGGTGGCTGGCCGGCGGCGCGGGGAGGTGCCGCGAGAGGACCTCGCCGCCCTCCTCGACCGCCACGACGGTGGCCGGCGTCGAGGTATCGAAGGCGACCAGGGTCACCCGGCGCCCCCGCGCATCACCGAGATCCGCCGCCGGTCCTGGCCGGCGTGCTCGAGCTCGACCACCCAGGCCGGCTCCCACCCGATACCCACCGGCGCCTCGCCGGCCCATTCGACGAAGGTGATGCGCTCCGGCGAGACCTCGTCGGCGAAGAGCGACGGGTCCTCCTCACCGCCGCCCAGCCTCTGGAAGTCGAGGTGGGAGACCGGCAGCCGCCCGTCCTCGTAGCGCTGGGCCAGCGTAAAGCTGGGGCTGGTGACCGGCGAGGTGACTCCCAGCGCCCGGCAGGCAGCCCTGACGAAGGTCGTCTTTCCCGAACCCACCTCGCCGGCCAGGAAGACGACGTCTCCCCCCTCGAGCCCGGCCGCCAGCTCCGCGGCCAGGTCGGCGGTCTCGTCGGGCCCGGCGGTCAGGCGGGGCTCAGCGGCGCTCACCCGAGATCCGGCGGATCCCGATACCGCCGGCCAGGAGCAGGACCCCGGCCCCGGCCAGCAGCGGCAGCTCGACGCCGGTGCGCGCCAGCTCTGACGGAAGCCCGT